>NZ_PPXB01000002.1:0-386297 GCF_002909415.1 Arthrobacter glacialis | reverse complement strand
CAAGACGCACGAACTGCACCAGGACTTCCTGGGTAAGTAGCCGATTAAACAACTAGCCCGCAGAAAACGGCGAAAAACACGTCAAAATCGTGAATTTTCGCCGTTTACTGCGGGCTAGTTGTGGTTTTACCGGACCCTGCGCGCGCCCTGGGCCGGGGAAACGGCAAAGATATCCGGGGCCGTGAAGGAAGCGTCAGCAAAGGCCGCCACCACGCTGGCGCGGACCGTGGCTTCTACCGAGGCCGGGATCAGTGCAATCGCGGATCCGCCAAAGCCGCCGCCGGTCATGCGTGCACCAAGGGCACCATGGGCCAGGGCGGTGTCCACGGCAAGATCCAGCTCGGGGCAGGAGATCTCAAAGTCATCGCGCATGGACACGTGGCTGGCGGTGAGCAAGGCACCAATGGCGGCCGGTCCGGCGTCGTCCAACACAACAATGGTGTCCAGCACGCGCTGGTTCTCGGTGACAATGTGGCGCACGCGCCGGTATGTCTCATCGTCCAACAGGCCCGCGGCTTCGGGCAGGTCCGCGGCGACAACGTCGCGCAGGGCGGCCACGCCAAGTACCTCGGCGCCCAGCTCGCAGGACGCGCGGCGGGCAGCATAGCCGCCGGTTGCGTGCGCGTGGCTGACCTTGGTGTCCACCACCAGGATGAGCAGGCCAGCGGCAGCCAAGTCCAGCGGCACCAGTGTGGATTCCTGCGTGCGGCAGTCAAGGAACACCGCGTGGCCGTCGGTGGATAACAACGACGCCGACTGGTCCAGGATGCCGGTGGGCGCGCCCACCACTTCGTTCTCGGCACGCTGGCCCACCAGAACCAGCTCGTTGGGGCTCAGCCCGGCCGATTCCAGCTCGTTGAAGGCTGTGGCAACGGCGCACTCAATGGCGGCCGAAGACGACAGACCCGCCCCGGAGGGCACGGTTGAGTGCAGGTACAGGTCAAAGCCGCCAATGGTGATGCCCATCTGGCGCATGACCCACACAACGCCCAACGGGTATGCTGTCCAGCCGGTCATGGTGTCATGCGAGAGGGTGTCCAGGTCCACGCTCACCGTGCCCTCAGTGCCGTAGCTGGAACGCAGCTGGGCAATGTTGTCATCACGCAAACGGATGGCCACCACCGCTGCACGGTCAATGGCGAACGGCAGCACAAAGCCTTCGTTGTAGTCGGTGTGCTCACCAATGAGGTTTACCCGGCCCGGCGCTGCCCAGACACCCTGGGGCGCAGCACCAAATGTTTCCTCAAATGCCTTAGCCACGTGGGCTGCGTCGATGGACGCACTCATGCCAATCCTGCTTTCATTGTGTCGGCGTTGCTGCGCACAGCCGTGGAGGTGCCGCGCAGAACGGCGGCAGTTTGCTCCGGTGTGGTGTCGTTGATGAAGGCGCCCATGGCTGCCTCAGAGCCGGCCAGGAACTTCAGCTTGTCGGCTGCCCGGCGCGGGGACGTGAGCTCCAGGTGGAAGCGGCCCGCGGGGCGCAAATGTGCGTCCAGGGGTGCCTGGTGCCAGGCGGCGATGTACGGGGTGGGCGTGTCATACAGGTTGTCCAGGCGCCGCAGCACGTCAAGGTACATCACGGCCAGCTCGTCGCGCTCGGCGTCATTCAGGGCGGTAAAGTCCGGGACGTGGCGGTGCGGGGTCAGATGAATTTCCAGGGGCATGTGCGCCGCAAAGGGCACGTAGGCGCTGAAATGCTCGCCCTGGGCGATCATGCGCTCACCGGATTCGGACTCCTTGGCCACAACGTCACCCAGCAAGGTTGCCTGACCGTTGTGCGCGTCAAAGAACTTCCGTGCTGCCGTGGCCATGACCTCGCTGCGCGGGGGCACATAGGAGTACGCGTAGATTTGGCCGTGCGGGTGGTGCAAGGTCACGCCAATGTCCTGGCCGCGGTTTTCAAAGGGGAAAACCTGTTTGACGCCGGGCAGTGCACTGAGTGCCTCTGTCCTGTGTGCCCACGCATCGATGACTGTGCGGGCGCGCTCTGTGGAAAGCCCGCCAAAGGAGCCTGTGTGCTCCGGGGTGAAGGCAACCACCTCGCACCGGCCAAAGGCCCGTCCCGTGGTTCCCCAACCGGGGCTGGCCTCAATGGCCCCAACGGCCGGGCCCAGCGACGGGAATCGGTTCTCAAACACCGCGACGTCGTAGTCGGTGTCGGGGATCTCGGAAAGATTCGCCCCCGTGGTGGGGCACAGCGGGCACTGGTCCGCAGGAGGCAGGTAGGTGCGTGTTTGCCGGTGCGCGGCGATGGCCACCCAGTCGCCGGTCAGCGCGTCAAAGCGCAGCTCGCCGGTGTTTTCCTCCGAGCGGGCGTCCAGCGGACGGGTGTCAACGCCAACATGGGCCTTGGCCAAACCGCCGTCGTCAAAATAGATGAGCTCCCGGCCATCGGCGAGAAGCGTTGTTGTAGCAATGGTCATGAGGACTTCCTGATGGGAGCGGCCGCTGACTGTGCAGCGGCTGACGGGGCTTTGATGAAGTGCTGAACCAGCGGGGTGAACTGTTCGGCGGTGACGTGGCTGACGGAGCTGTCGGTGATGATGGTGTCCACGGCGCTCATGGGCGCAATGGAGGCCAGTGAACGGACCTGGAACTTGGTGCTGTCGGCCAGGATGACCAGGCGCGTGGTGCCCTCGATGAACGCCGCGTTGGTTTCGGCTTCCAGCCAGTTGGGGCTGCTCAAACCGCGCTGTGAATCCAGGCCGTGGACGCCCATGAAGCAAATATCCGTGTTAAGACTGCCCAGGGCCAGGCGCGCCACGGGGCCTACAAGGGCTTCCGACGGCGTGCGCTCACCGCCTGTGACAATGACCTTCAGATCGGAGCTGCCTTGTTGGCGGTACAAAAGTTCGGCAACCTTCAAGGAGTTGGTGACCACCGTGAGGTTGCGCAACCGTTCCAGCTCAGGTGCCAGCAGCACGGCCAGTTGGTAGGTGGTGGTGCCGCCTGTCATGGCCACTGTCATGCCGGGCTGGATCAAGGCCAAGGCCTGGACGGCGATGGCCAGTTTGCCGTCGAGCTGCTTGTCGACGTTGAGCAGGAAGCCGGGCTCCAACGCACTCAAGCGGGCAAGGCGCATGGCGCCGCCATGGATCTTGCGGGCCAGTCCGTTGTGGTCCAGCGCCTCAATGTCACGCCGGATGGTCATTTCACTCACGTTGAGGGTTGCTGCAATGTCTGCAACGCGCACAGCCTCATGAAGTTGAAGTTCCTTCAGGATGCGTGCCTGCCGTTCCGGTGCCAGCATGTGAAACCCTCCACTCGAAATGATCAAAATAAATAGTTTTCAAACAAAATATTACATTAGTCGAGGGTATTTGTGCAGTCAACGGCGCGAAATAGAACAATTTCTGTGCGGCTGAGGCGGTAATCTAATCCCCATGACAACTCCCATTGAAACCGCGGGAATCCGGGCGGCCACAGGAACACAGTTCACCTTGGCGCGTGGGGATGCTACCGCCATTATTACCTCACTGGCTGCGGGCCTGCGCCATTATGACAAGGGTGGGGTGGCCCTGGTGGAGAGCTATCCTCTGGATTCCATTGCCCCCGGGGCCGCCGGAATCACCTTGGCGCCGTTCGCAAACCGCGTGGATGGGGGGCTGTGGGAGCTCGACGGCGTGCCGCAGCAGCTGGATATCACCGAGGTCCCGCGCAACAACGCCATCCACGGATTGTTGCGCAACGTGGGCTACACGGCGTTGGAGTACAGTCCCACGCATGTGTTGCTGGAGGCCACCATCCACCCCCAGCACGGCTACCCGTTTCTGGCCCGGCATCAGGTCCGCTACGAGCTGGGCGCTTCGGGGGAGTTGCGTGTTGCCCAGACGCTGATCAACGATTCACAGCGGCGTGCGCCGTTTGTGCTGGGCGCCCACCCCTACTTCACCCTTGGCACGGTTGCGCCCCAGGAACTGCGGATCACTGTCAACGCCGGGAGTGCCCTGAGCACCAACAGCCGTATGATTCCCACGGGCACGGCCGCCGTCGACGGACGCTATGACCTGCGCGGCGGCAAGGCGGTCCCGGAGTCCTTGATGGATACGTGCTTCACGGATTTGCTGACGGACGACGGCGTCGCCCGGCACACGCTGGAGGCTCCCGACGGTCGCAGCGTGAGTTTGTTCCACGACGGCACTGTCTCCTACGTCCACGTGTACATCACCGATGTGTTCCCGGGACGTGCCCTTGCTGTTGCCATGGAACCCATGACGGGCCCGGCCAATGCCTTCAATTCCGGCGACGGCCTGAAATGGCTCGCGCCGGGGGAGTCATTCACCATGAACTGGGGGATTGACGCCCATCTGGACGTGTAGCCGGACGCCGCGATGACGCTGCGAGGGTGCTGGAGCGGGTGCTGGAGCGGGTGCTGCGCCACGCTGACAATGGACACCGTTTAACGTATTTTTGCCCCATAGGGAATTATTGGTTTATGACGCCCTCACAGCACGAACAAGAGCGCAATTCACCACAGGACGCTTCGGTGGTCCCCTTTGGCATGCGTGTGGCCGGAGCATGGTCCTGGCGGGTGGGAGCAATCCTGCTGGTTTCGGCCATGCTGGTGTGGCTGCTGAGCCAAATTACCATCCTGATCATCCCCATCATGCTGGCGGCCATCCTTGCCTCCCTGCTGCGGCCATTGGTGCGCGGCTTGAAGAAAATTGGCCTTCCGCAAGGCCTGAGCGTGGCGATCGCCGAAGTGGGGCTGATCGTCGTTGTGCTGGGCGGTTTGTTCCTGGTGGGCCGGCAAATGGTGACAGGCTTCTCCGCCCTGAGCGAGCAAGCCATCCAAGGCGTGATTAAGATCCAGGAGTGGTTGACCAACGGCCCACTGGGCATCAGCAACGACCAAATCAACAAGTACCTCAACGAGGCCCTTGCCGCGGTGCAAAACAATTCCAGCACCATCATCTCCGGCGCGCTTGGCTTTGGCAGCGGCTTCACCCATTTTGCGGCCGGGCTGCTGCTCACACTTTTCATCCTGCTGTTCTTCCTCCTGGAAGGCCAAGACATTTGGGCCTTCATTGTGAAGTTCTTCCCGCTCCGGGCCCGCCCCGCCGTGGATGGTGCCGGGCGCCGCGGCTGGCGCTCACTGGGCAACTATGCGCGGGTGCAAATCCTCGTGGCAGCTGTTGATGCCGTGGGCATTGGTGTTGGTGCCGCCATCATCCAGGTCCCGCTGGCGCTGCCGCTGGGCGTGCTGGTGTTCGTGGGCTCGTTCATCCCCGTGGTCGGTGCCCTGGTGACAGGGGCCGTGGCCGTGCTGCTGGCCCTTGTGGCCAACGGCTGGGTCAACGCCTTGATCATGCTCGCCATTGTTTTGGCCGTCCAGCAGCTGGAAAGCCACCTCCTCCAGCCCTTCATCATGGGCAGGGCTGTGAATTTGCACCCGGTCGCTGTGATCCTGGCAGTTGCCGCCGGTTCAGGTGTTGCCGGCATCCTGGGCGCACTCTTTGCCGTCCCGCTGCTGGCGGTGACCAATTCCTTTATCCGCTACATAGCCGAACGGGGCTGGGAGAACGATCCCCTGCTTCCCGATATATACGGGCTCACCCCCGTGCCCGCTGGGCCACCGGCACCCGAGGCCCCGTCCGACGTCGAACACGGCCCAGACAAACCCTAAGGTGCCCCAGCGGCGCACCACGTTTTTGCATCATCGAGATTCCGTAGAGAAAGAGAAAAGTACCGTGAACGCATCAAGCGATCTCCCCGTCACCCTTGCAGATGTAGAACAGGCAAGGGAGTTGTTGACGGAGATTATTGCGCTCACACCCATTGAGAGTTCGCGGGCGCTGGGCCGGTTGACGGGTTCCGAGGTGTTTTTCAAGTGCGAGAACCTGCAGCGTGCGGGGTCCTTCAAGGTTCGTGGCGCGTACGTCCGCATGGCACGGTTGACGCCGGAAGAACGGGCTCGCGGCGTTGTGGCGGCGTCGGCCGGAAATCACGCCCAAGGCGTGGCCGTCGCTGCGAAGGCACTGGGCATCAAGGCCCGGATCTACATGCCCGTGGGTGTTGCCTTGCCCAAGCTTGCCGCCACCCGCGGACACGGCGCCGAAGTGGTGCTGCACGGCTTCAACGTTGATGAGTCCCTGGCCGAGGCCGAGCGTTACGCCAACGAGACCGGTGCCGTCTTTGTGCACCCCTTCAACAATGTTGACGTGGTGGCGGGGCAGGGCACCATCGGTTTGGAAATCCTTGACCAGGTGCCCAATGTGGACACCATCATCATGGGTGTTGGGGGTGGCGGCCTGTTGGCTGGCGTGGCCGTGGCTGTCAAGGCCCGGGCCAAGGAGCTGGGCCGGGAAATCCGTGTCATTGGCGTCCAGGCGGAGAACGCTGCAGCGTACCCGCCCTCTCTGGCCGCCGATGCCCTGGTGCCCTTGAAGAAGGTTTCCACCATGGCCGACGGCATTGCTGTGGGCCGGCCCGGTCAGCTGCCGTTCTCGATCATCCGCGAACTGGTGGACGACGTTGTCACCGTCAGCGAAGACGCCCTGGCGCGGGCCTTGATCTTCTTGCTGGAGCGCTCCAAGATGGTGGTGGAGCCGGCCGGCGCGGTGGGCGTTGCCGCGATCATGGAAGGCAAGATCGAGAACCCTGGCACCACGGCCATCATCCTCTCCGGCGGCAACATTGACCCGATGCTCATGCTCAAGGTCATCCAACGCGGTCTGGCTGCCGCGGGGCGTTTCCTGACGGTGCGCATGATGCTCAATGACAGACCGGGTTCGCTGGCCACCATTTCACGCATCATTGCTGAGAACGACGCCAACGTCACCGGTGTGGACCACACCCGGGTGGGCGGATCCATCTCCATGGGCGATGTCTCCATCACCGTGAACCTGGAAACCAAGGGGCACGACCACTGTGAACTGGTCCTGACGGCGCTGCGTGCCGAAGGCTTCCAGCCCATAGTGGTCCACTAGCCCCCACGCCCTCCCAAAAAGCAACTGACCCGCAGTAGTGGTCGAAAAAACGCGATTTCGCGGCGTTTTTCGACCACTACTGCGGGTCAGTTCTTGGGCGGTTGGGGCACGGGGGCGGGAACAGGTGATGCCGGGGTTTATGCGCAGTCCTGGGAGCGGGTAGGGCGCATAGTGCCCATTCGGGGTCCCAGGACTTTGGCCCTGCGCCGCACCAGCTGCCAGCGAGGCGCAGCTGAGTCACTGGCGCGCTGCCCGGTGTCAGTGGTGCGCATAGCCAATGTCCCCCGGCGGCATGCGCGCCGAAGGCTTCCAGCCCATAGTGGTCCACTAGCCCCCACGCCCTCCCACCCGCGAGGGCCCAGTTAAACAACTGACCCGCAGTAGTGGTCGAAAAACACCGCGAAATCGCGTTTTTTCGACCACTACTGCGGGTCAGTTGCCCAAGTGCGGGTGTTAGCCCTTGTACGGCTTGGCGGAGAGGATCTCCACGTCAATGTTCTTGCCGTTGGGGGCAAGGTAGCTGACCTTATCGCCCACCTTGGAACCCATGATGGCCTCGCCCAGGGCTGAGCGTTCGCTGAACACATCAAGGTCCCCGGCACCCACTTCGCGGCTGCCCAGCAGGAAGGTGGTTTCATCTCCTGCGATGGTGGCAACCACCACCATGCCCTGCTCCACGATGCCGTCATCGGCCGGGGCCTCGCCCACGCGGGCGTAGCGCAGCATTTCGCTGAGCTGACGGATGCGGGCTTCGATCTTGCCCTGCTCGTCCTTGGCAGCGTGGTAGCCGCCGTTTTCCTTCAAGTCGCCTTCCTGGCGGGCTTGTTCAATCTTGCTGACGATTTCGGCGCGGCCGGGACCGGACATCTGGATCAGCTCGGCCTGGAGGCGGTCAAAAGCTTCCTGGGTCAGCCATGCAGAGGGGGGCGCACTGTTAGTAGTAGCCACGAAATTCTCCTTGAATGTACAAAAGCAAAGGCCCCGCTACAGGTGGTCCGGCGCGTAAAAAGAGCTGGAAACCAAGCGGGGCAGAAGGTAATAGGGTCTAGTTTAGTCAATAAGGGGGATAAACCCAAGAATCGACGTGGTGCGTGTTACGTCTACTTGACCAGCCAGCAGTTTTCCACCACGCCGGTGACTGCCAGCGAGTCGGTCCGGATCTCGCCGCGCACGGTGGTGGTGCGGCCATTCTCCGAGCCGGCGTCCTTGGCATTGGGGCCCACCGTGACAACATTCCAGCCCACCACGGCGTAGCTGTCATTCATGGCTTTAAGGGCACACTTGGCCGTGGCCGAGGGGTCCTTCGTCACAGCCAGGTCCACCGTTGTCATGGTGCCGTCTGCCACGTTGTAGCTAAGGATTTTTTGGGAAATGCCCGTATTGCCGCCAATAACAACCCACAAAACCCATGTCAGGGACAGCGCACCGGCCACGACGAGCAGAATGAGTTTGCTTCGCTTGGACATGATCCGCTTGGGTGTGCCGTAGCGATTGGTTAGGCTTGTAGCTGCTGGAGAATCTGAGTTTGTCACTGCATCCACTTGTGTCTGTTCCACGGGTCCCGTGGCCTGGCCGCCCACAGTTGATGAAGGCGTTGGACTTAGACAAGTTTAGCGTTTATTTGATCAGGGAATTTTGCCCCCTGGTTGTCACAGATAGTTGTCACAGAAATGAAGGTAACCCCCATGAACGGCAATGAGCGCACTGCAGCGGAGCCGCTGCGACTTTTGGCAGTTCATGCCCATCCCGACGACGAGGCCAGCAAGGGCGCCGCCATGATGGCCTCCTACGCCGCCGCCGGCGTCGAGGTGATGGTGGCTACCTGCACTGGCGGAGAGCGCGGCGACATTCAAAACCCCGCCCTCCTTGGCGCACCCCATCCCTCCCGCGACATGGGTGGCGCACGCCGCTTGGAAATGGCCAACGCCGCCAACATTCTGGGCATTTCCCAGCAGTGGTTGGGATTCACGGACTCCGGACTGCCCGAGGGGGACCCCCTGCCGGAGCTGCCGGCCAACTGCTTTGCGCTCAAGCCCCTGGAGATTGCGGCCGCGCCGCTGGTGCGCCTGGTGCGCCGTTTCAGGCCCCACGTCATCATCTCCTATGACGAAAACGGTGGCTACCCGCACCCGGACCACATCATGGCGCACAAAATCACCGTGGAGGCGTTCAACGCCGCCGGGGATCCCGACTTGTACCCCGGCACCGGCGAGGCGTGGGAGCCGTCCAAGCTCTACTACGATCTGGCTTTCAACCCGCAGAGGTTCCGTGCCCTCCACTTCGCCTTGGAGGAGGCAGGCCTGACCTCTCCCTATGCGGAACGGCTTGCCGCCTGGCTGGAAACCGACTCCGAGGGCCACTCCATGCCCGTCAGCAAGCACCCCACCACCACCCAGATTGACTGTGGCGACTACTTTGAAAAACGTGATGACGCCTTGCGCGCCCATGCAACCCAGGTGGACCCCGACGGTTTCTTCTTTGCCGTAAGCCCGGCCATGCAGCGCAAAGTGTGGCCGTGGGAGGACTATTCCCTGATTAGCTCCCGCGTTCCCACCGCTCTGCCCGAAAGTGACCTCTTTGCTGGCCTACGATAGATAGTGGACGTTTCCCGCTGGCACCACGCCTGCCGGGGATGAAACGAAAGACGGATTGTGCACACTTTGATTTTGCTTGCCACCACTGACCCCGCAGTTCCCACGCCCGGCGGCCTGCGCCCGGGGCTTACCGAGGACCAGATCACGCCCGGCCTGCTGGGTTTTGTTGTGACCTTCAGCATTGTGATCGTCATGTTCTTTTTGATCCGCGACATGGTCAAGCGCATTCGCCGTGTCCGTTACCGGGCCCAGGTTGAGGAAGGCCATGCGGGCGGTTCGCATGGCCCGGATGCCGAGTACATGGGCATTCCCATCATGAGGGACGACGCCGAGACCACCGTTCCAGCGCCCCGTCCGGCTCCCGCCGTGGGCAAGGAAACAGGCGCCGCTCCCGAAACGGACGCGAAGTAGACTTTCGCCATGAACAGGCTGGCGGGTGAACCAAGCGCTTACCTCCGCCAGCACGCGCAAAACCCGGTGGACTGGCAGCCGTTTGATGCTGCTGCCTTTGCCGAAGCAATGGCACGCGATGTACCCATTTTCTTGTCTGTGGGCTACGCCGCGTGCCATTGGTGTCATGTCATGGCGGGGGAGTCCTTTGAGGACCCCGCGGTGGGTGAATATCTGAAGCAACACTTTGTCTCGATCAAGGTGGACCGGGAGGAACGCCCCGACGTGGACGACGCCTATATGGCGGCTACACAAGCCCTCAGCGGCCAGGGCGGCTGGCCCATGAGCGTATTTCTCACCCCGGACGGGCGCGCCTTTTATGCCGGGACGTATTTCCCGCCCCAGCCAAGCCCCGGACGGCCATCCTTTGTGCAGCTGCTCACAGCGGTCCATGAGGCGTGGAGTGAACGCCGGCCGGAGGTGGAACGCTCTGCCAACGAGCTGGCCGAGGCGTTGTCAGCGCCGCTGTGGCAGGTTCGCGCCGCTGCCGCCCCCGACCAAGCGGCGGGTGAGTCATCCGCCGTCGAACTTTCTTCCACACCAGCAGCCGATGGGGGAGCTGTGGCGCAGGCTGCCGTGGCCGCCCTGGCCCATGCCGAGGATCCTGAGCACGGCGGATTTGGCACGTCGCCCAAGTTTCCGCCCACCCCGGCCCTGGAATTCCTGCTGCGGTGTGCCGCCCGTGACACCACCGCCACGGGCAGAGAAGCGTTGGGCCTGGCCGGGCGAACCCTGGCGGCCATGGTCAACTCGGCCCTTTTCGACCAGATGGGCGGCGGCTTTGCCCGGTACAGCGTCAGCGCGGATTGGTCTGAACCGCACTACGAAAAAATGCTCTACGACAACGCAGGCCTGCTGCAGGCGCTGGTGCATTGGATCAGGCTGACCCAGGCGCTGCCAGCTGCCGGGCCGACGGCGGGTCAACCGCAGGCGCTGAGTGTTGCGGATGCCCGCGGCGCGGCGCAGGCAACCATCACCTGGCTCATGGACGAATTGCGGCTGCCCGGCGGCGCCTTTGCCTCATCACTGGACGCCGACACCGTGATTGACGGGGTGCACCACGAGGGGGCCAGCTATCAGTGGAGCATGGCTGAGCTGAACGCGGCAGCCCTGGAATCAGTGGGCCCAGCCAGCGGGCAGGACGAGGCTGGACGTCTGGCACGGTTGGTTGCCGGGTTCATGAACATCCCGGGCACGGGAACAGCACCTTTCCATCCGGGCCGCCCCTTGGACTCCCACGAGCGCGACGCCTGGAACATGATCATTCCGGCCCTGCTGCGCCGGCGCGAACAGCGGACCATGCCGGCCCGGGACGACAAAGTGGTTGCCGCGTGGAACGGGCAGTTGCTCTCCGCACTTGTCGAGGCCGCCATGGTCCTGGACCGGGCGGACTACCTGGCTGCCGCCGTCGAACTTGGGGAGTACCTGCACGCAGCCCACTGGTCTGGGCAGCTGTTCAGGGTGTCCCACGATGGCCGGGCGCGCGGCATCAAGGGGCTGCTGGAGGATTACGCCTCCTGTGCCAACGGTTTCCTGTCCTTGTATGCGGCCACGGGGGAGCAGCGGTTCTTTGAGTTTGCCGGGACCCTGATGGGCGCACTGGAAACGGAATTCATGGTCGACGGCGTGGTGTTGAACAATGCGGCGGAGAACGCTTTGGCGGGATCCAAGTATGCCGATCCCTTCGACAATGCGAGCGCCAGTGGGGTGGCGCTGCTGGCGCAGGCGTTGACAACGTGGGCCGCATACACCGGATCCAGACACCATCGAAGTCTGGCGGAGGGGCTGCTGGCATCGTTGCCGGACCTGGCGCGCCGGGCGCCGCGGTCAGCAGGTGGACTGCTCGCGGTGGCCCAGGCCCAGATGGCAGGGCCGCTGGAGGTGGCCATTGTGGGTCCATCCGGTCCGGAACGTGACGCCCTGGTGCGGCAGGCGTGGCTGGCCAACTCACCGGGCGCCGCGATAGCTGTGTGGGATGGTGTTGGCCCGGCGCCGGTGCCCCTGTTTGAGGGCCGAGGGCTGTCCGGTGAACCCGCCGGTGGCGGCCAGCCGCTGGCCTATGTCTGCCGGAACATGGTGTGCGCCCGGCCCGTTGCCACCCCGCAGGAACTAGCCGCGCTGCTGTCCTGACGGGTTGCCTGCCGGCTGCCGTGGGCCTGGGCGAATTTTTTTGCTGCGCCTGAGAGCCATCCCACACAATCCGCCGCGCTCGGCTAGATTGTTGAGAACACTTCTCCGTCCGGGGATCTGTGGGGAGATTCGAAGAAGGAAACCAGAAATGCGTGTACTGCGCCGTGTCATTTTTCCAATTGTGTGGGTGTTGATTTTTGCCGTCATAGCCTTGGCTTTGGTCAAGTTGGCCTTCATTGACGGGCTTAGGAACGACGGCGAACAGCTGGTGCCCCAAGCCCAGATCGCGGCACCCGTCATTGCGGCAAACCGTGCCACCGTGACCAACACGGTGGAACTGGCTGGAACGGTGCAAAGTGATGCTGCCGTGCCCGTGCGTGCCACCGCGGCGGGCAAAGTGGTGTTCTTCTTCGTTGACAAGGGTGCCCAGCTGGCCGCAGGGGACCGCATCCTTCAGATCCGCAGCGAAGTAGTCCCCGATCCCAGCACCGCTGCGGCTACCACGGACGACGGCGCCTCGGCGGACACGGCGAAAGCCCTGCCAGCGGCTCCGAGCTACACATACACTGATGTGCTGGCCCCCGTGGCCGGTACCTTGGAAACCCTGGCACTGCTGTTGAACCAGGAGGTCAGTGTGGGGGACAACGCCGGCTCAGTCAGCCCGGGCACCTTCTCCATCACAGGAGCCTTGACCACGGCCCAGCAATTCCGTCTCCTGGGCAAGCCAGCCACGGCCACCGGCACCATCACTACCGGCCCGGCACCCTTCACCTGCAGCAACGTTCAATTGGGTAACAAGAAGACCCAGGACACTGGCGGTGTTGGGGCCTCAATGGTGCCAGCGGCCATGGTGGGGCCCATTGAACCGGTGGCACCCGCTGAGAGCGGCGCAGGCCAAGTCACCTGCGCCGTCCCCGCCGGGACGGCAGTGTTCGCCGGGCTGGGTGCAACCATCACCCTGACCGCCGGTGAAGCGAAAGACGTGTTGACACTGCCGCTGACTGCCGTCAAGGGCACTGTGCAGAACGGGGTGGTCTGGGTTCCCGCCGTCGACGGGAACGGGGTACCGCAGGAGCGCTCGGTGGTGTTGGGACTGAACGACGGCGACAAGGTCGAGATCAGTTCCGGGCTGGCCGAGGGCGAACAGGTGCTGGAGTTTGTGCCCGGCATGGATGCCGCGGTGCCTAACGGGCAGATGCCCGGCATCGGCCCGATGGGTGGCTGAGGATGACGAGCATATTCACGCACGACGACGAAGACAGTGCCACCGAAGAGTACCTGGCTGGCGAAAGCCCCGCCGACAACAATGATGACAGCGCGCCGCTGGTGGATTTGCGCAACGTCACCCGCAGTGTGGTGTTGGCCGATGATCAGCAGCTGCACATTCTGCGCGGTGTAGACCTGCAAATCCGGGTGGGCGACCATACGGCAATAGTGGGGCGCTCGGGTTGCGGAAAATCCACCTTGTTGAACATCCTGGGCCTGCTCGATGTGCCCAGCAGTGGCCAGATGCTCTTTGACGGGACCCCCGTGGAAAGACTGCGCAGCAACACCCGGGCAAAATTGCGCGGTTCCAGCATCGGTTTTGTATTCCAACAGTTCAACCTGCTGCCGGGGCGTACAGCCCTGGAAAACGTGGTGACACCCCTGCTCTATGCGGGGCGGAAAGAATTTTGGCGGCGCAACACGCTTGGCATGGAGATACTGGACCGGGTCGGACTCGCTGCCCGGGCCGGCACGCAGCCCCACATGCTCTCCGGCGGTGAGCAGCAGCGCGTGGCGATTGCCCGTGCCTTGGTGCGCAGGCCCCGGCTGATTCTGGCGGACGAACCGACGGGTGCCTTGGATGTGGAGACGGGCCAGGCCGTGATGGATCTGCTGGACACCATTGCCACCGAATCCGGGGCCGCCCTGGTGACCATCACCCATGACCTCAATGTGGCCGCACGGGCCCGCACCAGGTACCGCCTGGACGCCGGTGTCCTTTCCTCCTCGGATGGGATGCCAGTCAATGACGTCCTGATGGGGGTCAGCGCATGACGGCGCTCATCTCCACCATGGTGGAGGCTTGGTCGGAGCTGCGGATCCACAAGACCCGCGTGTTGCTGGCTCTCATAGGTGTTGCCTTGTCGGTGGCCGTCCTGACCACAGTGGTGGGCGTGGGCAATCTGACCAGGGAGGGCATGCGCGTGGATTCCGAGCGCAACGGCGGCAGGGAGGCAACCCTGGGCGTGTCCGTCTACGCGGACCCCAGCACTGCCCAGGCGCCGGATGCGGACAGGACAGCCAGTGTTCTGGAGGCCACGGTGAAACGTTACGGTTTCACCCACGCCTCCCGCGTCACGCAGGCGCAGGGGCGGTTCCAATTCCCCAGTGGTGTCCAGTCCGTCCAACTCACAGTGGTTGATCCGGCGTACGGTGCCATCCACCGGGTTGATATTGCCCAAGGCGGCTGGTTTGCCGAGGACGACGCCGACAGACTGGCTCCCGCCGTCGTGGTCAATGACGCCTTCTATGCGGCGGCCGGGCGGCCGAACCTCGCCACGGCACCCCAGGTCACAGTGCTGGGTTCGAACAAGGCGACCGCCGTGATCATCGGTGTCATGCCGAATAGGTACCCGGAGGAGATGCCGCAAGCGTTCATGCTGACCGCGGCAGCACAGGCCGTAGGTGCAGCAGAACAGATGCCGGGCATGGGCCCCGAACTGCGCATCTGGGTGCCTGCCGGCATGGCTGAGCAGCTGGTGTCGGTGTTGAACGCCGACTTGGCCCAGCAACTTCCCGGGGCGCAGGTGAGCGTGCATCGCAGCGACTACGCCGCCTACGGTGACCCATTTGCCATGGTGCAACTCATGGTCTCCGGCGTTGCCGCCCTGATCCTTTTGCTCGGCGCCGTGGGGCTGCTGAACATTTCCATGGTCACCGTGCGCTACCGGGTGCGCGAAATCGGCATTCGCCGCAGCTTTGGTGCCACCTCGGGACGCATCTTCACCGGCGTCATGATGGAGTCGGTGGTGGGCACCACCGTGGCCGGCGCAGTGGGCGTCATGATTGCTGTGGCTGTTGTCAAGAACCCGTGGGTGGAGTCGAAAGTGGCTCCCGGCCTGGAAGATTATCCGGCGTTTCCGGTGGAGGCCGCGCTGCTTGGGCTCGGGGCGGCAGTGCTGGTGGGGGCGCTCGCAGGCGCTATTCCGGCACTGGTGGCCATCCGGGTCAAGGTCATTGACGCTATTCGGTTCTGATTCACGGGTTGCCGGCTGCCGGCCACGGCAGCGGGTGGCCCAGGACCCGCAGCGTGATGGGGGAACCGGCCTCCTTTGTTGTGCCAAGTTCCTCGAAGCCCCACTGCCGGTACATGGCGTGGGCGGATGTCGCTTGCCCATAGACGCCCAGCACCACGTGGGTTTCTGTCCGCTGGGCCAGGAGCCGGCGCACGCATTCCTTGGCGATACCCCTGCCGCGGTGCTTGGCGGCCACCGCCAGCTCGTGGATTACCACAACGTTTTCCGGACCGGCCATCCGGTACCGGGCATCTGGCGCTAGGGCCAGCGCCAATATCTCCTGCCACGGGGCATCCTCCACCAGCCCGTGGGACAAGGCGAAGGCTGCGACGGTGCCATCTAGGTGGGCCACCACCAGCCGCCCGCCCGGTTGGGCCAGCTGAGCCGGTCCCCAGTCGGTGATGGCGGCCAAGTCGGCGGGGTCTTCAAAGTAGGGGTCGGCCGAAAAGGTTGCGCTAAAAAGTGCTGCCACCTCCGTCCACAGGACGGGGGAGGCGTGGCCCTCAAAACACTGAAAGTTTAGCTGCGCGGGCGCTTGTGTGAGGGGCATGCCACGAGCCTAGAGGTGCTGTGCGGGGCCAGCAAAACCGCCTAGTCAAAAACCACCAGGACCACTGCAACAAAGTGGGTCGCAAAAGCCGCCACGGTGAGCGCGTGGAACAACTCGTGGAAGCCAAAGTGGGTGTGGCTGAAGTTGGGCTTCTTGATTCCGTAGATCACGGCCCCGGCAATGTACAGGGCGCCGCCCAAACAGATCAACAGTGTGGGGACGGGCCCAGCCGCCCAGAATTGCGGCAGGAAGAACAATGCGGTGACGCCCAGCAAAACGTAGATGGGCACGTACAGCCAGCGGGGAGCGTTGACCCACACCACGCGGAACAGGACACCTGCGATGGCGCCTATCCAGATCATCCAGAGCAGCAAGGTGGCAGTGGGGCGGGGGAGCATCAGCGCTGACAGGGGTGTGTAGGAGCCGGCAATGACCAGCATAATGTTGCTGTGGTCCAGGCGTTTGAGCAGGGCCCTGGTCTTGGGTGGCCAGTTCCCACGGTGATATAGCGCACTCGTACCAAAAAGCAGGACGCCGGTGACGACGTAGATTGCGCAGGCAATCTTGGCTTCACGGCCCGGCGCCAGCAGCACCAAGGTGACCCCGGCAAGCAAGACCATCGGCGCGGTTCCTGCATGCAGCCAGCCACGCCACGATGGTTTGAGGTCTTCTCCAGCAACGGGGATCATGAAAAAAGCATAACGCAGCACCCAGGAAAGTTACTGTGCAGTAATGTGAGCACCGGTTCGGCTTGGTGAGAATTGGCGGCACGTGCAGGTAACCTAGAGCTAGCAAGTTTCGTACGGCCACATGGCCATTATTCGCAAAGGCCAGGTGCACATTCATGCGACTGTTTACTGGCTCGGCGCGGATGCCAAAGCTGCTGTACAACTATTACGAGCGGCGCCTGGCCAGGTCGCTGGATGCCAGCACGGTGCCCAGACACATCGGTGTCATGGTTGACGGCAACCGCCGCTGGGCCAAACAATTCAACGCACCCACCAGTGAGGGCCACCAGGCGGGCGCGGACAAGATTCTGGAATTCCTTGGCTGGTGCCAGGATCTGGGCATCAAAGTTGTCACCCTTTACATGCTCTCCACCGACAACATGAGCCGCTCCCAGGAAGAGCTCGATGAGCTCATGGGCATCATCGCCAACACCTTGGACCTGCTCGACGCCGACGTCGACATCAGCGTCCACGCCATGGGCGCCCCCGAACTTCTCCCGGACTACCTGGCCGCACGGCTTTCATCGCTGACGGCGCGCGTGCCCGCCAAGGAACGCATCCACGTCAACATGGCCATTGGCTATGGCGGCCGCCGGGAAATTGTCGACGCCGTCCGTGAACTTCTGCTCGACGCCGACGCGCAGGGCCGTGCCATGGCGGACGTTGCGCAGCAGCTCAGCGTGGATGACATTTCCAAGTTCCTGTACACCCGCGGCCAGCCGGACCCGGACCTGGTGATCCGCACCTCCGGGGAGCAGCGCCTCTCCGGATTCCTGATGTGGCAAAGCGCCTACAGCGAGTTTTACTTCTGTGAGGCCCTATGGCCGGCGTTTCGCAAAATCGACTTCCTGCGGGCCCTGCGCGACTACGCCGGTCGCAGCCGCCGCTTCGGCAGCTAGCCTGCCCGGGACCTTGAAATGGTGATCCGCTGTTGATTTATCAGCAGCGGATCACCATTTCGCCGTCGTCGGTACCAAACGTTAAGCTCGCCGTTGCCCGACACGCCCTCCGTGTATGCAAAGCAGCCACCCCCGAAGGCGTAGCTTTAGGCATAACGGAGGGCAACTCCGCTCGCCGTACCGATTAGAATCCGGATGCACAATACGCTCCGGAGGGCTGGAGTCGACGTGGTTGAAGCTTTGAACCGGGAACAGCATTCAGCAAGCGCAAGTGTTGGGGCGAAACTGCGCAGTTACGTCATTGACACCTCTGTTTTGCTGGCTGATCCACGGGCCATCACGCGTTTTGCCGAACACCAGGTCATTGTCCCGATCGTGGTCATCTCGGAGTTGGAGGCCAAGCGCCACGACCCCGAACTGGGCTACTTTGCCCGCACAGCCCTGCGCCTGCTCGATGACCTGCGCACCCAGCACGGCGGCTTGAGTGATCCTGTTCCCCTGGGGCACGACGGCGGGACCTTCCGTGTGGAGCTCAACCACGTTTCGCTGGAGGTGCTTCCGGCGGGCATGCGAGGCAGCGACAACGATGCCCGCATTCTGGCCGTCGCCAAAAACCTGGCCAACGAGGGGCACAACGTGACGGTGGTGTCCAAGGACGTCCCCATGCGAGTGAAGGCCTCCGCCATGGGCCTGGCCGCGGAGGAATACCGCAACGAGCTTGTCCACGATTCGGGCTGGACGGGTGTTGAGGAAATCGATGCCACGGATTTCGAGATGGCGGCCCTGTACAACCATGAGGCAGTAGCCATTCCCGAGGCTGCAGCCCTGCCGGTGAACACCTCGCTGGTCATCACCAGCAACAGGGGATCGGCGCTGGGCAGGGTTGGTGCCGACCAGAACGTCCGCCTGGTGCGCGGGGATCGTGACGTCTTTGGCCTGCACGGCCGCTCGGCCGAACAACGGCTCGCCCTGGATCTGCTCATGGACCCGGAGGTGGGCATTGTTTCCCTCGGTGGGCGGGCCGGCACGGGCAAGAGCGCGCTGGCCCTGTGCGCCGGGCTGGAGGCTGTGCTGGAACGCAACGAACACCGCAAGGTGGTGGTGTTCAGGCCGCTGTACGCGGTGGGTGGCCAGGAGCTCGGCTACTTGCCCGGCTCCGAAAGCGAGAAGATGAACCCCTGGGCCCAGGCGGTCTTTGACACCCTCGGTTCGGTGGTTTCGGACGCCGTCATGGAGGAGGTCATGGCGCGTGGCCTGCTGGAGGTGTTGCCGCTGACACACATTCGCGGGCGGTCACTGCACGATTCCTTCGTGATTGTGGACGAGGCGCAGTCGCTGGAGAAGAACGTGCTGCTGACGGTCATGAGCCGCATTGGCCAGCGCTCCAAAATTGTTCTCACCCACGACGTGGCCCAGCGGGACAACTTGCGCGTTGGCCGGCACGACGGTGTCGTGGCAGTGGTGGAAACCCTCAAGGGGCATCCGCTCTTTGGCCACGTCACCCTGACCCGCTCGGAGCGCTCACCCATTGCGGCACTCGTGACAGAAATGCTGGAGCGCGCCGAAATCTAGCCTCGCGAACGGGCAGTAGTTGTTGATGTTTAGCGCAAACATCAACAACTACTGCCCGTTCGGGAGGCGGGGTGGTTATTGGGTGGGGCCCAGATCCCAGGGGATGTGGGACCGCACATCCGTCAGGCCCATGCTGACTTCCTCAAACAGGTCATCGAGCATGTACTCGTCAATGCCCAGCAGCACCATCCAATGCCCGGCCCCGGCTGTTTCGCCATCCAAGGACTGGGAGGCCACACAAATGCCCGTCTCCAGGTCAATGCGGACGGCGGTCCGCCCGGGAAACAGCAGGGGCGCATCGGCAAAGGTGGGCCGGTAGGAGGCATTGGGTGTCAGCACCGCCTCAACTGCTTCCCGCCCCTGATGGCTGACAGGGGCAATATCTGAAATCTCGGCCACATTGGCAAAGGGTGCCTCCAGGGGAACCGGGCGGTCCCCGGCCAACTCCACCGGGTCCAGCGCCGCAGAGAACCGGCCGGAGCCATAAGCCGGCTCGCCATAGAGGGCCTCGGGGCGCCGCACCACAAAACCGTTGCCGTCCCGCACCGGGTTCACCAACGACGGCGGCAACAGCCAGGGCTTGCGGTTTCCGCTGATAAAGAGCGAATCCCTGGATTCGTTGATCTTGGTGGTGCTGGCCAGCAACGTCCCCTCCAGTGTTTCCACCCGCAAGGCGCCGGGGCGCCGCACCCAGCACTTCAGCGCCGCGGCGGTGTCGGCGGTGTCTGGGTTCTCGCCGCTGCCGTTCGCAGCAGGAAACTTTCGGTGCAGCTCAAAACGCAAGCTCTGCCAGCGCCACGGGGACGAGCGGCAAAGGTGTCTGAAAGTATCGACGGTGAAAGTTGGGGCAGTCATGTCCACAGCATAGCCCCGGGAATTGCAGAGTTTGCCCCGCTTGGCGCGCCCATGGCGTAGCATCACGCTATGGTGACTCGGTTGTCCGATCTGCTTGAAACTAGCCTGGCGGCGTTTCTCGCCGTCCTGGCCGCCTGCCTGTACCTATTGTGGCTTGCGGTGGTGCTGAGCGTCATCGACATCCGGACCCATAAACTTCCCAACCGGTATGTGCTGCCGGCCTATCCCGTGGCCGCAGTTTTGCTCCTGGGCGCCGCGTTGGCAGCGGGCATGCCGCAACTGGTGATCAGTGCTGTTGGGGGAGCGCTGGCTGCGGGCGCGCTGTACTGGCTGCTGTGGGCGCTCTACCCCGCCGGGATGGGCTTTGGGGATGTGAAACTGGCCGGAGTGCTGGGCATGTTCCTGGGTTTCCTCAGTTGGCAGCATGTCTGGCTGGGCCTGGGCGCAGGGTTCGTCGTGGGCGGGTTGTGGGGTGTGGCCGTGATTGTCAGCCGCCGCGGCACTGCCAAGTCAGCGATTCCCTTTGGCCCCTCGATGCTGGCAGGGGCGCTGGCCACCCTGCTCCTGGTCCCCGCCTAAGGGCCACGACCAGCCCCAGAGCCAGCCGAAACCAGCCCCTAGGGTTTGGCCGCGCTGTAGCGGTGTTCGGGCCGTCCGGTGGCGCCGTAGCGCAGGGAGATGACAACTGCGCCGTCGTCGGCCAAGCCCTGCAAATACCGCTGGGCAGTGGTCCGGGAAATGCCCACAGCCTTGGCCACGTCCGCGGTGGACTGGTCCCCGCCCTGGGCAAGCGCGCTCAGCACTGCCGTCTCCGTGGCTGAGCCCGGCCGGGGGCCCGTGGCCGCAGCGGCCGGGTGCAGTGCCTGCCAGGCGGATTCGAGCCGGTCCTGCGAGAGGGTGCCGGTTTCCGCTAGGAGGCGGCGGTACCTGAGGTATCCGCGTAGCCGGGACTCCAGCAGCTGGGCGGAGAACGGTTTGATCAGGTAGGCCAGTGCACCGTGGCGCAGGGCCTTGCGGATGGTTTCGGGATCAGAGGCGGCGCTGAGCATCATGGCATCAACGTCAATGCGTCGCAGCACGTCCAGTCCGGTGGCGTCAGGCAGGTAGACATCCAGCAAGACCAGATCCGGCGCCTGCGCATGGATGACGTTAAGGGCTTGGGCGGCGGTGGGCGCCGGGGGCAGGGCGCGGAAGCCCGGCACGGCGTTGACGAAACCTGCGTGCAGCCGTCCAACATGAAAGTCGTCCTCAACGATCAGGACGGTGAAATCGTGGCTCATGGTTTCTCCTCTGGGACGGGCACAGCTTCGTCGGGCACAGCCGAGACAACGCCGGGCAGGCGGGCGCAGAATACGGCGCCGTGGGTGGTGGGGGAGCCGGCGTCGGCCACCCAGACGTCGCCGCCACGGCGGCGGGCCAAATGCCGGATCAGGGCCAGCCCCACGCCGTGCCCGGCGATCGGGTCGGCAACCCCCGGTTCCGCGGCAGCGGTTGAAAAACCGGCGGCAAAGATCAGCTCGCTGGCATCGACGGCGGCATCGGCGGAGGAGTCGGAAGCACCGGCTGGTGGCAGTCCCTCCCCGGAATCAGCCACCACCAGATGCAGGGTGGCCCCGGCAGCTGAAAAGTCATCCAAGAGTTCCACCTCAACCCACTTCTGGGCGGCTGACCCGGATACGGCGGCCAGGATCGCGTTGTCCAGGAGATTGCCCAGAACCGCCGTCACATCCTGAGGGTCCGTGACGTGGCCGCGCATGAGGGTGTCAGCCCCTATCCTCAATTCCACGCCCCGCTCCTGAGCTTCGATGCTCTTGGCGCCGATGAAGGCCTCCAGATAGGGATCGCCCAGCATGCCCAGGTCCCTGGCGGGGTACCGCAGCGGGCCGTTGCTCATGATGGCACTAACGTAGTCGCGGGCCTCGGCTGCCCGCTCAAGGTCCAGAAGCCCGGCCACCGTGTGCAGGCGGTTGGCGAACTCGTGCCGTTGCGCCCGCAGGGCTGTGCCCAGGGCGTTGACGGCATCCAATTGGCGGGTCAGAGCCTGCACCTCGGTCCTGTCACGGACCATGATGACCTTGCCCAGGGCCCGGGCGTCGTCGCCGTCGAGCTTGACGGGGCGGGCCGAGACAATGACCACCCGGTCCCCGGCAACATGCTCTGAGGGGCCATATTCGCTCCCGGCTGCAGCTGCCAAGAGAAACGGTGGCAGCCCGCTGTGGCTTAAGGGGATGCCGCCAAAGTCTGCGGTGGAGTCTGGGGCCAGCAGCCGCCGTGCCCCCTGATTAAACACTGTGATGGTGCCGTTCTCGGAGACTCCGATGACGCCTTCGTCAACGCCGCGCAGCACAGCTTCCTGGTCTTGTGCCAGCCCGGCGATTTCCTCCGGTTCCAGGCCCAGGGTGAGGCGCCGCAGCCGGGTCCCCATCATGGTTGACGCCAGCGCTCCAAGGACCAAAGACATGGCCGCCGTGAGCGCCAGGGGAAGAATATTGGGCCCCAGACTGGCTGCGATGTCGTCGCTGGAGAATCCCACACTGACCTCACCCACCACATCGGATTCCGCGCCGGGGGCGTACACCGGAACCTTGGCCCGAGCCGAGTGCCCCAGGGTGCCGGAGTCCTGCGACGTCTCTTCCCCGCCGCCCAGGGCCACCGAGGGGTCGGTGGAAACTTGCTGACCCAACAGGGCCGGGTTGGGGTGCGCCAGACGGAGCCCGGTGTCATCGGTAATGACCACAAAGAAGGCCCCCGTCCGCTCCCGGGTGGACTCGGCACCGAGTTGGAGTGGCCCGTGGGCAAGGCTGGCGGGAGTTAGAGCAGAGGCAGGGGAAGTGGCGAGGGCTGCGGTTTCGCGGCGCACATCCTCCCCGGATGCCACGGCCCGGGCCACGGCCAGTGCGCGCGCCTCGGCCTGATCGCCCAGCCGCTGGTAGGTCAGGGCGGCAAAGGTGCCTGCGGTGATGAGCACCACGGCAAACACCACGCCCAGTTGCAGGAGCAGGACGCGGGTGGAGAAGCGCAGCCTGGGCGTGGGGCGTACCTGCTTCAACGAACTCTCCTTCAAGGATGGGACTCACGGCAAGTGTGGGCTTAATGGGCTAAACGTGTTCAATGGGCACTAGTTGGAGCAAGCGAACTTAACCACCGCGTGTGATGCAGACCACTCTATTCTCTGTAAAGCGGGTCACAAATGCGGCCTTTGTACAAAGGAGTTCAAATGCTGGTAATCCTTGGATTTGCCATGATAGCGGTGTTCATGGCGTTGATCATGACTAAGAAATTGACGCCCGTGGTGGCCCTGATAGTTGTCCCCACCATCTTCGGCCTGTTCGCCGGAGCCGGCCTGGGCCTGGGCGACATGGTCATGGACTCCATGAAAAGCCTAACGTCAACAGCGGCATTGTTGATGTTCGCCATTGTCTACTTCGGCATGATGATCGACGTCGGCCTGTTCGACCCCCTGGTCAAGCTGATCCTGCGGACCCTGGGTAACGACCCCGCGAAGGTGGTCCTCGGCACGGCAGTGCTCGCCGCAATCGTCTCCCTGGATGGCGATGGCTCCACCACGTTCATCATCACCACGGCGGCCATGCTCCCCATCTACCTGCGCCTGGGCATGAGCCCTGTGGTGCTGACCTGCGTGGCCGGCCTGGCCAACGGCACCATGAACATCCTGCCCTGGGGCGGCCCCACAGCCCGCGCCGCCGCAGCGCTGAAAGTGTCCCCCAGCGAAGTGTTCGTCCCCATGATCCCGTCGCTGATTGCCGGCATGATTGTGATCTTCCTCTTCGCCTGGCACCTGGGCCTGCGCGAACGCCGTCGCCTAGCCGTGTCCGGCAGCTCGTGGAGTGAAAGCTCCAAGCACGACGGCGGCACCCCCTCAGGCGGCACCCCCGCTAATGCAGCTGGTGGCAAAACCTCGGCCGGCAAGGGATCAACTGGCACCGGAACCGCTGGCACCGTGCTCACGGTGGAAAAGCCCCGCTCCGCGGCGCAGGCCCGCTTTGATGAGCAGGTTCTTGCCGTGGCCAACCAGGATGCACAGGCCGTCAACACCTCCCTGGCCGATTCCCAGCTGGACCCCAACCGCAGCACCCTGCGTCCCAAGCTCTTCTGGTTTAACCTGGTCTTGACCGCCACGCTCATGGTAGTTCTGGTCATGGACATCCTGCCCCTGCCCTACGTGTTCATGGTTGGCTCGGCCATTGCCCTGGTGGTCAATTTCCCCAGGGTCAAGGACCAAGCCAGTGCACTCGTCTCCCACGCTGGCAGCATCGTGGCAGTGGTTTCGATGGTGATGGCTGCTGCCGTCCTCACCGGCGTTCTCAGCGGCACCGGCATGGTGGATGCCATGGCCGCGTGGCTGGTCAGCGTCATCCCCACCTCCATGGGTCCGTACATGGCCGTGATCACCGGACTGCTGAGCATTCCCATGACGTTCTTCATGAGCAACGACGCGTTCTACTTCGGTGTGCTGCCCGTGCTGAGCGAAACGGCTGCCCACTATGGCATTGACCCGGCCGCCATGGCCCGGGCCTCCATCACGGGCCAGCCGGTCCACATGCAAAGCCCACTGGTGCCGGCCATCCTGCTGCTGGTCTCACTCTCCAAGGTGGATCTGGGTGACCACCACAAGAAGGTGCTGTGGCGCGCACTGGTAGTGTCCTTGGTGATGCTGGCCGTGGCCGTCGGAATCGGCGTCGTTCCCTGGGGCTAGGCTGGTTTCATGGGATCACCGGAATTCATTGTCAAGATGCGCGAAAAGATCGGCCACGATCCGCTGTGGCTGCCCGGGGTGTGCGGTGTGGTGTTCGACGCCGAGGGCCGGGTTTTGCTGGGCGAACGCTCGGACACCGGTGGCTGGGCGCTGATCACGGGAATCCTGGAACCGGGGGAGGAGCCCGGGCCTGGGCTGGTGCGTGAAATCTTTGAGGAAACCGCCGTCGTTGCCACCATTGAGCATCTGATGGGCATCACGGTGGTGGGGCCAGTGACGTTTCCTAACGGTGATGTGTGCGACTTCCTGAGCATTGAATTCATTTGCCGCCACATCAGCGGCACGGCGCGTGTCAACGACGACGAGTCCGTTGCCGTGGGCTGGTTCTCCGTGGACGGGCTCCCGCCGCTGCGCCCCGGCCACCTCGCCTGCATCCAGCGGGCCGTGGCGTTCAGCGGAGAAGCCCACTTCCAACGCTGAGGCCACCGCCGCTGATTCTCAGCAAGATTTGCCCGAGGTTGGTGCTAGGGGGCGTCCGTTGCGTGGCGGCCGTATTGCCGGAGCAGGTTCGCGGCGCACAGCAGCATCGATGTGAGCACGCCGGCAATGCCACCCACCATTGAACCGCCGATGATCCAGAAGCCGCTGAGGTCCAGGCCCCGGCCGCCAGCGAACGCCGGGTCAACCGGCGGCTGAAATACGGCCATCGCCAGGTACGCCGCAATCCAGATGTATGCCACCGACGCCGCCGGCCCCAGAAAGAAGAACCAGGGCATGCGCCGTTGTGGTTGTTTCATGCACCACAGACCCACCACAACCACCGCCACAATGGGCAGCAGGGCAAGCACCCCGCCCACCAGCAATTCAACTATTTCGTAGTCCATCCGTGCCCCTTCCCGGCCAGCTGCCCAGTCTACGCAAACGCAAAAGGCGTGTGCCGCCGTCGCACCTAAAGTACGACGGCGGCACGCGCCTTTTGTGATCGGGCTACGGCTTGTCCGGGTCTTCCTTGCTCAGCAGCAGGGTGTCGCCAGCCTCAGCCTCAGTCTCGGAATCAGCGGCGGTGCCACTGGCCAGGCGCGCAGCTTCCAGACGCTCAGCCTCTTCCCCGCCAATGGCCTCGCCGCGGGCCACCATGCCGGAAGTGTCCGAGAGCGGGATGACCTTCATGAAGATCGCCAGCACCAGGGCCACGATCATGAACGGGATCAGGTACCAGAACACCGGAGCCAGGGAATCGGCGTAGGCGTTGATGATGCCGTCCTGGATGGCTTGCGGGAGCTGGTGCAGCGCCTGCGGGTCCAGGGAGGACATGGCACTGCCGGCCTCCTCAGCCGATGCGCCACCTGTGGTGAACACGTCCTTGAGGGATTCGGCCAGGCGCGTGGTGAACATGGCGCCAAAGACGGCCACACCCAAGGCGGAACCCACTTCACGGAAGTAGTTGTTGGTGCTGGTTGCGGTTCCCAACTGGGAGGCCGGAACCGAGTTCTGCACCACGATGACCACAATCTGCATGATCAGGCCCAAACCGGTGCCGAAGACAAACAGCTGCGCGCAAATGACCCAGATGGGGGTTTCGGCGGACAACGTGGTCATCCACAGCATGGCGATGATGGTCAGGATTGAACCGGCAATGGGGAAAGCCTTGTACTTGCCGGTCTTGGTCATGCGGATACCTGACCAGATGGAGGTTCCCATCAGGCCCACCATCATGGGCAGCATCAGCAGGCCTGACTCGGCGGCGGAGGTCCCGGAGGACAATTGCAAGAACGTGGGGACGAATGCCAGGGCGGCAAACATGCCCATGCCCAAGACAAAACCGATGGCCGTGGAGTTCAGGAAGATCGGGTTCTTGAACAGGGACAGCGGGATGATGGGGTCTGCCGCACGGGACTCGGTGAAGATGAACAGCGCCACGGCTGCCAGCATGAGGGCGCCCCACGACCATGTGGTCATGGAGGTCCAGCCGTCTTGCTTGCCGCCAAAATCGGTGAAGAAGATCAAGGCTGTGGTGGCAACCGACAGGAACACCACACCCATGAAGTCAATCTTCTTGGTTGCCTTCTTGGAGGGCAGGGTCAAGGTGAAGTAGGCAATGATGAACGCTGCAATGCCGATCGGGATGTTGATGTAGAAAGCCCACTCCCAGGTGAGGTGGTCCACAAAGTAGCCGCCCAGGAGGGGGCCGGCGACGGCTGAGAGGCCGAAGATGGCACCCAGGGGGCCCATGTACTTGCCGCGCTCGTTGGCGGGGACAATGTCAGCAATGATGGCCTGCGAGAGGATCATCAAGCCACCGCCACCCAAGCCCTGGATGGCACGGAAGATCACAAAGCCCCAGAAGTCGGTGGCAAAGGCGCAGCCGATCGAGGCCAGCGTGAAGATGGCAATGGCTGCCAGGAACAGGTTGCGGCGGCCCAGCACGTCACCAAACTTGCCGTAGATGGGCATCACAATGGTGGTGGCCAGCAGGTAGGCGGTGGTGATCCAGGTCTGGTGTTCCACGCCGCCCAGCTTGCCCACGATGGTGGGCATGGCGGTGGAAACAATGGTTTGGTCGAGGCTGGAGAGCATCATGCCCGCGATGAGCGCGGAGAAGATGATCCAGATTCTCTTTTGGGTCAGCAGGAGCGGTTCGCCTGCTTTGATGGCGGTACTCATGGGGTCCCTTCGAAGGGTAAGAGGGAGAAATTGAAAAGTTGTTGGGCCAGGCGCAGGTTGCCGGCCAGGAGGTCGCCGTAGCTGGCTGTGTTTTCTTCCGAGAAGAAGGCTTGGCTGGCGCGGTGCGAACACGTGCCAAAGACGGCTGCCGCCATGTTGACCAGGGGATCGTCCGGGTCCAGGTGTTCCCGCTGGGCTATCAGGTCTGCGAATTCTGCTTCGCGAATCTTGCTGCTGCCCATCATTTTCATCGTGAGGGCAGGCTCCATCTTCATGACAGCGATCAGCTGATGAATTTGTTCCTTGGTGAAGTCCAGCTGCGCCGCCATGGCGCAGGTGAGCGTGTACAAATCGCGCAGCAGTGTGGTGGAGAGTCCATGGGGCCCGCGTTCCACGCCGGAATCCTGGGCGCCGCCGGCAAGGAATTCAGCGATGGCCGCTGCCGGAAACTCGTCGAGCAGGTGGCCAATGATGGCGTCTTCCTTGGAGGGGAAGTAGTTGAAGAACGTCCGCCGGGACACCCCGACTTCCTCGCACAGCTGCTCGATGGTGAAGCCGTTGAGGCCTTTTTGGGCAGTGGCACGCCGGGCCGCCGCGGTGATGGCGGACCTGGTTGCTTCACGTTTACGGGCGCGCAAGCCATGCGCGGCACAATTTTTTGCACTTTCAGTCACAAAGTAAAAGTTTGCACTATTTTGGCCAGAGTGCAAAACGTTTTTGGAGTGGAATTAATCACAACTGGCCCGCAGTAAACGCCGAAAAACTCATCAAAATCGTGAATTTTCGGCGTTTTCTGCGGGCCAGTTGCAAAAGCTCGGGGAGAGCCGGGGGTTACTGCGGGGGGCGGGTCATGGCGAGAACGTCAAGACCCTTATCCAGCTGTTCGATGGTGATTTCGCCGCGGTCAACGAAGCCAAGCGCCAGAACGGTTTCACGGATGGTGAGGCCGTTCTTGACTGCGTGCTTGGCGATCTTGGAGCCGTTCTCGTAACCGATGTACTTGTTCAGCGGGGTCACGATGGACGGGGAAGCCTCGGCCAGGAAGCGCGCGCGCTCCACATTGGCGGTCAGGCCGTCGATCATCTTGTCGGCCATGATGCGGGAGGTGTTGGTCAGCAGGCGGATGGACTGCAACAGGTTCGCAGCCATGACCGGGATGCCGACGTTCAGCTCAAAGGCGCCGTTCGTGGAGGACAGGGCAATGGTGGTGTCGTT
The DNA here is from genome assembly GCF_002909415.1 of Arthrobacter glacialis. Lineage (NCBI taxonomy): Bacteria > Bacillati > Actinomycetota > Actinomycetes > Micrococcales > Micrococcaceae > Arthrobacter > Arthrobacter glacialis. The sequence goes on along the minus strand of NZ_PPXB01000002.1, from coordinate 357,713 downwards.
GCCAATCACCTGGGCGGCAACCATGATGGCGGCCTCGGAGATGACGGGGTTGACCTTGCCGGGCATGATCGAGGAGCCGGGCTGCAGATCGGGGATGGCAATTTCGCCAAGGCCCGTGTTGGGGCCCGAACCCATCCAGCGAAGATCGTTGTTGATCTTCATGATGGAGTAAGCGATGTTGCGCAGCTGGCCGGAGGCCTCAATGAGACCGTCGCGGTTGGCTTGGGCCTCAAAGTGGTTGCGGGCCTCGGTCAGCGGCAAGCCGGTGTCCGCAGCCAGCAGGGCGATCACGCGCTGCGGGAAGCCGGCCGGGGTGTTGATGCCCGTGCCAACGGCGGTGCCACCCAAAGGAACTTCGGCGACGCGGGGGAGTGCGGACTCCACACGCTCAATGCCGTAGCGGATCTGCGCTGCGTAGCCGCCAAATTCCTGGCCCAGTGTCACGGGGGTGGCATCCATCAAGTGGGTGCGGCCGGACTTCACCACCGTGGCGAATTCGGCTTCCTTGCGCTCCAAGGACTCGGCCAGGTAGGCCAGCGCCGGGATCAGATCGTTGATCAGGGCCGAGGTGGCAGCCACGTGAACGGAGGTGGGGAACACGTCGTTGGAGGACTGTGAAGCGTTGACGTGGTCGTTCGGGTGAACGGTCTTATCCGAGCCCGAGGCCAGCAGGGCCTTGTTGGCCAGGTTCGCCAGAACCTCGTTCATGTTCATGTTGGAGGACGTGCCGGAACCGGTCTGGAAAACATCGATCGGGAAGTCGCCGTCGAAGTTGCCAGCAGCAACCAGATCGGCCGCCTTTTCAATGGCGCGGGCCAAATCTGCATCCAAAACACCCAACTCGGCGTTGGTGGTGGCCGCTGCCTTCTTGATGCGGGCCAAGGCGGCAATGTGGGCTGACTCCAGTGTCATGCCAGAAATCGGGAAGTTTTCCACGGCGCGCTGGGTCTGGGCGCTGTACAGGGCGTTGACCGGGACCCGGACCTCGCCCATGGTGTCATGTTCAATACGGAAGTCTTGTGCGGTAGCCGCGGCAGTATCAGTCATGCCTACACCATATCGCCGCCACGCCCCGAGCTAAAAACTGTGTCCCGTCCCCAAGCTGTCCCGTTGCCTGCCCGGTCGGACGCAAAGAAGGCTCGACGCCGGGAGGTGAGTCCCGGCGTCGAGCCTTCCCTTGGGCATATCTAGGCTATGGAACCGTTGCTGTAGACCAGGTCGGCGCTGCCGTCGTCGAGGCGGTAGGTCAGGCCAACCACTGCGGTGCGCTGGCGGGCAACGGCGGTGGCGATGATGGGGGAGTTCTCCACCAGGCGGGCGGCCGTCTGGCGGACGTGCTCCTCGATCATGTCGCTGACATCGCTGTCCTTGTTCTTGCGCAGGGACGTCAGCACCGACGGGGTGATGCGCTCCACCAGGTCGCGAATGAACCCGGCGGGCATCTTGCCGGTGGAAACAGCAGCCTCGGTGGCTGTCACGGCGCCGCAGCTGTCGTGGCCCAGGACCACGATGAGGGGAACTTCCAGGTACTCAACGCTGTACTCCAGGGAACCCAGCACGGTGTTGTCAATGACGTGCCCGGCCGTGCGGACCACAAAGGCGTCGCCCAGGCCAAGGTCAAAGATGATCTCGGCGGCCAGGCGCGAATCGGAGCAGCCAAAGATCACGGCGAACGGGTGCTGGGTGGACAGCAGCGAGGCGCGGCGGGCGGCGTCCTGATTGGGGTGGGAGGACTTGCCGTCCACAAAACGGGCGTTGCCTGCCATCAGCGTGGCCCAAGCCTCCGCGGGAGTGTGGGGCGGGAAGGTAATGGCGTCGACTTCTCCATCGGTCATGAGGTGCTGCCCTTCGTAGTAGAAATGCTGGCAGCCGGGCTGGCGGGTGCGGCATCCACGAGCCGGCCGGCGGCGGTGGCAAGGACATCGAATTCCTTGAAATCTGCCGCGCCGGTCAAAACAATGGTCGTTGTGCCACTCACCAGAACCAGGCTGCGGTCCCCTTTAGGTTTATCACGCAGCTCCCAGACACGGCCGTCAATGGTGCGGTTTCCCGTAACAGGGGCGTTCTGTGCCTGGTCGGAAGTCCAGGTGGGGTTGGCCGTGGCGGACTGGCGCAGCGCAATGAACGTGTTGGCGGATGTTACGTAACCTACGTCCCAGAATGAAACACCATCAGAGCCAGGCGGGTTCCAGCGCGCATAGTTGGCGTACCAGCCATCGGGCAGGGCGGGCGCCACGGGGGTGAACCCGGCCGTCCCCGCCGCGTGGCTGGCAATGGCCGCAACATCGATGGGCGTGCGGTATGACTCCGCCTTTTGTTGCGGATTGAGCCACACAATGGTGACAACAATGGCCACTGTGGAGAACATGGCCAGGAGCATGCCCATGATGGATGCGTTGGCGCGCTTTGCTGCTCCGGCGGCAATAACTGGCTTCACGGGAGGGGTAGGGGTGTAGTCACTCACGTGACTATCTTCCCAGAAATCGTTACAGGATAATTTCACCAGCAGCCCTGACGTGGCATACATCACCATGGCCGCAACGACTGTTTCGCTTATGATGGCTACCGTAGGCGAAACATGTCAGGGGTGCGCACCGTCGCGCACCATAAATCTGCGCCTACCTGAACAACGGGGTTTCAACGTGGCTGAAAAAGCATCACAGGCTGACTATTCGCAATTGTCCCGCTCTCTCGCCGTAGGCGACAGCGAGCCGGACCGGAACCTAGCTCTAGAACTGGTGCGAGTAACCGAAGCTGCAGCCATTGCCGGCGGGCACTGGGTGGGGTTCGGTGAAAAGAACCTGGCCGACGGCGCAGCCGTGGACGCCATGCGGTCGCTGCTCTCAACAGTGCATTTCAACGGTGTAGTCGTTATTGGCGAGGGCGAAAAAGACGAAGCCCCCATGCTGTACAACGGTGAAGTGGTGGGCGACGGCTCCGGCCCGGAATGCGACGTTGCCGTTGACCCGATTGACGGCACCCGCCTGACAGCCCTGGGCATCAACAACGCCATTGCCGTGCTGGCCGTGGCCGAGCGCGGCACCATGTTTGACCCCTCCGCCGTGTTCTACATGGAGAAGCTCGTCACTGGCCCCGAGGCCGCCGACATGGTTGACCTGCGCCTGCCCGTCAAGCAAAACCTGCACCTCATCGCCAAAGCCAAGGGTGTGAAGGTCAACCAGCTCACCGTCATGGTGCTGGACCGCGACCGCCACCAGCCGCTCATCCAGGAAATCCGCGACGCCGGCGCCCGCACCAAGATCATCCTCGACGGCGACGTAGCCGGAGCCATTGCGGCCGTTCGCACGGGCACGGGCGTCGACGCGCTCATGGGCATCGGCGGCACCCCCGAAGGCATTGTGGCCGCCTGCGCCATCAAGACACTGGGCGGCGTCATCCAGGGCCGGCTGTGGCCCACCTCCGATGACGAGAAGCAGAAGGCCCTCGACGCCGGTCACGACCTGGACCGGGTCCTCTCCACCAACGACCTCGTCACCAGCGACAACTGCTACTTCGCCGCAACAGGCATCACCGACGGCGACCTCCTGCGCGGCGTGCGCTACGACAAGGGCCGCGTCCTGACCCAGTCCATCGTGATGCGCTCCAAGTCAGGCACCGTCCGATTCGTTGACGGCGAGCACCAGGCAGCCAAGTGGGAGACCTACGCCCGTCGCAGCTAGCCGGTAGGGTTGGAGCATGACTTTGAACGTTGTGCCGTGCCGTGTCCGTGACGAGTGGGATGCCGCTGTTGATTCCCAGCAGGGGCACCCCATGCAGCTGTGGGGCTGGGGAGAAACCAAGTCCGCCCACAATTGGCGGGTGGACCGGGTGTTGGTCCTCGAGGATGGCGCCGTGGTGGGGTCGGCCCAAATTCTGTTGCGCCCGCTGCCGTTCCCGTTCCGCTCACTGGCGTATGTCGCCAGGGGACCACAGGCCGCCGCTGGCCGGGAGATCGAGGTGCTGGACGCCGTCGGACGCTATGTGAAGGCAACCCACAAGTCCGTGGCCCTGAGCATTGAGCCCGACTGGGATGCCGACTCCGTGGCCGCGGCGTCCCTGCCGGCGTCGGGATGGGCGCGCAGTTCGAGCACCATCTTGATCCCGCGCACACTGATTCTGGACCTGAGCCGCAGTGAGGACGAGCTGCTGGGCGCCATGTCCAAGAAGACGCGCCAGTACATTCGCAAGTCCAGCCGCGAGGCCCTGGAGTACCGTGCCGTCACCGCGGCCGAGCTGCCGCAGTGCATGGCCGTGTACAAGGAGACGGCTGAGCGTGCCGAATTTGGGATCCACCAGGACTCCTACTACAGCGACATTCTGAGGAACCTGGGTGCGGGTTCGCCCATTTACGGCGCGTTCGACGGCGAGAAGCTCGTGGCCTTCCTGTGGCTCGCAGCCAGTGGCTCCACGGCCTTTGAGCTGTACGGCGGCATGACGGAGGCGGGCAGCCAGCTGCGGGCCAACTTCTCGCTGAAATGGCTGGCCATCCAGGAGATGAAGGCGCGCGGGATCACCCGCTACGATTTCAACGGTTTGCTCAATGACGGTGTCTCCAAATTCAAGTTTGGCTTTGCCGACCACGAGAACATGCTGGCCGGCACCTGGGATTTGGGGCTGTCACCCCTCTACCCGGTGTTCGCCAAGGCGCTCCCCTTGGGCCGGAAGGCTATGAAGAAGGCCCGCGGCATCCTCAAGCGCTAACCGCACGTGAGTGCGCAGCAGATGTGACTTCCGACGCCGGAACTCGCATCAGCTGCACACTCACGTCTGCTTTTGGGTTCCCATGCAGGGCAGCGCGCGGCGATCCCCCTTTCACCCCAGATTTTTCGGCAGTTGAGTGGCCTAAACGCGCCCGTTATCCACAGATTTCATGAGCAGCCCAGTATTGCGCCCCGTCGCGGCACCAACCGGGTATTAATGGGGTGCATGAGCAGATTGAAGCCCCTCCCGTTGCACCTGCAACAGCTCCCCTTCACCGTTGCCCAGGCACGGCGTGCGGGACTGACGCCGGCAAGGACCCGATCACGGGACCTTTGGACGCCGAGCCGGGAAATTAGGTTGCCGCGAAGTGGCAGTTTTGAGTTGTTGGAGTCTTGCCGGGCCCACACATCAGTAACCAGCTCCAGCTTCATCAGCCACATCACGGCCGCCAAGATCCACGGCTTGTTCCTCCCATCGCGGTTTGAGGCCGCCCAATGCCTTGACGTGGCCAGGCCCCGGGGTGAGTCGTCTCCTCGACGCCGGCACGTCAACGGACGCCGTTTGTTGTTGGGGCCAGGGGACCTTGTGATCGTTGCCGGAGTACCTGTCACCTCTGTGCAGAGGACGCTGGTGGATATTGCGTCCCTGCTCACCCTTGATGAGCTTGTGGACATTGCCGACCAGATAGTCTGCGAACATCACAGCAAATGCGTACCGCCCAAAACGGCCATGGTGGAACGGAACGCCCTGAACGCCTACATTGCCGAGCATGCCGGTGCACGGGGGATGCGCAAACTGCTGGCAGCCATGGAATGGGTCAGGGTGGGTTCGGATTCGCCTCCGGAAACCAGGCTTCGGCTGGTCATAGCCCGATCACCACTGCCGGATTTTGAGCCAAATGTGGAAATCCTGGGCCCTGACGGACTCGCCCTGGTGGCTCCTGATCTAGCCAACGAGGAGTACAAAACGTGCGCCGAGTACGACGGCAACCATCACTTCACGCCGGAGCAGCAGACCAAGGACCATGACAGGGATTTTGTCACCAATTCATTGGGCTGGCACCAGGCGCTGATCAACAGGAAAGACATGCAGGCCGGGGAACTTATTCTTGTCACCAAACTCGCACGGATGTTGGTGCGGGGTGGTTGGCCGGATCCAAAGAACTTGGCTGGCCAATCGCTCCGGGGCGCCCTCAATACACGTCGAGACTTTCAATGACGGGGTGAGGGCGCAGCTGATGCGACTTCCGGACGTGGAAGTCGCATCAGCTGCGCACTCACCGGTGGCGGGGCCGGTGAGGGCCTAGCCAGCTACCGTGACGGCAAAAACCACTGCCGGGGTGTGCGACTTATCGGCGCTGTCCACATGGGCGTGGACCATGACAGGGTTCTCGGCGGCTGGCACAAAAACGGCGCCGCCGCGGCTTAGCACCATGTCGCCGCGGGGTGAATCGAGCAGCACCGACCCGGAAACGGCCAACACCAGCAGGGGGCCGTTTTGGATCAGCGGCATGGGTTCGGCGCCCACGGCGATTTCCACGCGCTGCAACACAAACTCGGTAAAGGGCGGTTCCCAGATGTGTTGGCCCAGCTCGGTGACGCGGGTGGGCACCACGGGCACGGCGCCGGGGGCAAAGTCAACCGTCGCAAGCAGCTCGGGCACGTCGATGTGTTTACCCGTCAACCCGCCGCGCAGCACGTTGTCCGAGGACGCCATGACCTCAAGGCCAAGCCCCGAGAGGTATGCGTGGATGTTCCCGGCGGGCAGGTAGATGGCCTCGCCCGGCACCAAGGACACCCGGTTCAGCAACAACGAGATCAGGACGCCCGGATCGCCCGGGTATTGCCGGGCCAGATCAACCACAGTGCCCAGCGCAGCGGCCAGTTCGATGCAAGATGACGCCAAGGCTGAGGCGGCCAGATCCACTAGTTCTGTGGTTGCGGATCCACCGTTTATGAGCGTTTCAAAGGCGCGGCGAACCACCATGGGCTCGGCCATGCGGGAGTTCAGGCTCATCTCGACTTGGCGCAGCAGCGCGGGGACCTCTGTGCCCGTTGCGGCAATGGCGGCTCCCACGGCGCGGAACAATTCCGCAGCCTCGGCACAGGGTCGGAACCCGCAGAGCGCCTCAAAATTGGTGAGCGCAAGGATCATTTCCGGCTTGTGGTTCTCGTCCTTGTAGTTGCGGTGTGCGGCGTCGCGCGGGATCCCGGCAGCTTCCTCGTCCGCAAAGCGAACGCGGGCGCGCTCCAGGGTGGGGTGCACCTGCAGTGACAAGGCCTTGTCCGCGGCCAGCAGTTTCGCAAGAAACGGCAGCTTGGCCCCGAATGCGGCGTGGACTTCCTCGCCCAACGTTGCCCGGGGATGGTCAGCAATGAGCTGGTCCAGGGCTATGGGTCCCTCGGGGGTGGCGGCCACGGAGGGTGAATCCGGGTGGGCGCCCATCCATAGCTCAGCCTCGGGTCCGCCGCTGGGATCGGTGCCAAGGAGCCCTGCGATGGCTGTGGTTGAGCCCCAAGGGTAGTCGCGGGTGACGTTGGTCAGTGCATACATAAGGCGTTTCTCCTGGTTCGCGACAAACTGAAAGTCACTGTGAAATCATGGGCACCAACTCAGTGGCCGGCTCTAGCCGGGGGAGCAGCTCCCGTTATTGGCAAGCAGGGTAAAGAGTGCTGCTTCATCATTGTTGATGGCTAGTTGCTGCAAGTATTCTGCGGAGACATCCGGTGTGGCGGCGGGCGCTTCGGGAGCTGCCGACGTCGGCACAGGCACAGGCACAGGCACAGGCGCCGGTTCCGGTGCCGGTGCAGCGGGGTCAGCAGGAACGGCAGGGGCAGCCGGAGCCTCCTCCGTCTTGGGCTTCTCGCTGGGCGCTGGCGGGTTCAACAAAGTCTTCACGCGCTCATGGATGACATCAAAGTCAGGGTAGGTGGGGAAGTCCTGATCGAAGTCCGGCGGGCCAATGGTCAAACGGGCCAGGGAGTGTTCCTTGGACTTCAGCGCCAGGGAGACGAAGCTGCCCAACTGCCCGGCCGGGATGTCGGATTCGATGACCTTGGCACCAGCGGCCGCGATGCCGTTGAACTTGGTGAGAACAGTGGCAGGGTCCATTTGGGCCAACATGGCTGCCTGGATGCACTGTTGGCGTTGGCTGCGATTGTACTCAGGCACCCATTGGCGTGAGCGGGCGTACCAGAGCGCGTGGTAGCCGTTGAGGGTTTGCACCCCTGGGGCAATCCAGCCTGTGGGCGGGAGGTGGTCGCCGGTTCCGTTGACGTCGTCGCCACTGATGGGAACCCAGCCGCCCACGTTGACCTTGACCCCGCCCAGGGCATCAATGAGCGTGGAGAATCCGGCCATGTCAACCAAAACGTAGCCCTGAATTTGCAGTCCCAGGGTCCCGCCAGCAGCATCCATCATGGCTGCCGCGCCCGGATCCGGCGCGTTCGGGTACAGGCCCGCATGGTTGTTGGTCACATCCGTGTACAGGAAGTTGATGATGCAGTCATCGCCGCAGTTGTAACCCTCGGGGTAGACGCCCCAGAGCGGGGAGTCGGGCGAGAACTGGGCGTTCTGCAGGTTTCGCGGGATGCTCATGGTGGCAGCCTGGCCGGTTTTGGCGTCGATGCTGACAACAATGATGGAATCCGGGCGCCGTCCGGTGCGGTCCGCGCCGGCGTCGCCACCCATGACCAGGAAGTTGTAGCGCCCATCCACGGGCACCATGTCCGGCCCGGACTGGAAAATGCTGGTGATGGCGTTGCGCCCGGAATTGATCAAAAACGCGCCGTAGGCCAGGGACCCGCTGGTCAGGACCATGAGCACCACCAGCGCGCCGCTGACCAGTGCCCGCATGCCGGGGGCCAGCATGGACGGGCGAATGATCTTGAGCGTGTTCAAAAAAACGATGGCCCAGCCCAGGGCAAGCGCCAGCAGCACCACAATGATTGCCAGTGAGCTCAGCGGGTTGGTGAACAGGTTCAGCAGGGTTTCGCGGTGCACCAAGGCAAGGGCGACGGCGGCAATCACCAAGGCCCAGACCGTGAAAGTGCAGCGCAGGGCCAGGCGGCCAAAGCGCTTGTTGCCGGCAACAATTTGGGCAGCGCCGGGCACAAATAATGTCAGCAGCAGGAGGAACCAGGCTCTTTTTGAGCGTGCAGGTGCCGAGGCCGATTCCGGGTAACGGACCGGGTTGGTCAACACAGGCGGGCGGTTGGAGGCCCGGGACACCTTGGGGCTGCTAAAACTCATACGTTCGCGTTCACACCCTCGGCTCCTGCGGATGTTCCGGTGTTGACCGCCAACGGATAGGCGGCACCGGCCTTTTCACGCAGCGCAGCACCCTTGGCCGAGGCTTGGTCGTTGAGTTCTTGGGCAAAAACTGTCAGCTTCGCGGCCAGGGACACCGCGAGGTCGTCAGTGGCCGATGCCAGCATGCGTACGGCCAGCAACCCTGCGTTGCGGGCACCGCCGATGGAGACGGTGGCCACGGGAACGCCGGCAGGCATTTGCACAATGGAAAGCAGTGAGTCCATGCCGTCAAGTGTCTTCAAGGGAACGGGGACACCCACCACGGGCAGCGTGGTCACGGAGGCCAGCATGCCCGGCAGGTGGGCTGCGCCACCGGCTCCGGCAATGATGACGCGGATGCCGCGGGCGGCCGCGTTCTGGCCGTAGGCGATCATTTCCGTGGGCATGCGGTGCGCCGAGACAACGTCTGTTTCAAACGGGATGCCGAATTCGCTCAGGGCGGCGGCAGCCAGCTCCATGACGGGCCAGTCTGAATCTGATCCCATGACAATGCCCACTAGGGGCTGCTGGGGTGTGGAAAGTTCGCTCATGGTGTTTCCCTATGCTCCGTCACGGATGATGTTTGCCACGGTGGTGGCGCGGGCGCGGACTGTTGCGACGTCGTCGTCCGCGGAACCGATCACGTTGACGTGACCAATTTTGCGGCCAGGACGAACAGACTTGCCGTAGCTGTGCACCTTGACAGTGGGTTCGGCAGCCAGGGCCGCGCCATAGGCACTGAAGAGATCTTGGTTGGCGCCGCCCAGGAAGTTTTTCATGACAACAATCTCGCCCAGGGCATCCGTGGAGCCCAGGGGCAGGTCCAGCACGGCACGCAGGTGCTGCTCGAACTGCCCTGTCACGGCGCCGTCCATGGTCCAGTGACCGGTGTTGTGGGGACGCATGGCCAGCTCGTTGATGAGGTAGCCGGGTGCGCGTCCCGGGGTTTCAAAAAGCTCGGCAGCCATGACACCGGTAACGCCCAGCTCGCCGGCAATCAGGAGCGCGGCGGCCTGGGCCTGTGCGGCAACGTCGGCAGGAATCGCGGGGGCGGGGGCAATGACCTCATCGCAGACGCCGTCCACCTGGATGGACTCGGCCACGGGCCAGGCGCGTGCCTCGCCGGAGGGGGTGCGGGCCACGAGGGCGGAAAGTTCACGGGAGAAGTCAACCATCTCTTCAACCAGCAGGGGGCTCATGGCCTCAAACCAGTCGGCGGCGGCAGCAGCGTCGTCGGGGGAGCGCAGAATCTTCACGCCCTTGCCGTCGTAGCCGCCGCGCGGGGTCTTCAACACCACGGGCCAGCCGTTGAGCTCGCCAAAAGCCTCAATGTCTGCAACGCAGGAAACAGCAGCCCACTCCGGATTGGGCAAGCCCAAGCGCTCGATGGCCGCACGCATCACCAGCTTGTCTTGGGCATTGATCAAGGCGTCCGGGCGCGGCTGCACGTTCACGCCCTCCGCGATGAGGGCCTGCAAGTGCTCGCTGGGGACGTGTTCGTGGTCAAAGGTGAGCACGTCAACACCACGGGCAAAAGTGCGCAAGGTGTCCAGGTCTTTGTAGTCGCCCACGGGGGCCGTGGCCACAACGGGCACGGCACACACCTCCGGGGTTTCAGCCAGGACACGTAATTCAAAACCAAGGGCCACGGCGGGAGGGGCCATCATGCGGGCCAGCTGCCCGCCGCCCACAACACCGATTACAGGAAAAGTCACAATCCCCAGCGTACCGAAAGTCTGCCCAGATCCTTGCTTTTAGGCCGAGCTGCGCCGTTTTTGCGCCGACTTTGAATCGGTACGATGGTGCAATATCACAACTTTCCAAGCCCAAATCGTGGCGTTTTGCAGCCCCTAGCGCAGAACTCGCAGGCGAATTGGCTTAGAATTCATCTGAGGCTGCTAGCGTGATCCAACCGTTTTTGGCCCCTTAGCCTGACGGAGGACCATGTATAAATCACTGACTGAGCGCATCAAAGGCCTGATGGGCCTGTTCTGGCGCGAGGTGGCAAAATTTGGCGTCGTAGGTGGCGTTGCCTTCGTCATCGACACCGGCATATACCTGTGGCTGCTCGCGGGCAGCATGGGCGGGCACCCCACCAAGGCCAAGATCATCTCGGCCGCCGTCGCCACTGTCTTCTCCTGGCTGGCCAACAGGTACTGGACCTTCCGCCACCGCCGCCAGGCCAACATGGTGCGCGAAGTCATCTTGTTCATCATCATGAACGGGATTGGCTTGGGCATCGCCGCCGCGTGCGTCTACATCTCCCACTGGGTCCTGGGCTTTGAGTCCGCCACCGCCGACATCATCGCAGGCTCGGTCGTGGGTCTGATCCTGGGCACCATCTTCCGCTTCTTCGCTTACCGCTACTGGGTCTTCACCGAGGAACTCGATCAGGAACCCGGATTCGACCACGACCACGAGCTCATCGAGTCGGACCACAAGCGCTAAATCCCTTAGCCCAGGGTGATGTTCTCGGTGCTGCGCAGATGATCACTGGCTGCCACGCCGTCGTCAAGCAAAACCACTGAACCGCCGGCCGCCCAAATCTTCAGGGCCGCAGGTACGACGGCGTCCCATCCGTCCCGCACCTGCAGCAGCACCCGCTGTGGTTCAGCAGGCAATGGTTGGGCCACGCCGTCGATCATGACCTCACCCTGCGCCAGGAGCGCAGCGTAGCTGGTGGTCACCGAATCATGCAGCCAGGCAACATCGCCCGGAGCCGGCGCATCGTCGGCAAAGAACACATCGGCGTGCGCGCGCACATCCCCTGAATAGTCCAAGGTGCGCGGGGGCAGCTCGCCCAGCCAGCGCATCTGCAGGGCCGGCAGTGCCACAGCCACCAGCAGGGGGACCGGAGCAACGCCCGCCAGGCGCTCCTGGGCGTCAGCAGGATGGGCCGTGGCCACAATGTCGGCACCATCGGGAAGGTCCGCCGTCACCGCAGTGCCACCCACGGCCCAGGTGGCCAGGAGCCACACCAGTGACCGCCAGTGCAGGGGCAGGTCCACGGCAACCACTGTGCCGGGTGCAGCGTCGAGCTCGTCAACAAGGTAGTTGGCAGTCTTGGCCACCCAGTTATCCAACACGCGGCCGGAGAACTCCACACGTTCGGAATCCGGCCCGTACCAGGACAACCGGGGCGATGTTGCGTGGTTGCTGCGCAAGGAGTTCAGAAGATCTGCGGGGGTGTTCGGCACGGTGTTCATAGTGCCCCATCTTGCCACTTTCTGCCTGACGAGAAATTCCAGCGATTGGAGTAAATGTCGATTGTGACGTGAGCTGCGTTACATAAGGCTTCGGGCATATTCGCTCGCGGGCTCAGAAAAACGCGAAGACTGTGCGGAATCAAGGTATTTAGGCGATTCAAGGGTGTAAATGCACGGATGTATTGGTATGAAATTGCCGGGCGTGGCGTGCGGGATGTTCGTGCTGTGTAGTGGTTATCATCTACGTCCGCTTGACGTGGGAGACTTACATGGATGTAATTAGACCCACGAACAGCTGACAACGGCACTGAAACCGCAGCTAGCGGTATCCGGGGGGACCGGGCCTCAGTGACCGAAGATTTCAGCAACATTCAGGAGGACGATTATGGGGCAAGCTCAGCTGAGTGTGGCAAATTTCAACGACGACTCCGTAGCGGCTCAGGCTGCGGACACCTATCACTCACGTGGCGTGCCCACTGATTGGTATGTGGACCCGGCAGATCCGGATGCAGCAGCATTTCATGAACGCGAAAACCGCCAGGCTCTAACGGATGCGGCCACGGCATTCCTGACTGAGCACGAGGCGGACGAATCGGCGGTAGCCCACCCGACGCCAGTTACGGGCGTGGACAGTGTGGCTGTCTGGATAGGCCTGCGACCGTCCAAAAACGACTTCAGCGACGAAGGTGAACTAGGCTGGCAAACGGACGCCCTCTGTGCACAGACGGACCCGGAAGCGTTTTTCCCTGAAAAGGGAGGCTCCACCCGGGATGCCAAGAAAGTGTGCGGCGCCTGCAATGTTAAAGCAAAATGTTTGGAATACGCTCTGGCCAACGATGAGCGGTTTGGAATCTGGGGCGGCCTGTCCGAGCGTGAACGCCGGCGGCTGCGGAAGCGAGCAGTCTAATTCTTGATGCAGTAAAAATCACCGCCGTTCTGGTTGCCCACAACGGCGGTGCCTATATCCCCACGGTTCTAGCCGCTCTGGCAGCACAAACGCGTCCGGCCGACCAGGTCTTGGCCGCGGACTGCGGCTCCAGCGACAATTCGGGGGAGTTGCTGCGTCAGGAGCTCGGAGAGCGCAACGTCATCTCTCTCGAGGCCCGAAAAGGCTACGGAGCGGCCGTCAACGCGGTCCTGGAACATCAAAGCCGTCAGCACCAACGCAGTGCGCAAGCGGGCGGCAAAGCCGCCGCCCGCCGCAGTCTTGCTGAGCCCTCGCTTGCTCAGCCAGCGGGCGGCCGCGTGGCTGTCTTGGAGGACGAAACCAGCGCTGACCATGAATGGATCTGGCTGCTCCAGGATGACGCGGCGCCGGCACCGGATACCCTGCAATTGCTTTTGGAAGCCACCGAGCGGGCCACGAGTGCCACAGTAGTGGGCTGCAAGCAGCTCGATTGGGAGAACCGCAGGCGCCTGGTTGATGTGGGCCTGCAAGCCACACGCTGGTTCGATCGGTTCTCCATGATGGATCTGGATGAACACGACCAGGGCCAGTACGACCACTACACGGATGTTTTTGCCGTTAACACCGCAGGCATGTTGGTGCGTCGGGACGTTTTTGAAAAACTGGGCGGTTTTGATCCTGCCCTGCCTGGCCCCGGTGATGACCTGGATTTTTGTGCCCGTGTTCGCTTAGCCGGGGACAGGGTCCTTGTGGTTCCGGCGGCCCGCATGTTTCACGTGGTGCACAGGCCCAACGGCATGGGCTCGGCTGTTGCGGCCCGCAAGGCAGCAGTTTTCCTGCGGCTCAAGCATGCGCCGCTCTGGGCGGTGCCGTTGCTGGCCGTGGGCACCTTCTTCGCGGCCATCTATTGGTTGATGGCAGGTTTTGTGCTCAAGGCCCCCGGGCACGCGGTGCGCCTGTTCGTGGCAAGCTGCGCCGGGCTGCTGCGGCCCATAACGCTGAAGCACAGCCGGGCAGCGCTGGCAGCCCAGCGGCGCAAGCCGCGCTCCGTCCACAAAGCGTTGATGGTGGAGGACAGGGTTGCGCGGGCTCATTTGAAGTTGCTGCGTGAAGCAGTGGCCCCCGAAGAATTCGCAGCCCCGGAAGAGATGAGTGGCCCCTCCCTCTTGGAGCCCACGGGTGAAACACACCAGTCGGGTGTGACACCACTGGCACACATCAAAACTGCGCCCATTGTCAGCGCCATGGCACTCATTGCACTACTGAGCGGGCTCTCGCTGATTGCTCTCTCACGTTTCCTTGGCGTCCCGGCCTTGAGTGGTGGCGCCCTGCTGCCCGTTTCCGCGCAGCTGGGCCAGGTATGGGAGCACGCCACGGACTGGTGGGTGTCCCTTGGCTCCGGGATGCCCGGCCGCGGAAACCCCTTTAACTTTGTGCTGGCCATGCTGGGTGCACTGGGTGGCAATGCTTCCGTATCCGCCCTCTGGCTGGTGCTGCTGGCGCTTCCGCTCTCAGGTTTCACGGCCTGGTTGGCGGCCGGCGCCCTGACGCGGCACCGCTGGCCCCGCATTGTGGCCGGGCTGGCGTGGGCAGGCGCCCCCGCATTGCTTGTGGCCATGGGCCAGGGCAGGCTGGGCGCGCTGGTGGCACATGTGCTCATGCCGTTGGTCATGCTGGGCCTGATCCGCGCCGTGGGTGCGGCCGTGAGCCCCGTGGCCAAGCCGGACGCTGCTCACAGCCAGGTTGAAGAGTTGGCCGCCAGCAAACGCTTGACCAAGTTGGGCCGGCCCGGTGTTGATGGCAACTCGTCGTGGACCGCCGCCGCAGCAGCCGGTCTGGTGCTGGCGGTTGTGACAGCAGCCTCGCCCACCCTTTTCCCCGTGGCCGTCGTGGGCATCTTGCTGACAGCTGTGCTGATGGGCGGCCGAGGCAAGACCATTTGGTGGGCCCTGCTTCCCTCGGCCGCCGTGTACTTGCCGTTCGTCTGGTCGGCGTGGGGCAATCCGCGGGCGCTGCTGGCCGATCCGGGTGTGCCTGTTCCCTCCACCCCGGGACCCATGTGGCAACAACTTTTGGGCTTCCCCGAACAGCTTGTGGCCTCTGAAGGTGCACTGGGGATTGCCGGTTTAACCGCTTCTTGGTGGCTCTGGCTGGCAGTGGCCGTGATCGGTGTCCCCGTGGTTGCCGCGGCATTGGCGGCCCTGGTGCTGCCCTTGCGCCGTGCTCCCATGGTCCGCGCGCTGTGGCTGATTGCCTTGCTGGCGTTGGCCGCCTCATATGGGGCAAAAATGATTGCTGTGGCGTTCGACGGCGTCACCCTCGTGACGCCGT
Source organism: Arthrobacter glacialis (assembly GCF_002909415.1). Taxonomy (NCBI): domain Bacteria; kingdom Bacillati; phylum Actinomycetota; class Actinomycetes; order Micrococcales; family Micrococcaceae; genus Arthrobacter; species Arthrobacter glacialis. The sequence goes on along the minus strand of NZ_PPXB01000002.1, from coordinate 342,278 downwards.
TCACCGGCACTGCCGTCTCACTCGCCTTCTTTGCGCTGCTCGGAGCAGCAGTTCTGGGCTTCGATGCCATCTACAGCCGGGCTTACGACGCCTCCCATCGCGGTCACGGACGCCGTAAGAGCGCCCGGCTCACGGCCGCCGTTCTTTCGGTGGCTCTGGTGGCGGCCCCCGTGGCGAGCCTGGCGTTGTGGACTGCCCAGCAGTTCTCGGAGCAGCCCGGTTCGCCGGCGTTGACAGGCCCCTTCCTTCCCCAAGCTGCCACGACGGGTACCCTCCCCGCGACGGCCGCTGACCGCGGCACAGGGCCCGAAGCCAGCCGCACCATTGTGCTGGCCGTGCAGCCCGGCGGCGGTGTCCAGGCCACCTTGATGCAGGGCGCCGGCACCACCCTTGACACCATGTCCAGCATTGCTGTGGCAGCACGCGTCAATGGCGCACCGGGTCAGGAAACCCTTGAGGACGTGGATTCTGCAACGGCGGCCTTTGAAGCCAGCGTCGCTGACATCTTGTCCAAGACGGGCATTGATCCGCGCCCGGGGTTGGTTGAACTGGGTGTGGGGTTTGTGGTGCTGCGCCAAGGGGATACAGCGGCTGAGCTTGTTGCCGGTGAACTCGACGCAGTCCCCGGACTGGACACTGTGGGCCCCACTGATTCGGGTTGGTTGTGGCGGGTCAAGCCAAGCTATGCCACGGCCGGACTCAGCGACGTGGTCAACCGGGTCAGGCTTGTTGATGCCAAGGGTGAGGCCCTAGCTCCTGTTCCTTCCGAGGGCCAAAAGGTGAATGCCCCCATTGCTGCTGGCAGTGGTGATCGCCGCGTGGTGATGGCGGAGCGTTCAGATCCGGGCTGGCAGGCATGGTTGGACGGCAAGGCGTTGACCAGCGTCAGTTCCGACTGGGCGCAGGCCTTTGAGGTGCCTGCAACTGCTGGCACTCTGGAAATTCGTTATGTACACCCCCTGGATTCGATCATGAGCCTGGTTCAGCTGATCTTGCTGGGCCTGACCGTTCTGCTGGCTCTTCCTGTGAAGGCACGCCGTGGCCGCACAGGGGCCTACAGGGATGAAGCGTCATTGCAAAAGGTTGGTAGAAGTGCCTGAGAACAAGGAAAGCAACCCCATGGGCAAGGCTGACATGGGTAAGGCTGAGGCGCCCAAAGCGTCCAAGCCGTCACGGCCAGTAAAATCCAAGAAGCAACGCCGCTGGCCCCTGGTGGTGGCCGGAACCGCCACCGTGGCCTTGGCTGTGGGCGTCATCGGAGCAGGCACACTGTTTCCTGGCCTCAATGCGACAGCGGAGACCACACCAAGCCCGCACGCCCTGCCGGTGGGGGAGACCCTGGCGAATTGTCAGGGCCCCACACAGTTGCTGGCAGGCTCGGCGGCGGGGACGGATCCGCAGTTTTCTGCCAACTCCTCCGCCACCAAGTCACTGTTGAACGCAGTGGTCTTGAGTAACCCCAACGGAGACTTGCCGGGCTCGGTTTTCCAGGCTCTGGACACCAAGTTCTCCTCCTTGCTCACGCTCGCCAAGGCATCCGATTCCCCGAGCACGCCAGCCACGGCCCTCTCCGGCTCACCCAAGGCACGTGCGGCCGTGGTGCTCGGTAGTGCTGTGGGTGGCGAGTCGGTGCTCCGTGCCCAGCCCTTTAGCGATGAGTCCTCCACCGGCTCGGCCTCCGTGGTGGTTGAGGCGGGCGACGGCGATCTTGCCGGCTTGGCTGCCGCAACGTGCCAGCGCCCGGCCAATGACCTGTGGCTCTCCGGTGCCAGCACCAGTGTTGGCCGCACGGCAGTGCTCATGGTTGCCAACTCATCTAAGAGTCCTGCCACGCTCACACTGGAAATGTTTGGCAACACGGGGCCTATCAACGCCCCGGGCGGCAAGGGCCTGGTCGTTGGTCCGGGCGCTGTGCGCTCCGTGGTCCTATCCGGTTTGGCCCCCGACCAGGAACTTCTCAGCGTGCACGTCAAGAGCGCTGGCGGCGCGGTCAGCGCCGTCATTCAGCAATCGGTGTTGCGCGGTCTTACCCCAGGCGGGGTTGATTATCTGGCACCAGTCCAGGCGCCGGCGTCGTTGGCCACCATTGCCGGGGTGCGGGTTCAGTCCCCGGCGGATGCCGCTAAGATTTCGTCGCAAAACTCCTATGCTGACGCAGCCACAATGTTGGCTGTGACGGTGCCCGGGGTGGGCGACGCCGTAGTGGAGGTCAAGGCCTTTGGCGCCTCGGGCCAGGTTGCTTTGCCCAACGGCGGCGTTTTCACGGCACCTGCCGGCAAGGTCAGCTCGCTGCCGCTGGCAGGACTGCCGGAGGGATCCTACTCGCTCAGCATTAGCGCCGATGCCTCAGTGACGGCGGCCGTTCGCTTGGTGAACTCCACCAAGCCCGGCGAGGCCGTAGACATGGCTGTGGCGCCTTCCACCGGCCGGCTGGGTGACAACCATGTGCTCACTGTGCCCCAAGGCGTGCGCTCCAGCCTAGTGTTCACAGCGCCAGAGGGTGCTGCGACAGTCCGGCTGGTACCGGTTTCGGACAAGGGTGTTCTGGGTGCGCCCAAGACAGTGGATCTCAAGGGCGGCAGCACGGCCGTAGTTGATCCGGGCGCCTTGCTGGGGGATGGCACTGCAGCAGTTGTTGTGTCGGTGTCCGGTGCGCCCACCTTTGGCAGCCAATTGCTGGGCAAAGACGGAACAGCCGGCATTGCCGTGCTGCCCATCCCGGGGACAAGCACCGCCAGCCACTCAATAAACATCATCACCGGGTACTAATCCCCAACTCCTCCCCAATCCAAGCCGCTGGCGCGTCTTGAATTGGGGCCCCTCGGAGTTGTGGGCCCAGTCAACTCCTCCTCAACCCAAGCCGCTGGCGCGTCTTGAATTGGGGCCCCTCGGAGTTGTGGGCCCAGCCAACTCCTCCCCAATCCAAGCCGCTGGCGCGTCTTGAATTGGGGCCCCTCGGAGTTGTGGGCCCAGCCAACTCCTCCTCAACCCAAGCCGCTGATTCGAAAATGCAGCTGATGCGGGTTGCTGATTCGAAACTGCAGCTGATGCGGGTTGCGCCGTAAGGCACCCGCATCAGCTGCCGTTTGGAATTCACAGCCAGGGGCCCACGGGCAGTTAAGTGGCCGTTCAGTGTCAGTGGCCCCGGAACTTGCGGAACAACGGGTCAACGGTGTCGGGGTCGATGTTGAGCAGCCCCGCAACTTGTTCCACCATGACCTCGTGCACCAGCTCGCGGATTTGGCCCGGGTTGTCGCACAGGACCTCCACGGGGTGCCGGTAAATGGCGATGGACGATGGCACTGCAGGGGAGGTGCCGGTGGCCGCATTGGCCCGGTTGAACTTGCCCAAGGGTGCCTGGGCCCCTGAGGCGATGATGGCTTCGAGCTGATCGGGAACTTCTTCAATCAAATATTCCACCGAGGCCAGGGAATCGGGCCACAAACCGCGCAGCCGCTCGACGGAATCCACCACCAGGTCCTCAAATTTTTCGCTGCGTGTCCGTGCCCCGGGCAGGCTTTCGGGGAGCACAGACCCGCGCAGACCGCGGCCGTGCCTGTCGCGGCGACGGCGCACAAAAGACCGCCCTGCCACTGCATCGGTTGCTGCTGTACTCGTGTCCTGGTCCGCGGAAACCGTCGGTTCCAGCGAGATGGTGAGCGATTTTTCGCTGTCTCTGGCATTGAACTGCATCTATTTACTCTAGGCTCGTGCGCCGCCAACGGGAAATATCCCGGCGCTAAGGGTAGTCTAGGGAATCGTGGGAACACTTCGTCAATGCACAAGATCAGCCTGCCGTGAATCGGCAGTGGCCACTTTGACGTACGTTTATGCCGATTCGACAGCTGTTTTGGGGCCGCTGGCCACCTTCGCTGAGCCGCATTGTTACGATCTCTGCGCCAAACATTCAGCCCGGTTGAGCGCCCCCTTGGGGTGGGAAGTCATCCATCTGGCCCGTTCGGACAAGCCCCCTGCGCCGGGTCCTGACGATCTGCTCGCCTTGGCGGACGCCGTCCGTGAGGCCGCCAATGGGCAGCCTTCAGCCGGAGATGCCTCACCGGCTGTGCGTGAATACCGCGGAACTCTTGAACCGCCGCAGTTCTCTCCCGGTGCCGGCAGCAATTCCGGGCGTCGCGGCCACCTGCGCATCCTGCGCGACTAGACTGGTAAACCAGTTGCATCTTACTTAGCGAAACGGAACACAGTGGCTAACATTAGCGAGAAATTGATGGCAGTGCTGCGCTGCCCCGTCACCGGATCGACCCTGATCCAGGACGGTGAGGAACTTGTGAGCACGGTCAATGGCCCGGCAGGTGTCCCCTTGCGTTACACCATTGACGAGGGCATTGCCTTGCTGTTGCGCCCCGAGCAGATCACCTCCTAGCAGATCAACTCGTAGCAGTAAGTTCCGCCAAGGAAGCGAAGGGCAGCCCTCATGAGCGCACGGTGGGAGCGTATCGGCAGCGTTGTCAGGCGGCGGCGGGCTGAAAATCCGGGCCCCATGACGCTCGACGGGACCAATTCCTACGTGCTGGGAGTCCCGGGCGCTGGCGGCGTTGTGGTGGTTGATCCCGGCCCGCTGCTGGATGGCCATTTGCAGGCGCTGGCCGGTGCGGGGGCCGTGGAACTGATCCTGATCTCCCATCACCACGGCGACCACACGGATGGCAGCCTTGCCCTGCACCAGCGCACGGGCGCCCCCGTCCGTGCGGCCCAGCCACGTTATTGTCACGCCGCCAATCCCTTGTACGACGGCGAACTCATCCAGGCGGGCGGGCTCACCATTACGGTGCTCGCCACCCCGGGGCACACCAGCGATTCGCTCTGCTTTGCCGTAACTGCCCGTGACGAGACAGAAGCGCCGGCCATGGTGCTGACGGGCGACACTATCCTGGGCCAGGGCAGCACAGTGATTTGCTACCCCGACGGCAGGCTGGGGGATTATCTGGATTCCCTCGAGAAGCTGCGCGGCTGGGGCCTTGAACACCGCACGGCCACCCAAGCCGTAGCCGGGCTTCCGGGTCACGGGCCGGTGCTGGCTGATGTGGCCGAGGCGGCCGGGGCCTATGCCCAGCACAGGGCCGAGCGCCTCGCCCAGGTGCGGGCCGCCGTCGAACATCTGGCGGGAAAAGGCGCCCCAGCGAGCACCGAAGCCGTGACAAGCATTGTGTATGGGGATGTGCCAGCCAATCTTCAGGGCGCGGCGCAGCTGTCCGTGGAGGCGCAGTTGGATTATCTGCGCAGCGCAGGTTCGGCGGGCCAGCAGCCACAGGGGCTATAGTCTCTTCAACAGGCACGGTAAGTCAGTTGGGGGAGGCGAGGGCCGCTTGATGGGCAACGGTGCACCACCACGGAGAAATGTGGCCATTTTCTTTGACGTTGAAAACCTGTTCGGCGGCTACCGCAGGGACGTTACGGGCGTGCAGCTGGGCAAGGTGGTGCGCACCATTGAGCAGATTGTTCGTACGTCGGGCATCGGCGGCAAGACGGCCATGGTCAGGGCCTATGCGAACTGGGCGCGTCCGGAGATGGTGGGCTACAAGCGCGAGCTGCAGGAGTACGGGATCAAGCCCGTGCAGGTCTTTTCCTTCGAGAAAAGTGTCAAAAACGCGGCCGACATTGAGCTGTGTGTTGAGGCGCTTGAGGTGGCCCATGATGCGCCGTGGGTGGAAGTATTTGTGATTGTTACGGGCGACGGCGGATTTGTCCCGTTGGTTCGTCGGCTCCACTTCCTGAACAAGTACGTTGTGGTGGTCTCCACCACTGCCCCGAACTCGGGAATCGTCAACCCGCTGCTGAAGTCGGTGGCGGATGAGTATCACCAGATAGATGTCCAGGGTCCTGCTGGTCCTGCTGGTCCGGCTGGTTCGGCTGACGTGACGCAGCCCAGCGGCCCACCGGACGTGGCGGTCCTGAAGGAAGCCATCTTGGGGTTCATTGAGAAACAGCCGCAACTCTCGAAGAAGGGCCAGATCAACACCCAAGCGCTCGGCCAGCTTGTGAGCAAGAAGTGGCCGGGGTTGAAGTACACCTCTTATAAGTCGACGAACTTGGGTGGCTTTCTTGAGAAGCACTGCGGGCTGGCAATCCAGCGACCGGCGCCCCAGAAGGCCATAACGGCGCAGAAGGCACCTGGCAAACATGTGAAACTGCCTGAAGTGCCGGTGAAAGTGCCGCCGAAGCCGGTGAAACCGCCGGCAGCACTGACAGTCAACAACCGTGACGAGTACATTGCGTCGGTGCGGGAACTTTTCACCGACGGCGAGCTGGGCCAACTGGTCCGTGCCCAGAGAATTGATGGCCTGCACTTAGGTCAGGTTTCGGCTCACCTGAGGGAGGCGATTAGCGGGTACACGTCCGCCGACTCCGGTTTCCCCAAATTCCACATGGCGCTCCAAGAGGCACTCGGCGGCACAGACTTCCGTGTGGTCCGGACCGGAGAGAAACTGATGGCAGTTGTTCACTTCCATCATGCCGACCCAGCCCACGTGCTGGCGGAACAGGCGCCATCTGGCATCGAGTAGCGGAGTCCAGCTGACGCCTTCAACAACGCCCTCACGACCGTGTCGTGTTTGCCGGGGAAGTGATCAATGTGCGTGAAATCATGGCGTAAAATGTCCTTATAGCGAATTGCGCGCCGCGGGTCAATACTGTGGAGTTAATCCACCGAATGGGGAGTTTGAATGGCTGATGTGGAAGAGACCAGGAAACCTTCTCGAGGTTTGAAGATCACGCTGATCTCCTTGGTCGCTTTTGTGGTCGTTGCCGGGGGCGTGGCTGCCGCATCGGCAACTGGCTTGTTGCCACTTGGCCAACTACTCGGGCAAGCGTCGGCTCCCACTGCGTCGGCAACTGCCACCGTCGCGCCGACCCCCACGGTTGCCGCCATCCCGGCAACTGTTGCCACGACACCCAACACTGGTGCTACCTCCGTCAATCCGGTAACGGAAGTGGCAGCAGAGGTCATCAACGGTACGGTTTTTAGCGCCGTCCTGAAGGAAACCGCCACAGGTGTTGTTTCCGAGGGTGAGCTGGTGGTCAGCGGACGCAAATGGATTTCCAAAACGCCCCTCAAATTTGCCACGGACTACACCTTTAATGTGACAGCCATGGACTCGGTGGGCGCCAAGTCCACCCACATCAGCACCTTTTCAACCGTTCCCGCCTCGCACGAGGTAGACGCCGTGCTGTACCCGGGCGCTGATTCCAAGGTGGGCGTGGCCCAGCCGCTGGAGTTCAAATTTAGTGAACCAGTGGTGAACAAGGAGGCCGTGGAGAAGGCCATCACCGTCACCACCAGCACAGGCCAGCAAGGTTCCTTCCGCTGGTACTCGGACACCTTGGTGCGTTACCGCGCCGCAGACTACTGGCCGGCCAACTCAACCATCAATGTGGACGTCAAGCTGTTCGGCCTGGATGTTGGCAACGGCATGGTGGGCAATTTCAATAAGAACTACAACGTCAACATTGGCAACAAGGTTGTTATGGAAGCCGATGCCGCAGCCCACAGTGTGACGGTCCTGGTCAACGACCAAGTTGCTCAGGTGTTCCCCGCAACTTTGGGTGATGAGGCTTTCCCGTCGGCTTCCGGGTTCATTGTGCTCACCAATGACAAGCAACGCCACGCAACGTTCAAAGCCTCCACCATTGGCTTGAAGCCGGGCGACCCCGGCGACTACGGCTCCGTGGATGTGGAATTTGCAACACGACTTTCCTACAGCGGAATCTTCATCCACCAGGCAACAGAGTCGGCCATGCCATTCCTTGGCGTCAAGAACCTCTCGCACGGCTGCATTGGCCTGTCCGCGGAGGGTGCGGGCTGGGTGTTCAACAACATGGGCGCCGGCGACATCGTCCACACGGTGGGAACACCCAATGAAACCATTGCCCCCACCGACGGTTTTGGTGACTGGAACATCCCCTTCGAGCAGTACGCCTCGCGCTAACCGCACCCGCCGGTCATAGTCCAAAGATGCCGGCCCCCATGCCGTAGCATCTGGCTATGATCAATGTGCTGGCGGACTTGTGGGCTGATGCGCCCGTGGCCTTTTGGCTGGTGCTCACGGCCGGGCTGTACTACCTGGTCATGGCAACGTGGCTGAGCGTAATCGACATCAAGCACCAGCTGCTGCCCAACCGGATTGTGTTTCCCTCGGCGGCCATTGCTGGGGTGCTGCTGCTGTCAGCATCCTTTTTCATGCACGACGCCGGAACCGCCTTGCGCACGCTCCTTGGGGGAGTGGTGCTCTGGGCCGTGTACGTGGTGCTCAGGCTGGTTTCGCCCGCCAGCATGGGCTACGGGGACGTCAAGCTGGCGTTTGTGCTGGGCTTGTACCTTGGTTTTGTTAGCTGGTCAGCAGTGCTGTGGGGGACCTTCTTGGCATTCGTGTTGGGCGCACTGTGGGGGCTGGCGTTGATGGTCACCAAAAAGGGGACCGGGAAAACCCAGATCCCCTTTGGCCCGTTCATGCTGGCAGGTGCCCTAGTCGCGCTGGTGGTGGCCTAAGGAATGTTAGCGGCATCAAGTGTCCTGGCCACATGAATGCACTCAAGCGTGGCCGCGAACGTAACTCCATTGCTTCTTGCTCGAACGCAATCAGGGAGAATGCCGCGAATTTCGGGAATCCAACTTGGCTGGAACTCGTGGGCCGCAAGAAGGCTGACGCACCCGTGCTGGGCGCCGGCCAGGTTTGCATGATCGGAAATGGCCAGATTTTCCACCCGGTATAGTGTCAAGTTTTGGTGGCAGGTGGGACTCGTTCCCGGACAAAAACACAGTCGTCAGCGAAGATGTTATGGGAACCAGCGAGTCCTGTAAGAGCTGAGGCACTCCATTCTCAGGGTGAACTGCCTGCGGGCACGCCAAAGGGGATCGGGAAAACCCGGATCCCCCTTTGGCCAGTTCATGCTGGCCGTCGCCTTGATCACGCTGGTGGGGTGAAGCGGGTCGCTATCGACCGCCCATGGAGCCACCGGGTGCAAAGATCCCAATGATATTGATGACTGCCGGCCCCATGATGATGATGAACAGTGTGGGAAAGATAAAGAGCAGAAGCGGAAAGAGCACCAAGACGGGTAATTTCATGGCCTTTTCCTCAGCCCGTTGGCGCCGCTTCAGGCGCAGCTGGCTGGCCTGAATACGCAGCACCTTGGCGATGCTGATGCCGTAGACTTCCGCTTGGATCACGGCCCGGACAAAACTCTTCAACTCTGGCACGGTGGTTCGGCTCGCCATGGCCTGGTAAGCGTCTCGGCGAGGGCGACCCATCTGCATGTCCTGGAGGGTTCGTTTCAGCTCCTCCGCCATGGGTCCCTTGCCGTTGGCGGCTGCCCGTGCCATGGCACTTTCAAAACCGAGCCCAGCCTCGACGGCAATGAGCATCTGGTCCAAGGTGTCTGGCAGTTCAAGTTGGATGGCCTTCTGACGTTCCTGCCCCTTGCTCAGAATCAACAGGTCGGGGATGAAGTAACACAGCGTTGTGAGCAAGAGTGCCAACAGCACTGTGGGGGGTCCCGGACGCAGTGCAACAAACATCAGGCTCACCGCCGCGGCACCCATGGCAAGCAATGGCTTGCCGATCAGCAGTCTTGACAACGGCAGGTTGGCCGGCCGGCCGGCCCGGGCGAGCAGGGTGTCCAATTTGGCCACATATCCTGCCGGCGTAATTTTTTTGGACAGCTCCAACCAGGTTTTGTCGCTGAAGGCCGGTGCCCCTTGGCCGCTCTGGTCGGTGCGGCCCAAGTTGTTGCGAATGGTCAGCAAGGATTTCGAATCCACACTGACAAATGACCAAACCAAGTAGCATATGGGCAAAACTATGGAGGCTATGATGAGCCAGGGCATGAGGGTCATGGTGTTCACACCTTTCAGAACTTGATTTGGATGGTTTTGCGCATCCAAAGTGAGCCAATGATCATCATGACGGCCCCGACTGCCAACATGACCCAGCCCACGGGGTTTGTGAAGAGCACGCCCAGATACGTGGGGTTGACGACCATGAGCATGAGAGCCATGACGAACGGCAACGCCACAAGGATGATTCCTGACAGTTTTCCTTCGGCACTGAGGGCCTGAACCTGGGCCTTGATCTCGCCACGTTCACGAATTGTTTCCGCCACATGGTCCAGGACTTCGGCCAAGTCACCACCCACGTCACGGTTGATCTGGATTGCCTGACTGACCCAGGAGAAGTCATCGCTTTTCATACGGTTGGCGGTTTCGCTGAGCGCCACGTCAAGGTCTCGGCCAATCCTGACCTCGTTTACAACTCTGGAAAACTCCTCGGAGGCGGGTGACTCGGCTTCCTTGGCGGCAGCGTCAAGGGCCGCCAAAACGCTGTGACCTGCACGGAGTCCGCCCGTGATCAACATGAGGTTGTCACCGAGCTGTTGATCAAATTTCGCTTTCCGTCTGTCCGCAAGCAGGCTCAGGGCCAGCCAGGAGAGCAGAGGGGCCATCACGGCCAAAATGATCGCCAACGCGGGGCCGCTGAGCAGCATTCCCGCGAGGGCCATGACAGCGCTTGCTGCCACTACCAAAATGAGGAAGTTAGAGGGAGGCATGCGAAGGCCAGCATCTTCTAGTCTGCTGCGGCTGTAAGGGCCGCCGCCGACTGTCTTGTCCAACACAGCAACTGTGGAATCCGTGAAGCTGGTCAGTGAAGACTTGCTGGAGTCGCCGAAGGGCCGCCGCCGCGCCTCCGAGATGGCCGCACCCCAAGGCTTGACTACAACCAACAAGACAACTACCAGCGCGGCAATGCAGAGGGCGAATCCAAGGACGGGCAGGGCCGTGTTCATTGTTATCTCTTTCCCTTGACAGGTGCTGGAACAGAAAAAATGTGGCTGGGGACTGAGATACCCATGTCAGCAAAATGATCGACAAAGCGCGGCCGGACACCGGTGGCTACTGGCTTGCCCAGGAACCGTCCGTTGCTGTCCACTCCTGCGGAGTAGTCAAAGACAAACGCATCCTGGAGTGTGACAACGTCGCCCTCCATGCCTTGAACCTCCGTAATGTGAGTGACCCTCCGGGTTCCGTCCCGGAGCCTAGACAAATGCACAATGAGATTTACTGCGGATGCAACTTGTTCCCGAATGGCCCGCAACGGCAGGTCCATTCCGGCCATCAAAACAAGCGTCTCCAGACGGGCTATTGCGTCCCGGGGCGAGTTTGCGTGGACTGTGGAAAGTGACCCGTCGTGGCCGGTGTTCATGGCTTGGAGCATGTCGAGTGCTTCTCCGCCACGAACTTCACCAATGACAATGCGGTCCGGGCGCATGCGCAATGAGTTGCGCAGGAGGTCCCGGATGGAGACTTCACCACGGCCCTCGATGTTGGCTGGCCGGCTCTCCAGCCGGACGATGTGACGTTGCTGCAGTTGCAATTCCACGGCATCTTCAATGGTGACAATACGGTCTTCTGCCGGCAGGAACCCGGACAAAACATTCAGCAACGTGGTCTTGCCGGTGCCCGTGCCGCCTGTAACTAGGATGTTCAGTCGGGCCCGCACACAGGCATCCAACAAAATAGCCATGTCCGGGGTCAGTGTGCCATAGCGGGCCAGATCTTCAACCGTCAGCGGGACCCGGCTGAACTTTCTGATTGTTAGCGAAGGTCCGCTAACCGCAAGAGGGGGGATGATGGCATTAACGCGGGAACCGTCCTCAAGCCGGGCATCGACCATGGGTGAAGATTCATCGATGCGCCGCCCGATTCTGGAAACAATCCTCTCTATGACCCTGCGAAGATGAGCTTCAGTGGCAAACCTGGCCCCCGTGAGGGTCAGCTGGCCGCCGCGCTCAATGTAAATTTGGTCTGGCTTGTTGACCATGATTTCAGTGACAGTGTCGTCATCCAGGAAGCGTTGCAAGGGACCCAACCCCAACACGTCGTCGCCAATCTCCCGAATAAGGCGTCGACGTTCCTCCGGCGTGAGTGGAACCTGTTCCTCGTCAATGACTTGGCTGAGTTCTTCCCGTGCAGTCTTGCGCAGATCTTCCTCGGAAATGTTGGGATCGGCGAGCCGGGCACCCATCCGTTCAAATAGTGCCTCGCCAGCACGTTGTTTTAGCCCTGCAAGGGCAGTACCCGTACCGTCGACAGCCGAATAATCATCCGGGAATCCTTCTGGCATCGTGCTTCGCTGGAATGAGTGATTTACTGGGATTTCCACGCCTGCAGCAGGGGAAATGCCGCGTGCTGCGTTCAGTCGATCAGTCAGATTCATGACACAACCACCCTTCGGTGCAGCTTCTTGTGCATTTGCCCCGCAGAATCCGGGGCAAAGCGCTCGACGAGTTTTCTTAGATTCTTTGACACGGCGCTTCTGGGACCGTCCTGCAACAAGGGCACGCCCTTGTTGGTTGAAAAGGACACTGCGGGCGAGAGCGGCAGCACCACATCCACGGGAACCCGGAGGGTGGCTTCGATGTCTTGGACGCTCAGGCCCGTGTGGCGGTTGGCAAAGTTCAGTACAACGTGACGTCCTTGTGGGACGAGCCCCAACTCGTGCAGGACGCCGAAGCCGGTGCGCAACCCCTTGATACTGGGGATGTCCATCCCCACCACCCACACGGCATCGCTTGCCTGTTCCAACGTGGCAAGTGCCAGTTCACCCAAACCAGGGGCAGTGTCCACCACCACGTACCTAAACTCTGTGGCCAGTTGCGCGATCAGGTGGCTCACATGGTCTGCCGTGACCAGATCGGCTTCGTTGGGGTTCATGGGGGAACACAACGCGTAGATGCCGCCAGTGTGCACAGTGAGGAAGGCCTTTAGGACCATGGCATCGTGCGCCGCAGCCCCGGTGACGGCATCCACCAAGGTGTGTTCCGGCTCAAGGGACAAGGCAGAGGCCACATCTCCAAACTGGACATCGAGGTCAACGATCACCACACCCATGGGGGCCAGCTTCCCAAGCCCCATGGCCAAGTTGGTGGCCACGGTGGTCTTTCCCACGCCGCCCTTGGGCGACATGACAGCAATGACACGGCCAGTTTCATGGTCGGCGGTGGCCGGGTTGGACAGCCCGCGCCGCCGTCCAGCGGAAGAAAGACAGGCCCGTTCCAGCAGGACCCGGATCTCGGCCAGGTCGGCCCCGGGGCTGACAATGTCACGAATACCCGACCGCATGGCCGTCAGCACCAGCTCCGGTGAAGTCTCTGCTGCCAGGATGACGCTGACCTCGGGGTACTGGAGGTCCAACACGGTGGCCAATTTGAGGGCCTCGTCGGTCGACACTCCAGGACCCAGAATGACCACTTCGGGTGGTTCGGACGGGTCTTGAAGGATGATTCCGCTGGGAGCGCCGTTGATGGCTGATTCAGGGAGCCTTTGGACATTTCCGTGCAAACCGCCTGTCACGGCCGCACGGACACGCTGCTCAAAGCTTGTATCTGTTGTAATGATGACGAAGCGGCTCATCTCAGCACCTGGTCCTTGTGCAACGTGTCCACGGGAGCTGTGTCGGTGTCGGCGTTTTCCTTGGACAGGTAGACGTGCCCGAATTCGATTCCATGGACGGTCTTGGTGGCATCGGTCCCTGATTGTGCCAGGGTCACCAAGACCGAACTGCTGGACTTGGCCGACTGATTTTCTTGTGAATCGGTGGTGTCCACGCCGCCATCCCCTGTGCCGACCTTGGTCACCAGTACCTTGTGGAATTGCAGTTTGGTGGCTGGAACTTCCTTGGTTCCCGGCGCAACACCGTCATTATAAGAGATGAACACGCCCACCGTGTCCCCAGCCTGCAATTCCCCGCCTAAGACGCGGTCCAAGGGCAACACAAGACTTATTTCAGCCAAGCCCTTGGGCACATCAACGCTGTTGGGAGCTGCCAGACTTTTTGGATCTACGAGACGAGCTGCCAGCAATTGTTCACCCGGTACTAGGTCAACTGCAGCAACCCTTCCCTTGAAATCATCCAGCTGCGTCACGGCACCGTCGGTTATGGCCGTCTTAGGGAATGACTGCATCTTCACCATGGACTTGAGTTCATCGACGGTGGTGCCAGCAGTTATTGGCTGCTGAACAACGAGCACTTCCACCGGCTCCATGCCGGCTTGGGCACGGTTGTCGGCTGCTTGTACGTATGAGGAGAGGAGAATCGCGCCCACAATGGCCAAAACCAGTGCGACAACGCCCCCCAGCAGGCGTGTTTTCACTTCATGCTCCTTATATCTAGTTGGTAAGACGGACTATCGATCCGCCCAGGTTCGGTCCAGTTCCCAGTGACAGCCCTTCATCGAGTGAAACAAATCGTGTGAAGTAGCCCATGAAGCCCCTGCAGTTGCCAGTGCAAGCCGGTGCCAAAGAATCCGGATGGTTTTCCGGATTGAATTTCCACCCGGTTACCTGGAAGGCAGCGAATCCATAGATGGTGTACTCCGCGTGTTGGCCGCCCTTGTCAGTGGACGAGGAGAAGATGGGAATCAGGATTGGCTTGGCCAACATGCCGTCCAGTTGCGGCTTGCATAGATTGTCTATGCTGTTTCCTGGTTTACTGCCGGCCTGCCCTGTGCCAACATCGACGGTGGCCTCACACTTGCCGCCTTCCAGGTCAAGCCATCCAAAGCCACCGGTGGGGTAAGCGCTGGTGGGGCATTCGGGCGTATAGACAGCGTTGGTGTCGGAACGAAGCAGTACGTGTGCACCGCTTGGATCGCCCGTGAAATTGCCGGTGTCCGCGAGCTCTGCTTTTTGCGTGGCTGTCAGGCTCTTGTCAAAAACGCACTTGCCGAAGGTCCAAGGCACAGAGGTTCCGGATTCTGGCGGACCCCAACTTGCTGTGGCGGAGGCGCTGACGTCGGCCTCGCTTGTACCGAAGATATTGGCAAAGGCCAGTTGAACAGGGTTCCCATTGGCAGCGTCCTTGCTGACCACAACGTTGACGCTGTTGCTCGTGGGCCGGGTGACACTCTTGAACTCGGCAAGCTGGTCGTTGGAGTTGAATTTTGCAAAATCTGCTGCGGTGACTTCATTCTCGGCCTGCACACAGGTTCCCTTGGCACATTTGTTGGCGATTGCCAGAGACGCAGCATCGGCGCCATTTTGAAGTTGTGCACGCGAGGCATATAGCATTCCAACGTCGATGGCAATGGCCGCAAAGGCCAAAAGGACCACCATGAGGATGGCTGTTATGACGGCCGTTGCTCCGCACTCACTTTGTGTGGGGGAACCCTTGAGATTATTGATTATCCGCCGCATTGCATGACACCTACTCCGGAAATTGGTGGTGCGTCAAAGGGGAAGAACCCGATCAGCCAGCCACGGGCCGGCCCTGGTGCAACGTGCACTGTAACGGTTACTCGGACGTTGGCTCCGCAGGCGGATCCTGAGCTGTAAGAAATGGTTGGCGTTCCCGCAATTGAAAGTGTTGGGGCCGAAGCAACGGCAGCTGTGTTCACGCTGCCAGGAAAACCGGCGTCTGCGTAGTGGATAGCTGCGTTGCGGGCCCCTTCTCTTGCAGCATTGGTGGCAGAGATCTGCTGGTTGAACAGGAAGCCAAATTCCATAATGCCGATGACCAATAGCAACAGAACGGGCAAAATGAACGCCGCTTCGACGGCTGCTGCGCCGCGCTCGCTAACTTGGTTTTTCATGCGACGTTCCCCCATGGGTAGTCAACAATGATTGTGCAATTTGATGGTGCGCGGCGGCCCTGGTCGAGACCAAGGCCGCCACACAGGATCCTGCCGGGCAGGAGGTGAAGTGAAATTACGGCAGTGCGTTGACGACGGTCGTGAAGGCAGTCCTGATCTCTGTGCCCAGAGTTGCGACGATCCCGACGATGACTGCTGCGATCAGGGCCACCATGATGCCGTACTCAACGGCGGTGGCGCCCTTCTCGTTGTCGCCCTTGAGGCGGTCGGCGCCGGCGATGAAAAGGGTCTGCAAGGTAACGTAGAACTTCAACATGACGTACTCCTAGAAATAGTTAAAAAGGATTCTTATTGAATTATCCCAAACCGTGTACTTGTCAATAAGTACATGTCGACATTTCCGCTGCCCCCCAGTTAGGCGGTCTTGGAAGTTCGATACCTAATGAATACAGAGTTATCCAATGGTTGGTCAACACTCGCTTTATCTAGGTGTGGCAATTAACCACTCGGTTTTATGGCAGGAACTACTTGGCTGACTACTCAGTTTCGCTGACTCTGGGAACAAAGTGGGTAAGGCGACGCGTCCTAGCCGTGAACCAGGTGCGACGGTCACTGCAGCCCCTGCAAACTCGGGTGGTCCGAGCGACCTGAGCCATTTCGCCCCGCCAATGCGGCCATCACAAGAGCATCACAAGTCACTGAAAAACCAGCAAACCCAAGGAGCGTGCCTAATACCATCAGTCCCATGGAGGGGCATTACAAGTACCAAACCAAGTAGAGCCGCGTGTTTGAGGCCGCCCAGGCCCCATCCACGCGAAGAAAATATGTCAAATCTAGATAAGTCATGGATGTGACGGCCTGTCCGGCCATCCGCAGATCAAACCTGGTCAGGATCGCGCCGGCCACCGAGGGCGGCAGGCTCGACGGATGCGACCAATAAGAGCCCTCAGCGCGAGGCCATGGTCGCAGAATGGTGGCCAGAATGGCGACACTCTCCAAGGGCGCCCGTGGAATTATTAGGGTAATGCCAGTCATAATTTCGGGTAATGCCGTGCCAGTTCTGGCTTAGGTTGAGAATGTTCAGAGACGCAAGGAATATATCCTTAATTTTTGCTCAAGATTTATGCAATGATAAATACATATGGTTCTCAAGCGGGCAATAGATAAAAATAATTGTTGCACCCATGCTGACTTGGGAACTATTCTGCACTTGAGCAGCGTTGGAGGTTATAGGGACAAGGAGCCTCGCGGTGACCAAGCAGCCACCCACACACATGCACTACCGAGACTGAAAGGTTGAATTTGATGTCAACCTCCCAACCAGCTTCATCGAACTACCTCACTATCCTTGAAGTGGCCCAACAGCTGCGTGTCTCAAAGATGACTGTGTACCGATTGGTGCAGACCCATGAGATTGAGGCCGTCCGCTTTGGCCGTTTGTATAGAGTGCCGCAGGAAGCGCTTGACGTCTATATTGAGCGCTCAGCGATCCAGGACTAGCCAAGCGCCGACGGACTAAGCAGCACCACAGCGCAAGCCTGTGCTCAATCAGACTGCTCAATCAGCCTGCTTGCCGCCCGCCCCATACCGTTGCAGCCGCCCACGAACCTGTTCGGCCCGCTGCGCTGCGGCACTCATGCGTTCGAACTCGCGGTCCCTTCGCTCGGCAATCAGGGTGGCCAGGAAAATATCCGGGGGTGTGCCCGGTGCCGGCAGCGGCGCCACATGGTGGCTGGCCTCGCTGGCAAGTTCCACGGCTAAGGAAAAGCGTGAATCGGCCGCCATGGCGCTGCCCTGGCGCAGGAAGAGCGATATCCGCCGGGCTAACGGGTCCGGCAGCCGGCCAATGTCCGCCACGGCAGCCCACTGGGCCAAGGCCGGGGCCACAGAAACCTGCAACGGCTTGTGCTCCGGGGCACGGTCCCTGATGGCATAGGTGCCGGCGAGCATGTCGCCCAAGCGCTTGGACTTGTCGTTGAACAAGGAAACCAGGCAAGCCACGGAACCCAGCGTCATATAGATTTCCAGCACGGCAAGGATCCCGCGGATCAAGGCTTGCCGAAAGCGGATGGAGCCGCCGTCGTCGCGCACTACGCGCAGGCCCATGACGAGCTTCCCCAGCGATTTGCCGCGGCTCAGTGTCTCCACAGTGATGGGGACAATCACAAACAGCGTGACGATCGTCAGCAGGATCGTGGCCCGGGCGGCGGCCGAATCGAGGGTGAACGGCAGGGCTCCGAGCAGCAGGAACAGGCCCACGGCAACAACCAGCGTGGCCAGGACATCGATGGCAGTGCCCAGCGAGCGGGCGGCAAACGATGCGGGGCGCAGCTCAAGGACAACGGCTTCGCCGGTGATGATCGCGGACATGAAAACAGTCTAGCCACCCCGCACCAGAGAGCAGCCTAAGCCTCAATGCGCCCACCAATCCCTATATGCTTGGGCACCATGGACATGGATGCCTTTACAGCCGTGCACCGCCCGCAATGGGAGCGGTTGAAGTCCCTTGCCCGGAAACGGCGCCTGGGCGGGGCAGAGGCCGACGAACTGCTGGAGCTGTACCAAAGCGTGTCCGCCCAGCTGTCGCTCATCCGCTCGGTCACGGCGGAGAGCGCGCTGTCAGCACAATTGTCAGCCATTTTGGCCCAGGCCCGCACACGCTTCACGGGCGCCAAATCCAACATTTTTGTGGACACCGCCCAATTCTTTGTGGTGTCCCTGCCCGCAGCGTTCTACCGCCTGCGCTGGCTGACGGTCATCATTGGCGCGGTCTTCGTAGCAGTTGGGTCCCTGTTTGCCATATGGACGGCGGGGAACCCCGGCGTGTTGGCGGCCATGGGCAGTGATGCCCAGCTGCAGCAGCTGGTGAACCACGATTTTGTGAACTACTACTCGGAGAACCCGGCAGCGTCCTTTGCCGGCGCCGTCTGGACCAACAACGCCTGGATCGCTGCCCAATGCGTGGCCTTCGGCGTCACGGGCATCTTCATCCCGTACCAAATCTTCATGAACGCCCAAAACGTGGGCATGACGGCGGGCGTCATGTTCGCGTACGACCGCGGTGACGTCTTTTTCAGCTACATCCTCCCGCACGGGCTCATGGAACTGTCCGCCATTTTCATCGCTGCCGCCGCCGGCCTGCGCATCTTCTGGTCCTGGGTCAGCCCGGGCCCGCGCACTCGCCTGGACTCGCTGGCCAGGGAAGGCCGTTCCCTCATCACGGTGGCCGTGGGCCTGGTGCTGGTGCTTTTTGTCTCGGGGCTGGTCGAAGCATTTGTCACCCCGAGCCCGCTGCCCGTCTGGGCCAAGATCAGCATCGGCGCGCTGGTGCTCGCAGCCTACTGGGTCTACACCCTGATCCTGGGCCGCAAGGCGGTGCTGGCGGGGGAGTACGGTGACCTTTCCGAGGACGACGCCGGAGCCTCCGTCCGCTCAGTCTGAGACTTCCGCTTCGCAACAGACTTGCCGCGTGCCAAATCGCTCCGTGCCAATTCACGGACATGGGTGCACTATGGGGGTATGGACCTGCAACGTGGCAACCGGCTGGACGGACTGCCGCACGCCCTGCCGCTTCACGGTCCTACCCATGCTGCGGTGCCATCCCCTGTGGGGGGTCGCCATCCGTGGCGGCGGTTCGTTGCCTTGGGCGACTCGTTTACCGAGGGCATTGATGATCCTGAGCCGAGCAGCGCCCTCGGCTACCGGGGGTGGGCGGATCGAGTGGCCGAGGAGCTCAGTGTAGGGGTGCCCGACTTTGCCTACGCCAATCTGGCGGTTCGGGGGCAGCTGCTGCATCAAGTGGTGGAAACCCAACTTGGCCAGGCCGTTCGGCTGGGCCCGGATCTGGTCTCCCTTCAGGCCGGCGGCAACGACCTCCTGCACCCGGGCGCCGATCCGGACAAACTCGCAAGCATCATGGAATCCGCGGTGGAGGTCCTGCGCGGCCAGGGCATTGGCGTGGTGCTGTTTGTGGGTCCGGATTCGGGCAGGTCAACTGTGCTGGGCCAGTTTCGCACCAAAATGGCCATCTACAACGAGAACTTGCGCAGCATCGCAGACCGGCATGACGCCGTCGTAGCTGACTTGTGGGCCATGACGGAGCTCCACGACATTCGCATGTGGAGCAGGGACCGGCTGCATCCCTCCGCCGTCGGACATCACGCCGTGGCCATCATGGTGCTGGACACCTTGAATGTGGAGCATTCACTGCTTCCACTCTCACCAAAACCACTTCCGGCGAAGAGCTGGCGCGAAGCCCGGGCAGAGGACATTGTGTGGGCGCGGGACTACTTGGTGCCCTGGGTGCTGCGTGGCATCAAGCGCCAGTCTCCCAGTTTGGGCTTTGAACCCAAGCGACCCCTGGCGGCGCCCCTGTTCGGCAACATCGTCCCGCCCGAGCAAGATCCCCGTTGAATATCCGGTGACAGTTTGGCATCGACCGGGGTGGCAGCCATGGCCCACGCCGGGGTGCCGGTAGTCTTTCGTCTTGTGAGCGAGAATCCAGAGCACCCAGACTCAGTCAAGAGCCCTGCTGTGGGCCAGCCCCCGATACGGAAAACGGCGGACCCGCACCGGGACGCCGTCGCGGTGGGAAAGGGTGCTGTTTCTGAGCGGGCAGCCGCCCGCCGCCTGGCCAGCACGGGATCTTCCGCCACCAAGATCAAGCTCGAAGCCAGCGCCGCCGGTGAGGACAGCGAACCCATGCGTCCCGCCAGCAGGTTCCCCCAGCTGCCCAGCGACGAGGAGATCGCCGCTGAACTGGACAACGCCGCTCCTGCCAGTGACGCCAACGAGCCCGCTCGGGATGACTCCGGCGTGTTCGTTGAGGACAGTCCCACCACCATGATCCAGCTGCGCCCTCCCGCAGAAGAAGTGGCCAAACGCCAGGCCGCCCGGGAGAAGGCAGCCAACACCAAACCCGTCCTGACCCGCGTGTTCCAGGTGCTGATTGCCGCCTTGTACCCCATTGTTCTTTTGGTGCTCTCCATCCGCCTGGTGACCACCTCCGTGTTCCTGTGGATTGAATACCACCGCCCGGGCTTTCCCGCTGATTCCTTTGGTTTCAGCACCGAGGACCGGCTCACCTACGGGTCCTACACCGTGGATTACCTGCTCAATTTAGCCCCGCCCAGATACTTGGGCGATTTGGTCACCCCCGACGGTGATCCGCTGTTCCTGGCCCGGGAGGTCGGCCACATGGCCGACGTCAAGGACGTCATCGTCATGGCGTTCCTGGTGGGGCTGGTCCTGGCCATAGTCATGGTGATCGGCATGATGTACCTGTCGAAGAAGAGCTTCGGCGGGATCCGCCGGGCCCTGTTCGCCGGTTCCATTGCCACGCTGGCGCTCATTGTGGGGCTGGGAATCTTTGCCGTCACAGGCTGGGAGAAGTTCTTCACCGAGTTCCACAAGATCTTCTTTGCCGACGGTACATGGACGTTCTACACCAACGACACCCTGATTAGGCTCTTCCCCAGCCAGTTCTGGACCGATTCCGGGATCTTCATCGGCGCGTTTGTGCTGATTGTGTCCTCCCTGACGCTGGCCTTCACCTGGCCCACCAAGGACCGCCGCCAGGCAACGGTCGCGGCACAGCGGCCCGGGCGCCGCACCGCCTAACGGCATTTCTGCTTAGTGGCTGCCTAGATCCAGCTGGGCAGCCACATGTGTTGGCGCCAATATTCCTGGGAGATGATTTCCCCGGCCCAGAGCGGGTAGAAGTACGCGCTGACGGCCACAACCAAGACCAGGAAGATGCCCACGATCACGGCGCCTTGCTGGCGGCGCCACGGCGGATCGCCCACCTTGCCCAGGATCAGGCCCAGAACCAGCACAATGGCCAGGATGATGAAGGGCTCGTAGGCGATCGCGTAGAAGAAGAAGATGGTGCGGGTGGGGTAGAAAATCCACGGCAGGAACCCTGCGGCAAAACCGGCCAGGATGGCGCCGGCACGCCAGTCGCGCTTGGCGATCCAGTAGCCAATCAGGAACAAGATGGCCAGCGTCCCGCCCCACCAGATGAGCGGGTTGCCCACACTGGTGATGGCCGCCGTGCACTTCTCCGCGGCACAGCCGCCTTGGCCTGCCTCGTAGTTCTGGACGTAGAAGGAAGTGGGCCGGCCCATGACCAGCCAGGACCACGCGTTGGATTTGTACGGGTGGTCCGAGCCCAAGCCCGTATGAAAGTTGTAGGCCGTGGAGTGGTAATGCCACAGCGATCGGAGGGAATCCGGGATCCAGCCCCACGTGCCGGAGGGGTTCTCCGCCCCCCAATTCCTGTCGTACGCGTCCCTGGACAGGAGCCAGCCGGTCCAGGTGGCCAGGTACGTCACGGCGGCCACCGGAACCATGCTGACGAACGCCACGATCCCGTCCTTCCACACGGAACCAAGGACCCAATACTTGATGCCGGCAATGCGGCGGGCGTTCAAGTCCCAGATGACGCTCATCAGGCCAAAAGCGGCCAGGAAGAACAGCCCGGACCACTTGGTGCCGATGCACAGGCCCAGTGCAATGCCCGCAGCCAAACGCCACCAGCGGATCCCCAGCCAGGGACCGTACAGCAATTCCTTGGCCGGAACCCGGCCATCAGCGCCGGCGAGGGCTGCGAGCTTAGCCGCGAGCCGGCGTCGTCCATCATCCCTGTCCATGAGCACTGCGCCAAAGGCCAGCAGGGCAAAGAACATGACAAAAATATCCAGCAACGAGGTCCGCGACTGCACAATGGCGTGGCCGTCAACGGCAAACAGGAGCCCGGCGATGGCACCCAGAATGGTGGACTGGAACATTTTTTGGGCGATCAAGGCGAGCAGGAACACCGAAAGGGTGCCCACCAGCGCCGCCGTAAACCGCCAGCCAAACGTGCTGTCTGATCCAAAGATCCACATGCCGAACGCGATCATCCACTTGCCTACCGGCGGGTGAACCACATACTCGGCCGTGCTCTCCAAGCTGGTGAAAATGCCCTGGTTGAAGAGGTCATTGGCCTTCTCCGCCCAATTGCGTTCGTAGCCGCTTTGCAAATAGCTGTAGGCGTCCTTGATGTAGTAGGTCTCATCAAAGACCAACGACGGCGGCTGGCCCAGGCGGATGAACCGCAGCAACCCGCCAATCACGGCCGTCAGGGCCGGTGCCAGCCAAAACCAGAGGCGCACATTGACCGGGGAGGTTGGCCGGCGTGCTCCGAGAAGCCTGGCCCGCAAACTTGATTGCGTGAACGCCCGTGCCGGATCACGCACCCACCCCTTGGCGGGGTCGGCAACGGAGGCCTTGGCAGGCTCGGCCGTTGGCCCGCCGTCGCCGGATTTCGGCGCGGGCGGCTCATCGTGGGCAGGGTTGTCCGGGGCCGCCGGGGCGGTATCCATTGCTTGGGATTGCACCCTGCCCATGCTACCCAAGTGGGCCGCTGATGCTGTGGCGCACTACGCTGGTGTCATGGAAGATGACTTTGGCCAAAACGCCGGCACCGCAGATGAACTTGGCGCAGATATTGATGATGACGGCGCTCCCTTGGCCGAGGAAGCCCTTGACTCGTCCATGGCGCCTCCTGTTCGTGAGGGGGAGGGCTACATCATTTTGGCTGCAACGCCCATTGGAAACATGGGCGACGCCTCCGCCCGCCTGATCGCCTGGTTGGGGGCTGCCGACATTGTGGCGGCCGAGGACACCCGCCGCCTGCACCGCCTGGTCACCAGCCTCAACGTCAAAGTGGGTGGCCAGATCATCAGCTACCACGAGCACAATGAGGCCACCAAGACTGCCGAACTGTTGACCCAGGTCCAGAGCGGCAAGGTCCTGCTCATGGTGACCGACGCCGGCATGCCCTCCGTCTCCGACCCCGGCTTCCGCCTGGTGGCCGCAGCCGTTGAGGCCGGCGTGAAGGTCACGGCCGCGCCGGGTCCCTCAGCCGTGTTGACGGCCTTGGCGTTGTCGGGGCTGCCCACT
The DNA here is from genome assembly GCF_002909415.1 of Arthrobacter glacialis. Taxonomy (NCBI): domain Bacteria; kingdom Bacillati; phylum Actinomycetota; class Actinomycetes; order Micrococcales; family Micrococcaceae; genus Arthrobacter; species Arthrobacter glacialis. The sequence goes on along the minus strand of NZ_PPXB01000002.1, from coordinate 318,731 downwards.
GACAGGTTCTGCTTTGAGGGCTTCCTGCCGCGCAAATCCGGTGAACGCGCCAGCCGCCTGCACGATCTTGCCGTCGAAAAGCGCACCATGGTGTTCTTTGAAGCACCGCACCGCCTCGAAGCCATGCTGCGTGCCCTGCACACTGCGTTTGGCCCCGCCCGGGCCGGCGCCGTGTGCCGCGAGCTGACCAAGACGTACGAAGAAGTTGTCCGCAAACCACTGTCCGGGCTGTTGGAGTGGGCTGAGACCACTCAGATCCGCGGCGAGATTGCCATTGTGGTGGCCGGTGCCCCGGACAAGGCTACCGGCACCCTCGAGGACCATGTTGCGGCAGTCAATGAGCTCATGTCCCAGGGCATGCGCATGAAGGAAGCCGTTGCTGTCATTGCGCACGACGTCCACGTCAGCAAGCGTGAACTGTACAGCGCGGTGCTCGCCGCCCGCGGCTGAAACTGAACATATGCGTTGAACCCGTGGTGAGTCCTGCGCATAGCAACTTATGCGCTGAACTCACTGCGGGTTTTGCGCATAATTTCAGGGCTCCCAATCCGGCTTGGACCCGCTGTTGTACAAATGCACAGCGAAGTCGCTGTTGGTAGTGCGTACATGCGTAGACACTTTTATTGGCTGAGAACTACCGTGAACTAAAGCACATTGGACTGCTGCATGGCCCAGCCGGTTCGGAGTAATTCCGCCCCGGCCATGAGTCAGCAGTCATGCATTAGCACACGATAAATCGGCCTTCGATAACGTCGTCCAAGCAACTAAGGAGTCATCATGACCGTGACAGCTGCCACCGAACTTACTGAGCGCGAAAGTGCTTTGCTGGCAAGTGTTCCCACAGGACTGCTGATCAATGGTCAATGGCGCAGTGCAGCCTCGGGGAAGACTTTCAGCGTTGAGGACCCCTCCACCGGAAACGTGCTGCTTGAGATTGCCGACGCCGGAGCCGAAGACGGTGCCGCAGCCCTGGACGCCGCCGTCGCCGTCCAGGAAGAATGGGCCGCCACGGCACCGCGTGTTCGTGCCGAGATCCTGCGCCGCGCCTTCGACATGGTCACGGCCCGCGCCGAGGACTTTGCGCTGCTCATGACACTGGAAATGGGCAAGCCGTTGGCTGAAGCCCGTGGCGAAGTGGCCTACGGTGCGGAATTCCTGCGCTGGTTCTCCGAAGAAGCCGTCCGCTCCTTTGGCCGGTACTCAACCAACCCCGAAGGTACCGCCCAGATCCTGGTGCAGAAGAAGCCGGTTGGCCCCTGCCTGTTGATCACGCCCTGGAATTTCCCGCTGGCCATGGCAACCCGCAAGATTGCCCCGGCCATCGCGGCAGGCTGCACCATGGTGCTCAAGCCGGCAAATCTGACTCCTCTCACCAGCCACTTGTTCGCACAGGTCATGATCGAGGCCGGCCTGCCGGCGGGCGTGCTGAACGTGGTTTCCACCACCACCGCCGGCCAGGTTACTGGCCCGCTGATCCAGGACACCCGACTGCGCAAGCTTTCCTTCACCGGCTCCACACCCGTGGGCCGCCGCCTGCTGGCTGATGCTTCCACCAACGTGCTGCGCACCTCCATGGAACTGGGTGGCAACGCCCCGTTCCTGGTCTTCGAGGATGCTGACATCGATGCAGCCGTTGACGGTGCCATGGCCGCCAAGCTGCGCAACATGGGTGAGGCCTGCACCGCTGCGAACCGCTTCCTGGTGCACGAATCCGTTGCCGACGAATTTGCCACCAAGTTTGCTGCCAAAATGGGCGCCATGACAACAGGCCGCGGCACCGATCCGGCAACCAAGCTGGGCCCGTTGATCGACGGTAAGAGCCGCGACAAGGTCCACTCCCTGGTGACCGATGCCCTGGCCGACGGCGCCCGCGCCATCACCGGCGGCGCCCACGCCGAAGGCCCCGGCTACTTCTACCAGCCAACGGTGCTGCAGGGTGTTGAGCCTGGCTCACGCATCCTCAGCGAGGAAATCTTTGGCCCGGTGGCACCCATCGTCACGTTCAAGAATGAGGACGAAGCCGTGGCCCTGGCCAACGACACCGAGTATGGCCTGGTGGCCTACGTCTTCACCAAGGACCACAACCGCGGCCTGCGCATGGCCAATCGCATCGAGACGGGCATGATGGGCCTGAACGCCGGAGTCATCTCCAACGCGGCTGCCCCCTTTGGTGGCGTGAAGCAGTCCGGCATGGGCCGTGAAGGAAGCATCGAAGGCATCGCCGAGTACCAGTACACCCAGTACATCGGCTTCCCGAACCCGAACAACGCCTAACGTTTTTCCAACTGACCCGCAGAAAACGGCGAATATTCACGATTTTGACGTGTTTTTCGGCGTTTTCTGCGGGTCAGTTGGCATGTGAGGCTAGGGGCGGGTTAAGAACGACGGCGGCAGGAACGTTGCGCGGAACCGCTGCCACGGCGTTGCTGTGGTTTTCAGACGGGCCAGCAGGGTTTCCAGGGCGTCGGCCAGCTCGTCATTTCCCGGCGCACCATTGCTGTTCTTGCCGCTCTCCGCCTTGCCGTAGGCGGCCTGTTCGTAGGAACTCAACACCAGGGCCAGTCCGCCCGGGTCGCTGCGCCCCAGCATCCGGGAGATCTTTTCGGCATGGCGGGCAGGGGTCAGGGCAGGGTCGTAGTCGTAGCCATAGTCCACGGCCGTCGCCACCAGTTCACGCCACGCCACAAGTGCGTCCGCCGTGCCGGCCAAACCCGTATCAGCCAACCCGGAGCCTCCCAAGCCAGACCCCCAGCGAGGTGAGCCGCGCACCTGGCCCAGGCGGCGGCGTCGAACCACCATGCGGGCCAGCGCAGGCGTGGCCAGCAACAGCAGGAGTGCCGCAGAAACACCCGACACCAATGGCCACCGGTTGGTGGTCGAGGACGCCCCGCCGGCAGCCACGGCAGCAGCAGTGGCGGTGGCACTTGGAGTGGATGTTGGGGTGGCCGAGGCAGCAACTGTGGGTTCGGCGCTGGCTTGAGGAGCCGCGGCGGTGTCGTCCTGGGTATAGTCAGGCACCGAACCGCGTGCGGGGGTTGGCTCAAAGGGAACCCACCCCAGACCCTGGAAGTACAGTTCAGGCCACGCGTGCGCGTCCCGTCCCGTGGCCTGGAAACCGTTCAAGGTCTGCCCGTCCAGCTCGGCCCGCGCGGAGGTGGAAGCGCCCGGAGCGTAGCCCACGGCTATGCGTGAGGGGATGCCCAGCTCACGGGCCATGACGGCCATGGCTGCCGAGAAGTGTATGCAGTATCCGCTCTTGACGTCCAAGAATTTGGCCAGGACGTCCATGCCGGAACCGTCGTAACCGTCCTGCACGGGTGTGTCCAGGCTGTAGGTGAAGGCGCCCGAACGTAAATAGTCCTGCAGCGCCACGGCCTGGGCGTAGGGGGACTGCTGATCTCCTGCCACCTCGCGGGCTGTTGTACCAACAATTGGTGGCACGTTGGCTGGCAGGGCAGAAAAAACGGGGTCCAGTTCAGCCCCGGACGCGGCAGACGCGGTGGACAGCACTGCCCGGCTCAACCGTGGCATTTTGCTGCGCACCGTGTATTGCTGGCCGGCTGTGCTGGAGGTGCTGCTTCTGATGGTTTGACGTTCCGGATCCCACAGCCAACTGCCGTCGAGGCCAGACACATCCGTTACGGAGAGCGGGGCCGGCAGCCACTCGCTGGCAAGGTTGGGGGTGGAGATGACAGTCAGCGTATCGAGCGATGGCACCGAAGCTCCTGCGGCGGGTGCCGGGCTCAGCTGGCCAAGCCCGGGATCGAGGCTGTTGTCAAAACTGGCGGGTTGCCAGATCTTGCCGGTGAAGTCCTCCAAGGTGCTCAGCCGCATGTAGTGGGCACTGGTGGAGTTGGACAAATACGTCAGGGCCACTTCATTGGACTGCTGGCGCAGATTCGCTCCGAGGGAGATCATCGGATCAAGTTCGGATACACCCGAGGGGCCGTTGAGTCGTGAGCCTTGCGGGAACGAGCCCTGCGTGAAGCCCGGGATGGCAGCTGGCAGCAGGGCCGTCAGCAAAACCACGGCAGCACCCAACGCCATGGCCCGGGACAGGATCCCGGTTGGCTGCACCATGCTGGCGGATCGGATTTTCCCTTCGGGGGCATACCAGTTGCAGCAGCCCAGGACCAACAGGTAACCAGCACCGGCGGCCATGAAGCCGACGGTGCCAACTCCTGCCTTGGTGGTCAGCGCTGCCGGCAACATGATCAGCACCAGCCCCAGGGCACTGGCCGCTGGCATGGCCACGGTGATGGCAATAGTGTCGATGAGCAGCGCCGCAAAACCCAGCCCCGCGCAGATCAGAAAGAAGATGGCGGGAGCCGACGGAACCGGTGCGTTGTTCGTCATGATCAAGGTCGATGCGCGGGAGGCCAGTTCCAAGGCGGCCCCCACCGTGGCAGGGGTGGGCACAAACCCCAACAAGGCAGTCCCGGGAAAGAACACCAGGGTCAGGCCCAGGAGCCAACCCAGCAACGCCCCCACGGGTGCAAAGGGACTCAGCGGCAGGCGCCGGCGCAGCAGTGCGGGAAAGAGCAGCGTGCAGGCAACCACGAGGGTGGCCGGCGGGAACCAGCTAAAATCCACCACCAGGCCGCGCAGGCTCAGCGAGGTGCCCATGACAGCGGCAAAAACAGATGCGGCCAGAACCCAGCGCGCCGGCCCCGTTTGGGGCCTGCCCAGGAGCTTGGGTGCCGGTTCGCTGGGAATGCCCCGTCCGACGTCGTGCCCGGGCTCAGGTGTTGCCCTGCCACTGAGCAGCTTGCTCATCGCCCACCGCCCAAGTGCAGGGTCTCTGATTCCAGTTGGGCCCAGGCATCCTCCACGGGGGAGTGGCGTGTCAGGGCGGCGGCCTGCCAGCCTGCGCGGCGCAGGATCTCCAAGGCTTCGCCGGCGTCGGCAGTGTCATGGCACAGCACCAGGGCATAGGCGCCCGCCGATTGCTCGGACGTGCCCGCCAGCAGCAGCGCTTCCTGGGCGCTGAGGGTGCCCGTGATGGCAACGAGGGGGCCGCGGCGCCGCGACTGCTGTAATTTATGGGCCAAGGACTCGGCGAAGGGTTCGCGGTGGGGCACGGTGACGGTGTGAACCCCGGCCAACTCGACGGCGGCCAAGGCGGCTGAAACCTCAAGGGCAGCCGTTGGCCCGGCAAAGTCCTCCTGTTCCGGATTTGCTGCGGACGGGGAGGAACTGAAGGCAGGCTGGCCCAACTGGTCAAGGATGCGCAGGGTGTACCCGCGCTCCAACAAGTGGCTGGCGACGGAGACGGCCGCCACCACGGCCGTTTCAAACAGCGCCGTGGTCCGCAAGGATCCCGACGAATCAGCCTCGCCGGGGTTTGCCGCCAGCTCCGGGCCAAACGCACCCGGGCGCTGGTCCAAGATCAAGGCAGCCTCGGGGGTGGTGACCGACTCTTCGGCACGCACCATGAGTTTGCCTGCCCTGGCTGTGACCGGCCAGTGAACCCGGCGCAGCGGATCTCCGTGGCGGTATTCGCGGGCCATGGCGTCGTCGTGGCTGGCGTGGGCCGGTGACCGGCTCGCCTGGGAGCCGTCGTTGCCGCGTGAATCGCCCAGCGAAATTGCCGGCAGCTCCACGGCCGCCGGGGCAACCGTCAGTAAATCCCCGGCGTCGAGGGCCCTTTGGGCAAAAGCCACATCAAAGGGGTCGGTGAAGTGCCCCTTCAGCGGGCCAAGGGTAAATACCCCGCGGTGGCGTGGGTGCAGTTCATAGTGGTAGCGGCTCAACCGCCCGTGCGGCACCACGGGCTGGGGAAAGCTAAAAGGCCGTGCACCGTTAAAGCCAGGCGGCAGCGTCTCCACCAGACGGATCCGCGACCCGCCGGGATTGCTGCCACGCACCTCCAAAGTCACGTTGACGGCCAGGCCCACCTGGGAAAGGGACGGGGAGATGTGGCGCTGGACGCTCACCCCGGGCCGGAGCGCATAAATCCCCAAGCAAGCAGCCACCGGCAGCAGGAAACAAAACACTGCCACCATCAACAGGTCACGCCGGCCAAAATATGCGGCCAGCAGCAGGGCCAGGACACCAAAAATGACCAACAACCAGCCGCGGGGCCGCAAGGGACGTAGCGCAAACACTGTGGACTCCTAGCGGTTCCGGGCGTCCTTTGCGGCACGCCCGTCAGGCATTCCGCCGGGGACGGGAATGCTCGCCAGTACCTCGGCTATGACGGTGGCGGCAGTGACGCCCTGACTGGCAGCCCTTCGCTCAACGATCAATCTGTGGGCCAGCACGTGGTGGGCAAGATGGTGAATGTCGTCCGGGAGCACAAAGCCGCGCCCGGCAAGGGCGGAGGCAGCCTTGGCAGCGCGCAAAAGCTGCAGCAGCGCTCGCGGGCTGGCACCCAGACGCAGATCCGGATGTGCCCGGGTGGCCTGCCCAATATTCACTGTGTACGCCTTCACGGCGGCCGAGACGTGAACTTCCGTGACCAGTTCGATCATCGCGGCCACCTGCTGGGCCGAGGCCACGGGCTGCACCGAATCCAAGGGGTTGACCGACTGGTGGGTTTCCAGCATGGCCAGCTCCGCGCCAGTATCTGGATAGCCCATGGAGATGCGGGCCATGAAACGGTCCCGTTGCGCCTCGGGCAGAGGGTAGGTGCCTTCCATTTCGATGGGATTCTGGGTGGCAATCACCATGAAGGGCTCTTCCAGGGTGTAGCTGGTGCCGTCGACGCTGACCTGGTGCTCCGCCATGGATTCCAGCAGCGCCGACTGTGTTTTGGCCGAGGCCCTGTTAATCTCGTCCCCAATCACCAGATTGGCAAAAATGGCGCCGGGACGGAACTCAAAAGCCTGGGTGGACTGGTTGAAAATGGAGACGCCTGTGATGTCGCTGGGAAGCAGGTCAGGGGTGAACTGAATCCTGTTCACCGAGCAGTCAACGGTGCGGGCCAGCGCCTTGGCCAGCAGGGTTTTGCCCACCCCGGGCACGTCCTCCAGAAGCAGGTGCCCGCCGGCCAGCATGACTGTCAACGCCAGCTTCACGGCTTCTTCCTTGCCGTCAATAACCGTGTTCATGACTGCCATGATGCTCTGGCTCAGCTGGGCAAAGTGCTCGCTGTCCACGGAACGTGGCGCGCGGAACGGTGAAGCCGGCGGCTGACTCACTGGTGCCGGTGCCGGCGAGGCCGCCGTGAAAGTCTCCTGTGCGTTCATGCTCCGCCTCTCAAACTTTCATCCAGATGCACTCAGCATCCGCCTAGTGTGACCAACGCTACTATCCCGCACGCATTTTCGCCCTACCGGCCGCCAAATTCCCTCACGGTAAAGTAAGGGAATATGTGCACTGACGACATTCCCCGCCCTTACCGACCCGCATCGCTCGCCTCCCAGGGCGGCACGCACAGGGGCGATTTCGCGCCGGCGCCCGTGATGCTTGAGGTGCCCATCTATGACAACCACACTCACTTTGACTTTGGTGATTCACCCGTTGAACTGACTGCCGCCCTCGACGCCGCGCAGGCGGTGGGCATTGCAGGGGCCGTACAGGTTGGCTGCGACCTGGAGTCCTCGCGCTTCACGGTGGAGGCGGTCGACGCCGATCCCCGCCTGTTGGGTGCCGTGGCCATCCATCCCAATGATGCCCCCGAGTTGGCCCAGCAGGGTTCCTTGGATGATGCGTTGGTGCAGATTGATGCCATGGCCGCGCACCCCCGGATCCGGGCCATCGGGGAGACCGGTCTGGACTACTTCCGCACCGGGGAGGAAGGCGTGGCGGCACAGCACCACTCCTTCCGGGAACACCTTGACATGGCCAAGCGCCGCGACCTTGCCCTGCAAATCCATTGCCGTGACGCCCACGTGGACGTGCTGAACATTTTGGCGCAGGTGGGCTCGCCCTCACGTCTGGTTTTTCATTGCTTTTCCGGGGACGCGGAACTGGCAAGAATCTGCAACGAGAACGGCTGGTACATGTCCTTTTCGGGCACGGTGACGTTTAAAAATGCAAAAAATCTTCGCGAAGCCCTGGTGGTTGCCGATCCGGCGCTGATCCTGGCCGAGACGGATGCGCCATTTTTGACGCCGCACCCCTTCCGAGGGCGGCCCAATGCCAGCTACATGCTGCCCTACACGGTGCAAAGCATGGGACAAATTCTGGGCCGTGAGGTCAACGAACTCAGCCTGGCGATACGTCAAAATACAGAGGCTGTCTACGGTTCGTGGGCTGATTAAGCGTATTTGAGCCTGTCGAGTTCATCACTTTTCCGTTATCAACTCTTGTCCACTTGATCACGATTAGGTTACGCTGGGGAACTATTAGCCGTGGTCGGGGAAGGCCAACGGATCAAATGCTGCCGGATTCACGCCTTGTTCGTGGTTCGGGGCGAACGTTCGCAAGAACAATTTTTACAGTGCAGTCCGTGGTGGTTTGCGGACTAAATCTGTTCATGATTGCTTCCTTACTTCTCCGTGCCCGGGTGCTCTAGCAGTTACGGGAACAAGTGAATTTTCTCTACAAAACCGATGGCAAACTGAGCTTTTTGAAGCTTGCCGGCCAAGCCGCCGTCCTGGTGGCTCTGGTAGCCGGACTACTCACCTTCACCGGTACCAGCAAGTCCGTCACTTTGGTCATGGATGGCCAGAGTAGTTCAGTTCAAGCCTTCGGCGGGTCCGTGGCAGATGTGCTCAAGGGTGCAAATGTGAGCGTGACCGGAGAAGACCACGTCAGCCCCGCGCTGGACACTGCTGTTGCTGACGGTGACGTTGTCACCGTCAACACAGCCAAAGACATTACCGTGAGCCTGGACGGTGCAGAAAAAACTGTCACCACCACCTCCACCAAGATCAGCGGCTTGATCAGCCAATTGGGCATCGCCGCCAATGCGCGCCTGTCAGTTCCGGCGGACACCCTGCTGGCAAATTCCAGTGACATCAGCATCATCACCCCCAAGCAGGTCACCCTGGTGGCTGACGGCAAGAAGACCGTCAAAACCACTACGGCCCAGGATGTTTCGGCAGTTCTCGCCGAAGCCGGCCTGAATTTGGCTCCCACGGACCAGGTATCCGTCCCGGGCGTGGCCACGGTGGTGGAAAACATGGTGGTCAAGGTTACCCGGGTGAATACCAACGGCACCGACACGGCCACCGAAGCCGTCGCCTTTGAGTCTGAGCAAAAAGTGGACGCCGAACTTTTCAAGGATGAGAAGAAAACCACCCGCGAAGGTGTCGCCGGCTCGTTGGAAAAAACGTTCAGGACTGTCACCATTGACGGCGCCGTGGTCAGCCGCACCGAGACCGGGTCCAAGGTTGTGGTGGCCCCTGTTGCCGCGCAAATCTCCGTAGGCAGCAAGGAACGCCCCGCTCCGAAGGCGGAAGCCGCAGCCACCCCCGCCGCTGGCGCCAACACCGGCGCCAGTGCCCCGGCCATGTCCAATGAGGCCATGTGGGACGCCATCGCCCAGTGTGAGTCAACAGGCAACTGGGCCATCAACTCCGGCAACGGCTACTACGGCGGCCTGCAGTTCGACATTGGCACCTGGATTGGGGCCGGTGGCGGAGCCTACGCCCCCAACGCCAGCCTGGCCACCAAGGCCCAGCAGATTGACATAGCTAACAAGGTGTACGCAACGCGCGGCTTGCAGCCGTGGGGCTGCGCGCACGCCGCGGGCTAGCACCAAAAAAGTAAATACAGTCCTAATCACACACTCCCTTGCCGGTTTTCATGCCAGCAGGGGAGTGAGTGCGTTAATAGCGGCTACGATTATTTAGTGACCGCACCCGAGCCCAGCCCCGCACCCCAGCCACTGCTGGGTGCCACCGAGATCCGTCGACTTGCGGAGGAGATTGGTGTGCGTCCCACTAAAACACTGGGACAGAACTTTGTTATTGACGGCAACACCATTCGCAGAATTGTGGCTGCAGCCAAGGTGGACCCCACCGAGACGGTCCTTGAGGTTGGTCCCGGCCTGGGCTCGCTGACCCTGGGTCTGCTGGACGCCGCCGCCCGCGTGGTGGCTGTTGAAATTGATCCGGTCCTGGCGGCGAAGCTGCCCTCCACGGTGGCCGCGTTCCGCCCCGCATTGGCGGGAAACCTCGACGTCGTCCTCTCCGACGCTATGCGCGTCACCGAACTGCCAGCCGAACCCACCGCGTTGGTGGCGAATCTGCCGTACAACGTGGCAGTTCCTGTGGTGTTGCACCTGCTGGAACACTTCCCGTCGCTCAAGCATGGGCTGGTCATGGTCCAGGATGAAGTGGCTGACCGCATGGTGGCCGGGCCCGGCTCCAAGACGTACGGCGTGCCGTCGGTCAAGGGCGCCTGGTATTCACAGATGCGCAAGGCCGGCGTCATTGGCATGAACGTTTTTTGGCCGGCACCGAAGATCTCCTCGGGCTTGGTGGAGTTCACCCGCCGCGAACCACCGAAGACCCACGCCAGCCGTGAAGAAGTTTTCGCCGTCATTGATGCAGCATTTGCCCAGCGCCGCAAGACCCTGCGCGCAGCGCTTGCCGGGTGGGCCGGCGGGGCGGCACAGGCCGAAACGTACCTGCGCCAGGCCGGGGTGGATCCCAGCGCCCGCGGCGAAGTCATTGATGTGGTTGCCTATGCACGCATCGCCGAAGCCAAGATTTCCGCCACGGTCTAACCATGGATCCCTTCAACAAGGCTGCCGGCACGTCCAGGGACACCGGCGCGGCACGTGGGCCGGACACCTCGGCCACGGCTGATGTTTTTGCCAACGACCCCTTGTGGGCTGCCCGTCCGCGCCACGTAAAAGTGCGTGCGCCGGGGAAAATCAATGCCTTCTTTCAGGTGGGCCCGCTCCGGCCGGACGGGTACCACTCCGTAGCCAGCACGTATCTGGCGGTTTCACGCTATGAAGAAGTGCTGGTCATGGTCAAGCCCGGCACGGACGCCACGGACATCACCGTGAGCATCGGTGCGGGAAGCACGTTGGATCCTGTTGACCTGGCCAATATTCCGCTGGACAAAGGCAACCTCGCCGTCCAAGCAGCGCTGCTGGTGGCTGACATCAGCGCCAACCCCAGCGGCATCCACATCGAAATCACCAAACATGTCCCCATCGCCGGCGGCATGGGCGGCGGCTCGGCGGATGCTGCAGCCACCCTGGTGGCCTGCGATGCACTCTGGCACACCGGTCTCTCCCGCGAGGAACTCTCACAACTGGGCTCAGAACTGGGCGCCGACGTGCCGTTCGCACTCTTGGGAGGTGCCGCCGTCGGGCTTGGCATCGGGGACAAGCTCACGGCAGCCCTGGCACCCACGCCCCTGCACTGGGTTCTGGTGCCGGCAGGTTTTGGGCTGTCCACGCCCGTTGTTTACGGCACCCTCGATGCTCTGCGGGAGGCGTCCGGGCGAGAGGTGCGCGAGCCGGAGCAGGTAGAGGCCGGCGTTTTGGCTGCCCTGCGGGCGGGGGATCCGCACGCGCTGGCACCGTTCCTGCGCAACGATCTGGGGGCTGCGGCGGAAAGTTTGGCACCGGCCCTGAGCGAGGTGCTGGCCCTGGGGGACGAGCTGGGTGCGCTGGCGTCCTTGGTTTCCGGCTCCGGCCCCACGCTGGCGTTCCTGGCCTCAGATGCCGACGATGCCAGCGACCTCGCCGCAGCGTTGGCCGAGCACGGCCACCAGGCGTGGGCTGTGGAAGGCCCCGTGCACGGCGCCGCAATCATCCCCTAAATTTATTTGTCCTCTTAATAATTTGTTGTAAGGAAAGTGGTACCACGTGGCTCATTTGCTTGGCGGGGAAAATCTTAGCGTTGCCTTCGCCACCCGAACCGTCCTCGACGGTGTCAGTGTCGGCCTGGAAGAAGGGGACCGCATTGGCATTGTGGGCCGCAACGGCGACGGCAAGTCCACGCTGATGCGCCTGCTGGCCGGGCGGCAGAGTCCGGATTCCGGCCGCGTCACTGTGCGCGGCGGCGTCCAGGTCAGTTACCTGGACCAGACTGACGTGCTCGACGGCGAGGACACTGTGGGCTTCGCGATTGTGGGGGAGGCCGCCGATCACGAGTGGGCCTCCAACCCCAAGATCCGCGAGATCATGGGCGCACTGGTGGGCGAGGTCGACTGGCACGCCAACATTCACTCGCTCTCCGGCGGGCAGAAGCGCCGCGTGGCCCTGGCCAAGCTGCTCATTGGCGATGACGACGTCATCATGCTCGATGAGCCCACCAACCACCTTGACGTTGAGGGCGTGGCCTGGCTGGCCAAGCACCTCAAGCAGCGCTGGCGTGCCAACGAGGGCGCTTTCGTGGTGGTCACCCACGATCGCTGGTTCCTGGATGAAGTGTGTACCCGCACCTGGGAAGTCCATGACGGCATCATTGACCCGTTCGACGGCGGTTACGCCGCCTATGTACTGGCCCGCGCCGAGCGTGACCGGTCTGCGTCCGTGATGGAGTCCAAGCGCGTGCAGCTGGTCAAGAAGGAGCTGGCCTGGTTGCGCCGCGGCGCCCCTGCCCGGACGGCCAAGCCGAAGTTCCGCATTGAGGCCGCCAACGAATTGATCGCCGATGTGCCAGAACCCCGCGACACCGTGGCCCTGTCCAAAATGGCCACCGCGCGCTTGGGCAAGGACGTCATTGACCTAGAAAACGTGTCCCTGAGCTACGGCGAGAAGGAACTGTTCAACAACATCACCCTGCGCCTGGCTCCGGGGGAGCGGCTTGGCCTGGTCGGCGTCAATGGTGCCGGCAAGACCACCTTGCTGCAGCTGCTCAACGGTGAGGTCCCGCCGTCGTCCGGCAAGGTCAAGCGCGGAAGCACTGTCAAGACGGCCGTGCTGACCCAGGAAGTCAAGGAGCTCGACGACGTCCTGAACATGCGCGTCATTGAGGTCATCGAGCGCGAAAAGCGTTCATTCGAGGTGGGCGGCAAGGACATGACGGCCGGGCAGCTCGTGGAGCAGCTCGGGTTCACCAAGGACAAGCAGTGGACCATGGTGAAGGACCTCTCCGGTGGTGAGCGCAGGCGCTTGCAGCTGTTGCGCCTGCTGGTGGGGGAGCCGAACGTGCTCATGCTCGATGAGCCCACCAACGACCTCGACACCGACACCTTGGCGGCCGTGGAAGATGTGCTTGATGGTTGGCCCGGCACCCTGGTTGTGGTCTCGCACGATAGGTACCTGCTGGAGCGCGTCACCGACCACCAGATGGCTCTCCTGGGCGACGGCAAGCTGCGCGGCCTTCCCGGCGGCGTGGATCAGTACCTGGAACTGCGCGAGAACGCCGGACTGGCACCCTCCTCCGGCAGTCCGAGTGCCGCCCCTGCGCCGTCGGGCCCCACTGAAGGTGAAAAGCGTGATGCCCGCAAGGTGCTGAACCGTTTGGAGCGCCAGCTGGGCAAGAACTCAGCCGCGGAGGCCAAGCTGCACGAGAAGATGGCCGCCCATGTGGGCGAGTACGACGTCCTGGCTGACCTTCAAGCCAAGCTGGCCAAGCTTGCCACTGAGCGCGAAGGCCTTGAACTGGAGTGGCTGGACGCCTCGGCCGTCCTGGAGTAACCCGCTTCTGCCGAACCCTGAACGTATGCGCTGAACCCGTGGCGAGTTTTGCGCATGAGTACCTATGCGTGGAACTCGCCACGGGTTTCACGCATAATTTCAGAGCCCTGAACTTATGCGTGAAACTCGTGGTCAGTTTTCCGCATAATTTCATGGTTGCGGCCTTTGCTTCCTCCACAGCGGCACGTGGGGGCTCTTTTGTCCCCAATTACGACGCCGAGGCTGCCGCCATCGCGGCATTCGGCCCACCCTTGATGCATGGGCGAGAACAGGGATGAAAAAAGTCAGGCGCTGGTGCAAGCCATTGATCGCCGAGGCGGCGTTGCCCGCCGCAAGGACCTTGTGGCTCTCGGGTTCACCACCTGGGACTTTCACCAGGGCGAGGCGCAGGGATTGCTCAGAGCCGTTGCGAGGGGACACTACGCATTGCCCCACGCCAACCCGGCGGACATCTGGCTGGCCAACCACCAAGCCAGACGGACGTGCTTGAGCAAAGTTGCGGATCTGGGACTGTGGTTGTTGGTGGAACCGCGGCAAACCCATGTTGCCGCGGCGCACGGGCGCCCTGTTGCCGGGTGCTTGGTGCACCGGGTCAGTGGCGGGCAATCGATGGTTAATATCCTGCGCCAGTGCGTGCAATGCGGCACCCAGCTTGAAGCCCTCGTGGTTCTTGAATCCGCGGTGGTCAAGAAAAAGTGCACCATTGGGCGGTTGCGCAGGGAATTCAATGGTCGTGAGGACACAGCCGGCCGCGCCATTGTGGCCATGATTGATCCGCAGTCCATGTCCATCACCGAAACCTGCGGGCGCTACCATCTGCGCCAGGCCGGGTACAACGTGCAAGGGCAGGCGTTTATCAAAGATGCCGGGCATCTGGACCTGTTGGTTGAGGGTGTTCTGGGCATTGAGACGGATGGGGAAAAGTATCACAACACACCGGAGGGCTGGGCCGAGGATCTTAGGCGCGACACCATGTACGTGCTCAACGGGATCTGGCGGCTGCGGATACCGGCAGCCGTTGTGCTGTACCACCCCGAACTCATGCTCCGTTGGGTGGAACAAGCCTTGGCGATGATCCGTTCCAAGTGACATCCCGCCTGCGTCAGCACGGAAAGTGCTGTGACCTTTGACACCTGCCGCCACGAATTTGCCCGCCACGGTGGCTCTCAACTCGCGAAATATGCCACCGGCGTGGCACACTATATTCTCGTGAGCTTCTAGCGAGAGCATGTAGCGCACGGTCCGCCCTGGTGTAATGGCAGCACCCCAGCCTTTGGAGCTGTGGAGTATAGGTTCGAATCCTATGGGCGGAACCACTTTTGTACGCGATCTGGCACAACGCCCGAGCAGGTACCATGGAATAGTTTCCCATTGCGTACGTTTTAAGACGGACTCTGGTCCGGGCAGGAGTGCCACTTAGTGAGCCCCCAAGAAATCCCCACCGATATTCCGGCAGCTGTCATCGTTTTGGCTGCCGGCGCTGGCACCAGAATGAAGTCGCGCACACCCAAGATCCTCCATCCCCTGGGCGGAATTTCCATGGTGGGCCATGCCTTGGCAGCAGCCAAGGGCCTGAACCCGGCCAAGCTTGCCGTGGTGGTTCGCCACGAGCGCGATCTGGTGGCCGGTCACGTTGCGGGGCTGGATGCGGCTGCACAGATCGTGGACCAGGATGAGATCCCCGGCACCGGCCGCGCAGTGCAGCAGGCCCTGGATGCCCTGGACGCTGGCGCCGAAGTCAGCGGCACCGTGGTGGTCACCTATGGCGATGTTCCCCTCCTGACCACCGAGCTGCTGGCCGAGCTTGTCGCCACGCACTCAGCCGACAACAACGCCGTGACGGTTTTGACGGCAGTTCTCGACGACGCAGCCGGTTACGGCCGGATCCTGCGCGACGAGGCAGACGGCACCGTGCTGGGCATTCGCGAGCACAAGGACGCCACGGACGCGGAACGTGAAATCCGCGAGATCAACTCAGGCATTTACGCTTTCAACGCCGCAGTCCTGCGCAAGGCGCTCAAGAACGTCACCACGGACAACAACCAGGGTGAGATGTACCTGACGGATGTTTTGGCGTTGGCCAGGGCCGACGGCGGTCGGGTTGCCGCCGTCTCCACAACTGACCGCTGGCAGGTGGAAGGCGCCAACGACCGCGTGCAACTCTCCGCGCTGGGCGCAGAGCACAACCGCCGCATCGTTGAGGCCTGGATGCGCGCTGGCGTCAGCATCATCGACCCCGCCTCCACATGGATCGACTCCACTGTGCAGCTCGATGAAGACGTCACCATCCTGCCCGGCACCCAACTGCACGGAAAAACTACAGTGGCGCGCGACGCCGTCGTAGGTCCCGATTCCACGCTGACCGACGTCCAGATCGCGGCAGGGGCGGAAGTGACCCGCACGCACGGCTCCGGTGCCATCATCGGAGAGGGTGCCCACGTGGGCCCGTACACCTACCTGCGTCCGGGCACAGTGTTGGGCGCCGACGGCAAGATTGGTGCGTTCTATGAAACCAAGAACGTCACGATCGGCCGCGGTTCCAAGCTCAGCCACCTGGGCTATGCCGGTGACGCGGAGATCGGCGAGGACACCAACATTGGCTGCGGCAACATCACGGCCAACTTCGACGGCGTGAACAAGCACCGCACCGTCATTGGTTCGGGCGTGCGCACGGGCTCCAACACGGTGTTCGTGGCCCCGGTAACTGTGGGCGACGGTGCCTTCACGGGCGCCGGCGCCATTGTGCGCAAGGACGTTCCGGCGGGTGCCTTGAGCATGACCGTGGCACCCCAGCGCAATGCCGAGGGCTGGACTCTGGCCAACAGGCCCGGCAGCATCCCCGCGCAAGCGGCGCAAAATGCCAGCAACTAAGACTTCTCAACTACCCCACCATTGCGAGAAAGCGAACCCATGAGCGAACTTAGCCACAACGTCGACAAGAAACTGGTCCTGGCGTCGGGCCGCGCCCACCCCGAGCTGGCTGAAGAAGTGGCGCGCTGCCTGGGCACGGAACTGCTGCCGATGTCTGCCTACGACTTCGCCAACGGGGAAATCTACGTCCGGTCCGGCGAGAGCGTGCGCGGCAAGGAAGTGTTCATCATCCAGGCCCACCCGGCCCCGTTGAACAACTGGCTCATGGAGCAGCTCATCATGGTTGACTCCATGAAGCGTGCCTCGGCCCGTGGCATCACCGTGGTGGCGCCGTTCTACCCGTACTCACGCCAGGACAAGAAGGGCCGCGGCCGCGAGCCGATCTCGGCGCGCCTGGTTGCCGACCTGTACAAGACCGCCGGCGCGGACCGCATCATGAGCGTTGATCTTCACACGGCGCAGATTCAGGGCTTCTTCGACGGCCCCGTTGATCACCTCTTCGCGATTCCGTTGCTGGCTGATCACATTCGCACCATCGTGGGGGACGACGACGTCACTGTTGTCTCGCCCGACACCGGCCGCGTGCGTGTGGCTGAGCAGTGGGCCGAGCGCTTGGGTGGGGCGCCGCTGGCCTTCGTGCACAAGTCACGCGACTTGACGGTGCCTAACCAGGCCGTTTCCAAGACTGTTGTGGGGCAGGTTGAGGGACGCACCTGCGTTTTGATCGATGACATGATCGACACCGGTGGAACCATCGCCGGCGCAGTCCGCGTTTTGAAGGATGCCGGCGCCAAGGATGTCATCATCGCCGCAACGCACGCCATCTTCTCCGACCCGGCCGCCGAACGCCTGGCCAACTGTGGTGCACGCGAAGTGGTTGTCACCAACACGCTGCCCATCCCGGAAGAGAAGCGCTTCCCCACGCTGACAGTGCTCTCCATTGCACCGTTGCTGGCCCGCGCCATCAAGGAAGTCTTCGAGGACGGCTCAGTAACGAGCCTGTTCGACGGCAACGCATAGCATTTAGCGCTAACAACAGACGGCCGCTTCCCTTCGGAGGCGGCCGTTTGCGTATGCGCTGCGCTGGCGCCCGAGGAGGCGCATGATTTGCCGGGTTGATTCATCCACAACCGCTGCTGGATTGGCTCTTGTCCACATTGACGACGCCGGGGCTACCGCGGCTCCCGCTGTTTGGGAACCATGGGTGACATGACACATGAAGATGACCTCAAGAGCAGCACAGTGGTGGCCGAACTTGTTCGGCGGGGCAAAGTCGCACGGCGCAAGGACCTGCTGGTCAGTGGCTGCACGGATTGGGGCGTCAGCGTGGCCGAGCGCAATGGATTGATCAGAAGGATTGGCCGCGGCTATGTGGCACTGCCAGATGCAGACCCACTGGATGTTCGGCTGGCGCAGCACCAGGCGAGACGAACCTGCTTCAGCAAAGCTGAACAACTGGGGTTGTGGATCATCACGGCGCCGGAAGCACCACATGTGGCAGCGGCCCATGGACGTCCAGTTCCGGGATGTGTGGTCCACAGGGTCAGGGGCCCGCAGTCGCTGATGGACATTTTGCGGCAATGCGTCCAGTGCGGCACGGAAGCGGAAGCGCTGGTTGTGCTGGAATCTGCTGTGGTCCTCAAGAAATGCACCATTCCCCAACTGCGGGCTGCTTTTACGGGGCGGACAGGGGCCAAGGGGCGGACCATCATCGAGATGCTTGATCCGCAGTCCATGTCCATAGTGGAAACCTTGGCCAGGTACTACTTGCGCCAACAGGGATACAACGTGCAGAGCCAGTTCCATGTCAAGGGTGTGGGGCATCTGGACCTGCTGATAGAAGGACTCCTTGGCCTGGAAACCGACGGGGAGCGCTACCACAACACGCCTTCGGGGTGGGCCGACGATTTGATGCGGAACAACCTGCTGGTCATCGAGGGGCGGAAGTGTTTGCGGGTGAGCGCCCAAATGGTGCTCCATCGGCCCGATATTCTGTGCGACTGGGTACGCCAGGCACTTGCAACCATCAGCTCAGAAGCAAAGTGACCCCTGAGCCTGCATTCAGCTTGGCGTATGCGCAGTGTTGGAGTCTGCCGCGGCGCAGCTGTCACACGGGCGCAGCGCTGGCCGCCACCATGGCGCATAGCCCAAGGGCACTTTGCACATGCGCAGCGTTGGCCGCCACTATGGCGCATAGCCCAAAACGCTTTGCACATGCGCAGCGCTGGCCGCCACCATGGCGCATAGCCCAAAACGCTTTGCACATGCGCAGCGCTGGCCGCCACCATGGCGCATAGCCCAAGGGCACTTTGGGTATGCGCCACGCGGGAGCCTTCCGTGGCGCATGGCCGAAGTCCGTTGGTGCCACAGGGTGCTGGCAAGCCGGCGTCGTTCTGCTAAGATGGATCAGTAAACCTTGGCGAGGGACGCTTGCGAAAGCGAGAGTCCGTGATCGACTGGGTCTTCTACGCTCCTTGCATTCGTGTGGTGGATTGTGTTGACCTGTTTAGTCCACGCCCACCCCCAATGAATGAAGGAGCTTTTTTCATGACTGAATTGAACCTGATCGGCGAAGCCCGCAACGAATTCGGCAAGGGCGCGGCTCGCCGCATCCGCCGTGCCAAGCAGATCCCCGCAGTAATCTACGGCCACGGTGTTGCTCCCTTGCACATCGTTCTCCCGGAGCGCGAAACTGTTCGCGCCATCCGCGGCGCCAACGCCCTGCTGACCGTCACGGTTGATGGCGTAGAGCACCTCGCCCTGGTGAAGGATGTTCAGAAGGATCCCGTACTGCAGATCGTTGAGCACATCGACCTGTTGACCGTCCAGAAGGGCGAGAAGGTTGACGTTGACGTTCCCGTCGTCATCGTTGGCGAGCCTGCTCCCTCCGTTATCGTCAACCAGGAAACAATGACCATCAGCCTCTCCGCTGATGCAACCCACGTTCCCGTCAAGATCGAGGTTGACATTGCCGGCCGCACCGCCGGTGCGCACATCCACGCTTCCGACCTGGTCCTGCCGGCCAACTCGGTTCTGGTTACCGAAGGCACAGCGCTGATCGTTCACTTCGCTGAGCCCGCCGTTGCCACTGAAGCTGAAGCAGCTGCAGAGTAATAATCACTTATGAGTGAAACTTGGCTTGTAGTCGGGCTCGGGAATCCCGGGCCCGGCTACAGCCGTAACAGGCACAATATTGGTTACATGGTGGTTGAGGAATTGGCCTCCCGCATGGACGCCACTTTCAAGACCCACAAAGCCAAGGCGCTGGTGGCCACGGGCAGGCTGTCCATGGGTGGGCACAAGTTGATTCTGGCCAAGCCAGCAACTTTCATGAACCTCAGCGGAGGTCCGACGGCGCAACTCGCCAAGTTCTACAACCTCGCCCCCGACCATGTGATTGCCATCCATGACGAGATTGACATCCCCTTTGACACTGTCAAGGTGAAACTTGGTGGCGGCGAGGGCGGCCACAACGGCCTGCGCGACATCTCCAAAACCCTTGGCACCAAGGACTACTACCGTGTCCGTGCCGGCGTGGGGCGTCCGCCCGGACGCGCTGACGCCGCCAGCCACGTGCTGCGGGATTTCTCCACGGCGGAGAACAAGACTCTTCCCTTCCTGATCGATAACGCGGCCGACGCCGTCGAGCTATTGGCTGGCAGCGGACTGCTGGCTGCACAGGACAAATTCAGCTAAAACGCGCAAGCGAATTTAGCGTTAGCTGCACTTCTTGGAATCGCCACGGCAAAGCGATCGGCAATCTTGGCCAAGCACGTGTGAAACGCTGTTAGAATCTCCCTAATTGCGACTGAGGTACCTCTTGGATACCAGTCAGGTCTCTCGTGGTGTAAGGGAACAGGTTATGGCAAGCGTCTGGGGTGAGTGGTCTACCGCCAGGGGCGATCCGACCGAACACCGGTCTGGTCGCCGTGACATGGGCGCGGCAGAACGGCGTCGTTGGTCATCCTTCATCCGGCAAGACCTGGTTGAGCTTGCCGTTGAACGGCTAGAAGACCCCCAAACCCACGGCCTGGTGGTGATCGGCCACCGTGGCGTCGGAAAAACCACCCTGGCACGGTCCGTCGAGGCCCGCATCACCGCCACCACCCATTGTGTGAAGCTGTTTTGTCTTGACACGGAAACGGCCATTCCCTACGGCATTTGGGGTGTTCAGCTGGCCCGGCTGGACAGCGTGCACATGAAAACACCCAATTCCATCATCCACGGGATTGCCGACCTGGTGCACGCTGACGCCGCAGGTCGCCGCGTGGTTGTGGTTCTGGATCATCTGCAAACCATTGATACCTCCAGCATGGGCGTTTTGATGCACTTGATCTTCAGCGGAGCTGCCAAAGTGATGGTCCTGGCCCGGGCCACCAATGAGTTGCCCGAAGACTTGATGTGGCTGCTCAAGGACAACCTGCTTTCGGAGCTGGCGCTGGAGGAGTTCACCAAAGGTGAGGTTCAGGAACTCATTTCCAAGGCCTTGGGTGGTTCCATTGCGACAGCCACTGTTGCTACCTTGCACGAATCCAGTGGCGGAAATCCGCTGGTCCTGCACACACTGGTCCACGAAGAGCTCAATCGCGGAAACCTGGTGCAACACCATGACACCTGGGTGCTCAACAGTGAACGCTCCACCGAACCCATAAGCTTGCTCGCGGAGCTGGTCCAGGGCCGCCTCGAGCGCGAATCGGCCGAGCTTCGTCACGGCGTCGAAATGATGTCACTTGTTCAACGGATTCCCCTGTCCATGGCGCTGGAGGTTCTGGGTGCCGACACTTTGAATCTGATGGAAGAGCGCAAGTATCTGGCTATCAGTGGGAAGGCTGGGCGCTACACCTCGCTTGCAGAACCCTTCATCGGTGAGACTGTTCGCGCCTTGCTGGACCAACAAGCAAAGGCCCGGCTGTACAGGGAACTGACGGACGTTGTTTCGATGGATTCACAGGACTTCTCACGGCAGGAACTTTTAGTCTTCGCCACGTGGGCGCACGACGCCGGAATCCCCCTGAAGCCGGAGGTGGCCCTGTCCGCAGCAAGGACTGCCTTGGTGTACTCGGAGCCCATGCTTGCCTTGAAATTCGCCGATGCTGTGGAAGACGGCACGCCCCATGCAATCTATGCCGCCCTTGAGCGCAGTGCTGCCTACTCGCTCCTTGCCAACTACCCCAGAGCGTTGCACGAAATTAGTGAAACCAAGGACCTGGCGGAAATGTGCTTGAACATTGCAGACCATTCCGCGTGGCTGGGTGAACTCTGCAGTGCGCTGCAGTGGGTTGAGGGGGGATTGGCACAAATACCGGAGCTGCTGAGTGCCGAATCCGCCAAATTGCTGGATCCTGGCCATGAACTCGCGCATGTAGAGCAAGCCAGAAGAAACCTTAGCCTGGCCATGTGCGAGTATCAGGTGCACTGCGGGCAGTTTCGCGAAGCGGCACCGGCATTGGAAGCCGGTTACCGGGAAATGGTGGATATCGACTACAGCCTGTTCTGCGGGAGTCTGTTGGTGCTGGTGTGGGCAGCCACTGGCAGGGAACTAGACGCGGTTGATTTGGCGCAGGAGATTTCTCCGCAATTCAAGAAAGCATCCCGGTTTATTCGGCAGCCGGAGCTCCACATTCACGGATTGGTACTAGCCCTGATTTGGTCCGGACAATGCCTGGAGGGAGTTGAGATGCTGACGCAGATGTTCGTGGGCATGGGGCGCCGCTCCGAGTATCATGGCGGCATCATCGAATTGGGTCTTGGTATTGCCCACGTTTGCGCCGGCAATGCGTTGGAGGCCGCAGAAATCCTGCGGGTGGCCGTGGCGCAGCTGGAATTACGGGATACGTACCACTGCACCCAAGTGGCGTATTCTGCACTGGCCTACGCCTTGGCCCAGGTTGAAGATGACACTGAAGCAACAAAGTACCTTGCCCTCGCTGGAAACTTGGCGCCCACTACGACGTGGGTCAACGTGGCCCTGACCAGGTTCTTTACCTTGATGGCCCAGCGGTGGCTGGGAGACCCGGATGCAACGGAGCGGTTGGCCGCTTCTGCGCAGGAAGACGCTGCTGCCGGCAGGTATACACTCGCCTACCTGAGCCTATTTGGCGCCTCCACCAGTGCCCGCGAGAAGGACCTTGAGCTTCTGGAATCAACTGCAGCCATGGCGCAGGGGCCCATGGCCGAGCTGTCCGAGCTGGTGGCGCAAGCATTTCTGGACAAGGATGCGGAAAAGGCACTGCTGGCTGCGGAAGTGGCGCAAAGCATGGAACTGACCGCCGTGGAACTGCGCTGCGCGCTCTTGGCTCTGGATCTTGCCCGTGCGGCCGGATACACGCGGCAGGCCAAGGAAGCCGAAACGAGAATAAACCGCTTGACCCCGAGTTCACCAGTTCTCCCACTGGTGCCGATCATGGAGGGTGCCAAGCTGACCCAGCGTGAATCTCAGGTCGCCAAGCTTGCCCGGCGCGGAATGGCCAACCGGGCCATTGCCGAAAGTATGGGAGTGTCCATTCGGACGGTTGAGGGGCACCTCTACCAAATATTTTCCAAGCTTGGCCTCAGCTCCCGCAATGAGTTGTTTTAGGTGGTGACCCCGATGAGCCATCATGATCAGGAGCCACGTGGTGTTTCGCTTGCCATGCACGTCCATTCTCCCTTTGTGCGCCACGCCGAACTTGCGGACATTGAATTTGCCCTCGACAATGAGGATTGCCAGGCAGTCATTCTGCGTTACGACACTGGTCTGGGTGCCTCCAGCATTCTGCGTCACCTTGCCGAAGAAATGTCCAAGGTGCGGGCCGTGCTGGCCATCCATGGCATCCCCTCGCTGAGCTCGGTGCCGTATGGGGCATTCGCTCCACTGCTCGCTGGTGTGAACAGCGATGACCTCAGCATCCGCACCAACGTTTTCAGGGCAGTGCTGGATGCCCTCGCCGCAGGTGGTGACGTGTCCCATGGGACCGAACTCCCACTGGTGATCGTTGACGATGCGCACGCTGTTGATCCATCAACGGCGGAACTTCTGCTCACCTTGGTCCTCTCCGGAACCATCAAACTCGTTGCCTCGCATCTGCGCAACCACAAGTTGCCCCAGCCGCTGCCGAAGTTGTGGAGCGGTGGCAGTGCCGAAACCATCGATGTCCATCCGCTCACCCGTGATCAGGGGCATGAATTTTGCCGGGCCATGTTGGCTGCCCCCGTGGCCCTGCCTACCAGCTGGTACTTCTGGTCACGGTCCGGGGGTAACCCCATGCTGCTCAAGATGCTGGTCAGTGAAGCGCTCGACGACGAATTGCTCACCAAGAACCGCGGCATTTGGCTGTACCGGCTGGGCCACCACAGGGTGGGGCGGAACCTCCGCGATGTTGTTCGGCAACAAATTCGTGGTTTGAGCGGGGCAGCCGAGTCAGCGCTGGACCTTGTTGCGTTGGCCGAACCTGTGTCGCGGGAAATAGTTGAACAAGTCAGCGGAACAGAAGCCGTTGCTGAACTGCTGGGCCGCCAACTGGTGCAATCGCCGTTGCAACAAGAGGGCATGCTCAGACTTGCCAACCCCATTTACGGCGAAGTCATCAGGCAAATGGTGCCCCCTGCGCGCAGCCGCATTCTGCACGATAGTTTAATGGCGAAACTTGACGCCCAACCCATGGGAATGGAAGCACTCCTGCGACGGGTCAGTTGGGCCGTGGACAGCGGCTTGGAAGTCTCGGCGGACCGGCTATTTCGTGCGGCGCTAATCGCCTGCAAGCTTTCTCAGCCCACGTTGGCGCTGGAACTTCTTGACCATATCACCGTGGCTGACCAGGCATTGGAGGTGCAGGCGGTTCAAGCCAGGGCCTTTTACATGATGGGCGACTATGAACAAGCCGCCAAGCTTCTCGATGACGCCTTTGATGCGGCCAGCACCCTGAATGAGCTGTTGTTTGGGGCCCTTCTGCGCGCAGTAACCCGGCTTGCCCTGGGGATGCCGGCCGCCACGATGGAGGATGACATCAACACATTGCTCGCCGCCGGTGAACGGCTCATGGCGGAGATGCCTGAGCAGGCTGAGGTCATCAGGGATCGTGTTGGGCACAAGGCGGCTTTGCTTGAACTGATGATGCTGTCTCAAAAGGGTGACTATGGCCGCATGGGCCCGCTCATAGAATCTGTGCTTGCTGGCAGCCCGCAGCTTTCGGCGGACGAACGCCGGTTGAACGAATCCATTGCCTTGGCCATGGATGCCGAACGGCTGTGCGCTTTGGGTTTGTCCGCACAAAGCCAAAAACGCTCCGCCGAAGCCTTCGCCATTGAACACTCGGACCTCTACGACGTCTTCTTCATCCCCGAAATGATCGTCTTCCGCCAAGTGACCACGGCACTTTGCGCCGGGGATTTGCCCTTCGCCGCCAAACTCCTGGACCAGTTCTTTGTGGACACAGGGCCAATTATTATCACTTTTGGTGGTGGCGCCAATGTGGCCCGGGGCATGGGGCTCATCCGGCAGGGACTTCTGCCGGAAGCGGTGGACGCTCTACTCCCGGCCATAGAATCGCTGCGGGACAGCGATCCACAACAACTGCTTGGATTCTGCACCTCCATGTTGGCCTACACAGCAGCCAAATTGGGCCAGGAGGAACTGGCGGCACGCTTGATTGCCGAGCATCAGGAGAAACCGGGCATGTTCCTTGTCACCGCCCACGAGCGCGCCTTCATGGCTGCGGCATGCGAATACCTTACACATGATGGTGCTGGACTGGCCGAGCTGCTCATCTTGGCTGACAACGCCAGAGACCAACAGGCGCCTCTTCTGGAGCTCAATGCCCTTGCCCTGGCCGTTGAACTTGGAGGGGATTCCCAGATTGAACGCTTGCTGCTGATTTGCCAGACGGTGGAAGGTGCCTGGGCTGAATCGATCACGGACTTCTGCCACAAGCAACTTTCGCTCCGTGACATTCCCGTTGACGCCGCAGTTGATCAACAGGGGCCAGATAGCACGCCTCGGCTTGAGAATGCTTCTTCGCAGCAGGTCTCGTTTTTCGGCACATCACCGGTTTCACCGCACCAACAGGGAGCTACCGCCAAGCCGGCCGTTCCGCCCAGCAGGGCCCGGCAGTACGGCCAAATTAAACGCTTGCCACTGACACGCCGGGAACGCGAAATCACGGAATTGGTGGTGGAAGGCTACTCGGATCGGGAAATCGCTGAACGGTTGCAGCTGTCGGTACGTACAGTCGAAGGTCATCTGTACCGGTGCTACGCGAAATTGTCTATCAGTGGCAGGCACCAGATCATTGCCCAGGAGTGGATCCTGGACCACTTGCATTAACTGAGTGGCGTAAGTACTGAACTGAGTACTGAAAAGCGAGGTACTTGCGCATCTGCCCTCCAAAAGTACTGGGAAATAGAGTACACACTACTCATGCCCGCCTGCGGGCTAGATCCTACTGTTGAAGTACTGGAGTTAGCTGTACATCATGGAAGGTCTCGACCCATGTCTCATACGGTCCTGGAATCAACACACATAGTTACTCACCCAACTATTTCACCGAATGGCCACAGCAAAAATGGTGACACATTTTCCGCAGTGCGTGAACCAATTCTTGAAACCATCCAAGGCAGGCTGCTGCACCGCGACAGCTGTGGTGCCATTCTGTTGGGCGAGTACGGAGTAGGAAAGACTTGCGTGGCGAAACAGGTCCTTGAAGTCATGGAACATGATTGCCTGGTGGTCTCGCTGCGGTGCAGTGCCAGCACCGTCACCATCGATTATGGTGCCTTGAGCCCCTTGATGGGCAGCGTGGCACCTGACACCATTGAAAGCCCCATGTCAGTCCTGCGGGCTGTATCGAAGGAGCTTCTGCAACGGGCCAGCCGCAGGCCAATCGTGTTGTTTATTGACAACGTTCAGGACCTGGACGACCATTCCGCGTTGATCGTGAGCCAGTTGGCGGTGAGCAAGGCGGTCAAGTTGCTCTTGACCGGCGATTCCCTAACCTCAATTCCGGGGGAGATTCTTGGACTCTGGCGGGATGGGCTCATTAGCCGCATGGATGTGTTGCCGATTTCGGAAGCCGATGCCCGTGACTGGCTCGAAGAATTCTTGGACAGGCCTGTTTCGGCTGCAGCCGCGAATTCACTGTATGAAGCAGGCGGTGGCAATCCGCGATTCTTGAGTGCCGTGGTGGTGGAGCAAATGGGTGCCGGAAGCGTGGTTCTCAACGAGGGTGTTTGGGTCCTTTCCGGCGCACCGTTTGTCTGCGGGCGCAACAGTGTAGACACGGTAATGGCTGCGTTGCTTTCCCTCTCGGTGCACGAGCGCCTGGTTGTTGAGGCCCTGGCATTGTCTGGCGGATTGTCGATTGGTCAGCTCATGGCTTTTTGTGATGCCAAAGCCGTTGACTCCTTGCAGCAGCGAGGTTTTCTGACCATGGGCAAGAAGGACGGAACCCTGGTCCACCTCCGTAACAACCTTGTGGCGCAAGTTCTGCGGCAAGAGGTTCCGGCGGGGCGCAGCCGCGAACTCCAGCGGCTAGCGGCCGCTTCAGCCGATGACCAAGGCGCAGCTGACATGGACAATTTTCAACTGGCCATTTGGGCCATCGACTGCGGCAATGCAGAGGGCCTGGAGCATGGCCATGACCAGGCCAGGGAGGCGAACAATGCCGGTCGCCCCGACTTGGCCTTGCGCATTCTTGACGCGATGCCCGGGCATGGTTCTGATCCTCTCGTGTTGGTTGAAAGTGCGCGGGCTTACTTGGGTCTGGGGAATCTCGACGGCGCCAGGGCTGTGCTCTTTGCCCCATCGCTGCGGCTCGCGGAGTTGCCCTTGGAACAGTGGGTGGATGTGATGCTGCTGCGCATGGCGATGGCCAGTGGTGGGAAGACAGCCGCAGCGGACGCCCACGACCTGCACGCATCGATTAGTTTGCGGCTTCATGACGAGCGTGCAGACTATTCGGCCACCATTGTGGACCTGAGAGAGCGGCTCCAGCTCGCAGAGATTGACCTGAACTTGGAAAAGGGCCGCTACGCCGAAGTGGGGCCGCAACTCCAATTGCTCCATTCAACGGGCGCAAGCGCCAGTACTCGGCGCTTGGCCGGGCTGTGGCTCATCGAAGTGTGGACCTTGACCGGCCGTGCATTGGATGCGGCCAAGATTGCTGACGAGCTCGAGTTGGAAGCCATAGTGCGTGACGATGCGGGCCCCTTTGAGGACCTTGCCGGCTCCGCCCTGGTCACGGCCATCACCGCTTCGCTGATGGCCGGCAATCCCGGCAGCTATTTGCTTCAGGCAGCTCAGGGCCCGTCTAACAGGATGCGGTCCATCACACTGGGACAACTGGTGGAAGGTTTGATGCACGCCTACTCTGGGCGGGCCGACAAAGCCCTCAGATCACTCTTGGCTGCTGCCAGCCAATTCGATCAACTCGATGAGAGCGCTTCACAAGCATTGGCGTACTCGGCCATCGCATATTCCTACGCGCTCAAGGGTGACGACGAGTCAGCAAAAACGTTCATGACGCTGCGCAATGCCATGGCGGTGTCAGGGCCCCGGTTGACAGTGCTCGCGTGTGAATCCTTTGAAGTTCTGGCGTCTGCCGAGATCGCGTCACGGGAGAAGGCCATTGTCTCCCTCTACTCCCTCGCCGATGAAAGCCACAGGGGCCAGGTGCCTGCCTTGGAGATGGGGTTCCTCTGTGCAGCAGTGAGATTGGGAAGCAGCAAAGGTGCCCCGCGGCTGCTGGACATTGCTGCCCAGGTGCAGGGCCCGTGGGCCAGGTGTTGTGAAGGATTCGCCCAAGGTGTCATGAACTCGAACGCACCCCACTTGCTGGAGATGGCCGAGGCAGCAAGTGCCTATGGCGACGATTTGTTTGCCCGCGACATTGCCCGGGCTGCACTGAAGATTGCCAGCGACGGTGCCGACAAGGGTTCGTTGCGCGTAGCCCACCAGC
The DNA here is from genome assembly GCF_002909415.1 of Arthrobacter glacialis. Lineage (NCBI taxonomy): Bacteria > Bacillati > Actinomycetota > Actinomycetes > Micrococcales > Micrococcaceae > Arthrobacter > Arthrobacter glacialis. The sequence goes on along the minus strand of NZ_PPXB01000002.1, from coordinate 290,432 downwards.
TTATCCGAAATGGTGTTATGAAGTTGGGACACGTCAAAGTGAGTAGCGATGACGGCCAGATGCTGACATTCCGCGAGCAGGAGATAGCCTCGCTTGCGGCCCGGGGTGCCAGCAACAAGGCCATCGCCGCCCAGATGCACATTTCCGTTCGTACGGTTGAGGGCCATCTCTACCAGGTGTACTCCAAGCTTCAGGTGAATTCCAGGGCGGAGTTGCGTGAAAGCCTAGCCTGAGAATTCCAGGGCCTGGGGCTTGGCGGTGTGCAGGTTCTCCGCAAGTTTCTCGACAGCCTCGCCAATTCCCATGAAGCTGGTGTCTATGCTGAAATCGGCATCGGCGGGGACTTCGTAGGGAGAATCGATGCCGGTGAACCCTGTCAGTTCGCCGTTGCGTGCCTTGGCGTAGAGTCCTTTGCGGTCCCTGGCCTCGCAGACCTCCAACGGGGTGCAAACATGAACCAGCACAAACTTTCCCACAGCCTGGGCCATCTCCCGTACTTCCTGGCGTGTGCTTTCGAACGGCGCAATGGGCGCGCAGACCACGGTGCCACCCACTCGTGAGATCTGGGCGGCAACCCAGCCGAGGCGGCGAATGTTGGCCTCCCGGTCTTCCTTGGAGAATCCGAGACCGGGCGAGAGGATGCGGCGGGTATCGTCGCCGTCGAGCAACGTAATGGGTGTGGTGGTGTCTTCTTGCAGACGCTCCGTGAGGGCACGCGCCAGCGTGGACTTTCCTGATCCGGAGAACCCCGTCATGAAAATGACTGTGCCACCTTTGGTGGATTCCAGGGCGGGCTGCACCGCATGTGGCGCCCGAGTGGTGAAATCAAGGATGGCGTCACCGCCCAGATTCTTCACGACGAGGCGGAATTGCTCCGCATCGGCGGACGTGCCACCGAAGGTGGGCAGAACAACAAGTCCCACCCGGCTGTCTTCGAACAAATGCTGGACTGCACGGAGTTCGGCAAGAACGGGCAGCACAGAGTACGAGCCATGACATTGTGGGCCGCACACCGCAATCATCCACAACACAGCATTCATGGCCCGGGCAGCGTCAACAGATTCCACTATTTGCGAGGGCAGGGGAGGCGTGGCAAAAACGGCTGTCACCACAGTACGACGGCGCTCGTCGCGGGGAAGGGGGGAGCAAATGCGAAATTCACGGGCTGGGGGATGTTCCGCTGCCCGGATGGTTGTCAGGGTGCCTGCAAGGAACGAACGGCCGGGGTTGCCTTGGCCGAGTCCTGTCACGTCCATGCGGACCAGGGGAGTGCCATCCGGGTCTGTGAGCAAGGCGCTGCGGCACAACATGGCAACGTCACCGTCAGCCGCAGAGACTTCCAGGGTGAAGCTGCCCGGCCACGATTCCGGCATGGCGCCAGGGAGGCAGTAGCCCGTTGCCGGTGTGTAGAGGCCGCCCGCCAAGAGCTCAAGTTCATCCAGCCGCGCACCACTCAAGGCGATGCAGGGCGGTGCCAGAGGTGTGGTGCGATAAGAGTTCATCAGCGTCAACAGCTTTCATCTCAGGAGGTTACCGGTCCGCCAGTGTCTTCCGGACCTGGCGGATGTCAGTGGTGGCCAAAGCCGGAAGGCCAAGGCGTTTGCGCAGCAACATCCAGGCCACTGGCGCCAAGACGAGCACTGCCACGAGCACTGTCGCGGTGCTTATGTTGTCGACATTGAGCATCTTCAGTCCGGAAGCCAAGAGGACAAATGCCAGCGCCCTCCTGATGAACCCACCGGTGAGACGGCTGGACAGCTGGGCGCCCAGGTAAACCCCCGGGATGCTGCCAATGAGCAGCGGGATGGTCAGGCCAAGATCCAGGTCACCAAAGAACGTGTGCCCCAGGGCAGCGGCGGTGACGAGGGGGACGGCTTGAAACAAATCCGTCCCCACCAGTTGATTGGACTTCAACGCCGGGTATAGCGCCATGAGGCCCACGATGATGATTGAACCGGACCCAACAGATGTCATGCCCACCACCACGCCACCAATGATGCCCAAGCACACGGTGGGCAACGGCCGGATCCTCATGGGCCCAGTGTTTACTTCGGGAGCCAATACGCCACGTCTCCGCTTGGCCCGCTCAGCCATCTTTAGATACGAGCGAAAGACCATGAGGGTGGCCGACACCAACAAGGCCACCCCCAGCGCCATGCGGACAGCATCCTGGACGTGCTCTCCAGGGCCCATCCACTTCAGAATCAGGACTCCGCAGAACGCCGCAGGTACAGATCCCAGAACCAGCCACTTGACCACTTGGAGGTTGATGGTTCTCCTGCGCCAGTGCACCCATGAGCCGATGGGTTTCATGACAGCGCTTGCAACGAGGTCACTCGACACTGCTGCCAGGGGGGGAATACCGAAAATGAGGACCAGAGCGGGTGTCATGAGCGCGCCTCCGCCCATTCCCGTGAGCCCAACGACCACGGCAACCATAAACGCCACTGCAACTACAGATAGGTCCATGCCCACAGATTCTGCCACTGTGCGAGACTCTTGGACACGCGTAATTGGACCGCCCACTACGTGGTGTATCCGCAAATATCCCAGTAGCCGGACGAGGAAAGCCCGTCAAGGACCCCAGGCATGTGACATCCAGAGCTGACTGCGCACTCCAGGCAGGAAACCCACCGCCCCAGTCGAACAGTAGGTGCAGTCAGTGATGAGCCAGAAGTTGCCGCATCCGTCGAAGGGCCATGTGGTCGGCGGGGTGGTCCAAGCCGGCTATGGCCGCACCCAACAGATTGGCGGATGCTGCCGGCGTTGACAAGCGTGGTGCCGTTCGCATGCTTTCTGGATGGCTCATGGCAAGATTCAGCGCTCGCATGAGTTCTTCCTCGGACTCAGCGGCAATGGCCTCACCGTGGCTGGCCATGGTCCTGGTGAATGCCACCTGATGGCCGTCCACCACCTCATTGAGCCTCGGCAGCCGGGGCACGGCGATCGGTAAGTGCCCCACGGAGCGTGCGTCGAGAATTGAGCCCGGCCCCCCTTGGACCAGGACGATCTTCGCGCTGGCATAGAGCTGCAGGAGGTCCTCGCGTGGCATGCGCAACACACCACGCGCCAATTCGGGGGCCTTGCTCGCGCCGTGCTGAATCAAGCAGGTGGGGTGGTCGGTGCGGGAATCAAGCCAGTCCTCAACCCAGTCAATGAGGCGGTCAAACTTATGGTGGTCGGTGCCCACGGACACCACCAGGGCCGGGTACTCGCCGTCGTACTTCACAGGATGGGCCCAATGTTGATGGCCTCAGGGTAATAGCGCAGTTGCTCTTCCCACTGAACACAGAAAACGTCGGACATCGGGTAGCAGAGCCGGCCGCTCAGGGTGGGCATGGTGATCCGGTCGAAACACTCTATATAAACGGTGCGTATATGCAGCAGGCGGGCAACTACGAAGAAGGGCACACTGACGCCGGCCCCCGTGCTGACAAGAACATCAGGACGCTTTCCGCGCAATGTGGGCCAGGCTAGAAAAAAGTTCCGGATCGCGTTGGGCAGGTTCCTTGTTGTGGGAAAGTAGCACCACGTGACGTCCTCGTCGCTCAGGGCGGACTCCACTTCCGGGCGACGAAAAGTCACCCATGACCTGTCCATATCTTTCCACCAGCTATCCAACGGCAACAGCTGGGCCAGATGGCCGCCTGCCGATGCAACAAACATGACTTTCACTTGGTTCTCCGTCCATTGGCAGTGAATGAGGGTGATGACATGAAGCCTAGAGTCGAGTCCCGACGAAGGCACGAGTACCGAATACCTAACTTGGCGTTATCAGTACTTGCTCCGGGCTAGTAGTCGGCAGCACCGTAGTCGAGGCGAAAGGTCAAGTAGTCGCCAGGAGAATCCCCGTAATAGCTACGCGTGCAGTAGGGGAACGGGCTTTCTAACCTTGTATTAGTAGGCAAATTTGGGATTCAGAGATTGATTCGGCTCAGATGCCCTACTTAAGTAGTTGACGTCGTGCCTCTTTCGCCAGTTGAAGGATACGACGGCGTCGGCGCCCAAAGCGGAGCCGGCGGCGAAGGCGTTGTCTGAGACCACAACGTCACCCCCAGTCGCCGTCGGCTCCTTGCGCGTCTGGATGGCCCACCACGTAGCCGGACTCCACCGAATCAAGTACTTGCTACTCGTGTGCAAATAAAGACTGTTCAATATGCTGAAGTCAGATACTCAGATTTTCCACGTAGTGCAAATGATGAATTGTCTACTCAATGCGGATGAACAATGGTGGAAATCTCGAGAATATTTTTTTGGTCTCGTCGGAAGAGTGAAGGGGGAATGACATGCGGGAACAAAACGGCGCCTTCCCACGGAGGCTGCTGCACTCCCAGCGCCGCCCCGGCAGCCCTGCGACGCTGGCCCGTCCCAGTCACTGCCGGCCCTCTCGATTCATTCAAGGAAGTCTTTGCAGTGATTGCAGTGGGGGCCATTCCGCGTCAGATTCAACCGGCAGTGGGGACTAATCGACATGAAACCCTTGGGACATAGTGGGCAAAACGGTGGTATTCGGAAACTTGTAGGCGACACTTCCGTATCTGGAATCGGCTCGCTGCCGGTTACCTTTGGTCAAGGCAGAGGCGTCAAAGCCGTAATGTCGGTGCCACCACATGGTCCAGCGAAGCTACGTCGCCGTCACGAGAGCTCGGAAGACTATGCGTTGCCCTGGGCGCGGAAATATCGCATCAAACTGCGAATAACAGACACCATACTGGTGGTGCTGTGCGTTTTCCTGAGTTCAGACGCCATTGCGGAAAGCCTAGATATTGCCTCTGAAAGACTGCTACAGGCCAATATTGGCGTTGCTTCGGTATGGCTGCTAACGCTGTGGCTCTGGAGAACGCGTGATCCTCGGTTGGTGGGGGTTGGCCCGGGCGAGTACAAGAAGATGATTAGCGCGAGTACAGCCGCGTTTGGCTGGCTCGCCGTCTTGTTTCTCCTTTATGGAGCGCACCGAATGTCAGTAGCTTTCCTGATTACCATGCCTGTGGGAACCATCGCGCTCCTCATCGGGAGGTGGGGCTGGCGCCGCTGGCTGACCCGCCAGCGGGCGTACGGACACTATCTGTCCCGCGTCATTGTGCTGGGCGACAGGGAAGACGTGACGTATGTGGTGGAGCAGATCCACAAGAAGTCCGGAGCCGCCTATGAAGTGGTTGGCGTGGCCCTTGAAGATCCTGGTGCGGACAGGAGCATGAACGTTGGCCAGAACAGGATCCCGATCGTGGCCAGCCTGGACAACATTTGCGACGCCGTGATCGAGCACAATGCCGACGCAGTTATTGTCGCCGGACAAGTGACCCGCGGCGGCAGTTATCTCCGCGAACTGGGCTGGAAACTTGAAGAAAGTGCCACCGAACTGGTGGTTGCGCTGGCGTTGACAAATGTTGCCGGCCCACGCATCCAGATGCGTCCGGTTGAGGGTTTGCCGCTGATGCACGTGGACCTGCCACAATTCACCGGGTACAAACACCTGCTGAAGCGGTCCTTGGACATAGTCGCATCCGCGATGGCGCTGCTGCTATTGTCACCGATTCTGGTGGTGCTGGCCATCATGATTCGAAAAGACAGCCCCGGGCCGGTGATTTTCCGCCAAGACAGGGTTGGGCGCGACGGCGGAATCTTTGAAATGTATAAGTTCAGGTCCATGGTGGCCAACGCCGAGGAGGTCTTGGCCACGTTGGCGGATCAAAACGAAGGTAGCGGGCCGCTGTTTAAGATTCACAATGATCCCCGCATTACCAAGGTGGGTGCCTGGATGAGGCGCTATTCGCTGGACGAACTGCCGCAGCTGATGAACGTCCTGAAAGGGCAAATGTCACTGGTTGGTCCGCGGCCGCCGCTTTCAACCGAAGTGGAAAACTATGACGGACATACTTACCGCCGGCTATACATCAAGCCAGGCATCACTGGTTTGTGGCAGGTCAGCGGCCGCTCGGATTTGAGCTGGAAAGAGAGCGTCCGCATGGATCTCTACTACGTCGAAAACTGGTCCATGACGGGCGATTTCATGATCATGTGGCGAACTCTTCACGTGATGCGGGACCATGTTGGCGCCTATTGACCGCATGGCTGCAAACACGGTCTGTGCACAATTTCTTGCCAACGATCCATAACAAATTCTGGGGGAGTTAGTATGAACGGATTCAGCCTTTCAGGAGTTCAAGCCGATCAACAATTGGCTCGAGCTCTGGCCGAACAGGCAGGTCAAATGTTGCTCAGATTGCAATCTGAGGCGGTTCGTGACCACGTCCCTGCACATACGCTCAAGGATTTGGGCGACGCGAGCTCAGAAAAAATGCTCAGCACCTGGCTGCATGAGGCCCGGCCAGCAGATGCCATCTTGTCCGAGGAAGCACAGGACAGTTCACGACGCCTAGGGGCGTCCCGAGTGTGGATCATTGACCCCCTGGATGGCACAAAAGAGTTTTCCGAGGGGCGCTCGGACTGGGCGGTCCATGTTGCTCTTTGGAACTCCGGTGAGCTTACTGCCGGCGCAGTGGCCCTTCCCGGTTTGGGCACCGTGCTTGACAGCGGCACGCCCCTGCCGGAGCGTCGGGACCCCAGCAAGCCATTTCGGCTGGCGGTATCGCGGAGCCGGCCTTCGCCCCTGGCCGAGGCTTTGGCCAGCATCATGAACGCCGAACTGGTACCCATGGGATCTGCAGGCTACAAGGCCGGCGCCGTCATTCGCGGCGAGGCCGACGCCTACCTGCACAGTGGCGGCCAGTACGAATGGGATTCAGCCGCACCCGTTGCGGTAGCAATGTCGCTGGGCTTCCACGCCAGCAGAATTGATGGAACACCGCTGTGCTACAACCAGCCGGATCCGTACCTGCCTGATTTGCTTCTTTGCCATCAGGAAAATGCAGGTGAAATGTTGGAGTCCATTGATCTTCTCTTGAAAACCAACAACACTCGACCAAACGGTCTCTTTATGGACGGGATGTATCAACGATGAACAAATCCGAATCGGGCGGCAGCTATTCCCTCAGCCAGCTTCAGGCGCTGGAGTCCGAGGCCATCTTCATCATCAGGGAGGTGGTTGCCGAGTTGGAGCACCCCGCCCTGATGTTCTCAGGCGGCAAAGATTCCATTGTCATGCTGCACCTGGCAGCTAAGGCCTTTGCCCCGGCCCGGATCCCCTTCCCCGTCCTGCACATTGACACCGGCCACAATTTTGCCGAGGTTCTTCAGGTCCGCGATCAACTGGTGGCTGAGCTTGGCGTGAACCTTGTTGTTGGCTCCGTTCAAGATGCGATCGACCGCGGTCTGGTGCAGGAGGAGCCCAGCGGCTCCCGCAACAGGCTGCAGACCCGGGTCCTGTTGGATACCGCCGAAAAGTACGGCTACAACGCCTTGATGGGCGGGGCACGCAGGGATGAGGAGAAGGCGCGGGCCAAGGAGAGAATTTTTTCTTTCCGTGATGATTTTGGCCAATGGGACCCGAAGAATCAGCGGCCGGAACTCTGGAACCTGTTCAACACCAGGGTTCACCTCGGCGAAAGCATCAGGGTCTTTCCCATCTCCAATTGGACGGAGCTGGATATCTGGAGCTACATCGCGCAGGAGGGCATCACGGTGCCATCAATCTACTATGCGCACGTTCGAGAAGTCTTTGAACGCAACGGGATGCTCTTCGGCGTCCATGAGGTGTGCCAACCACATGCCAATGAGCCCACGTTTATGGAAACCGTCAGATACAGGACAGTGGGCGATGCCAGCTTGACCGCTGCCGTGCGCTCCGAAGCTGTCACGGCCCAGGAAATTGTCGTGGAAGTCGCGGCCACTCGAATCACCGAGCGCGGGGCCACGCGTGGGGATGACCAAGTCAGCGAAGCTGCCATGGAAGACCGGAAGAAGGAGGGGTACTTTTAATGGATCTTTTGAGATTTGCCACGGCAGGATCAGTTGACGACGGCAAGAGCACGCTCATCGGGCGAATGCTGTACGACTCGAAATCAATCTTTTCAGACCAACTCGAGTCGATTGAGAAGACCAGCCGCGAGCGTGGCGATGAATATACGGATCTGGCCCTGTTGACGGACGGCCTGCGGGCTGAGCGGGAACAAGGAATCACCATTGACGTGGCGTACAGGTACTTTTCAACTCCCAAGCGGAAATTCATTATCGCCGATACTCCAGGCCATATTCAGTACACCCGCAATATGGTGACGGGTGCATCCACTGCTGACGCCGCAATTGTCTTGGTTGATGCCCGCAAAGGACTGAGTGAACAAAGCCGCCGCCACACATTCCTGGTGTCACTGCTGCAGGTTCCGCACCTCATTCTGGCCATCAACAAGATGGACTTGGTGGACTGGTCCGAGGAGGTCTATGAGTCGATTAGAAGCGAATTCGTGGACTTTGCGGCAAAACTGGACATTTCTGACCTGACAGTCATCCCAGTGTCCGCACTGCAAGGCGACAATGTGGTGGACGCCTCCGCGAACATGCCCTGGTACAAGGGCTCCACCCTGCTTCACCATTTGGAGACTGTGCACATAGCAAGCGACCGCAATCTGGTTGATGTGCGCTTTCCGGTCCAGTACGTGATCCGGCCGCACCAGAGCAGTCATCACGACTACCGCGGCTATGCCGGCCAGGTATGCGGGGGAGTGCTGCGGGTGGGCGATGAGGTGGTGGTGCTTCCCAGTGGAATGCCCACCAGAATCGCAGCCATCTACGCTCCCAGTGGCCCGGTAGAGTCCGCATTTGCGCCGATGTCGGTGACGATTTGCCTTGAGGACGACGTCGATGTGTCGAGGGGGGACATGATCTGCCGGCAAAACAACAGGCCAACCGTAGCGCAGGACATCGATGCCATGATCTGTTGGATGGGAAGCACCCCACTTCAGCCGGGACAGCGTTTAGCCATCAAGCACACCACACGAAACGCCAGGGCACTGGTTCAGGAACTGCAGTATGAGCTCAACATCAACACCCTGCACAGGAATTCTGCCGCTGTTGACTTGAAGCTCAACGAAATCGGCCGGGTCCGTCTGCGCACCACCATGCCGTTGCTGGCAGATGAATACCGCAGGAACCGCCAAACCGGCGGGTTTGTGCTCATCGATGAGGCCAACAACAACACCGTTGCCGCTGGCATGATCGTCAACGCAAACTAGCCCGTTTCGCACAAGTGAGTGGCCCGCATCATGCGGGCCACTCACTTGCGTGCCGGGTGTTTGGGCCCTAGGTTCCTTGGGGCTCAGGCACTGACGCGCCGGCGGGATTCTGTCACCGGCTTGAGGTTCGGCTTTCCTTCTCTACCAGTGCCATTCCCAGCCGTAGGAACCCTCAAAACCACCCACCACAAAAGCCGCGGAACCGGCCCCTGCTGGAACATCCAAAATGATCATGCCGGATTGGCTCTTGTCCGGGTCAATAGGGGACTCCAAGAGCTCCGACGACTTCACACATCCTGTGCTGTTGCCAATGGGGTCCAGGAGCTTTTTTCCTGCGGAGTCCCAGCCCCGAAATTCATTGCTGGTTATGGCCAGGCTGGGCCATCCTGATTCGGCAAAGTTTGAGCTGGTGGTGACATCTATGGTCAATGCCACGAATTGGCCGTTGATGCTGGGGAACGCCGAGGGCTCGGTGCACTTAAAATTAGTCTGGATTTTAGTTGCCGTCAGCGTCGCATACTTCTCACCCGTTGCCGCCCCGAAAATACCTGCTTGGCCCACCTGCTGTGACTCGTTTCCGCGGGTGTTCAGGTCTATTGAAGACAGTGGCGAGTCACTAGTTGGGGCCGGTGCCGGTGCCGGTGCCGGATCCGGCGTTCCTGCCGAGGCGCTTGCTGAGGGGCTCGGATCAGCCGTGGTCGCCGGTGGGGAGGCGGGCGTCGTGGCAGACGGCGACGTGCTGCTTGAGCCTGTAGTGGAGGGCCGCGCTGAGCCTTGCCCGCCATTCGGCGTACATCCAGTGGCAAGGATTAGCGCTGTGGACGCCCCAATAACAAGCAGTAGTTTATTCATGGAATTCTCCGATGAGGTTTACTCGTGGCAACTCGTTGATCCGTCTGCCTTGATACTAGCCGAAGGGAAGCGCCTTAGGTAGGGGTCCGCGGAGGGGCTGATTTGACCCGGTTCACAAGCCCCCACGAAGCTTGTCCCTGCAGGTCGGGGAGGAGAAAAAGAGGCCATTGTTGGCGAACTTTCTAAACGCCGCATTTACCTCTGAGTTGGCGTTGATGGCGGTGTCATCAATGGCCCAATCACGCCCGCCATCATGGAGTCCGGAGCGGTTCCAATAGACCAATGCGCGCAGTTTAGGAAACTTGGCCAAATCCTTGGCGGCCGATGCGTAAAAGTCCTCCACATAGGGCGCCGTCAAGGCAGAGTTCTCAACTCCCCATTCGGCGATCATCTGGGGAGTGTCCGGATATTTCATGGCTGCCCATGCATAAAAGCCAGGCCAGGAACCACTGGGCTGATTGACCAACTGGGCCATGCCGGGCGTTGCCGCGGGGTCAAACATATACGTGTCCTGGGCAATCCAGTCCACAACATCTCCGCCGGGATGCAAGTCCTCGAACCAGGGCATGCTTGCCCATTTTGCCGTGCCGGAGTAGTTCAAGACTATGACGGCCTGATGGTGCGGATTGGATCGGATCACCCGGACAACATGGGAGAAGAAGTCACGAAAATCAGCCGCCGTTTGTCCTGAGCCCGGGGCCGGGTCCACAAAACGTTCAAACTCCGCGTTGAGAGACAAAAAATATGGTTGCGAATACGCTTCGCCCAGGTGCTGGGCCAAGCGGTACAGATAGGCATCCGCCGCGCCATCAGCCACCTCGCGCCACGTCAAACCGTCTGGACGCCAGTTGTGGAAGGGTATCAGCGGTTCCCCGGGCCTCGTGGCCATGTCAAATTCGGCGGGGCTTGGAAAGAGCTTGTCCTGCCCGAGTTCGTAGTAGTGGACAATCTCCATCTTGCGCCCTGCATCTGCCTCGAACTCCCGCAAGGCCTCAGCAGGAGTCTGCTCGGGGTTCAAAGGCGCAGCCGCCACACCAAAGAGCACATTGCATTCATTGGTCACGCCGATGCTCGGCAGGCTGAGCGCCAACCCAGCCACCAAGACAACTACGGCCACAAAGGCGGTTTGTGGTTTCTTCATTGCTCCTCCCGGCTAACGCCACCCCCGGTCTACCCACCCTAGGAGAATCTTGGAAACAATGTAAGGGTCCGGCGGCCATTGCCGCTACCAAAGAAATGACAAGGGCGCCGCAACACAATGTGTTGCGGCGCCCTTGTCGTATGGTGCAGGAACGTTTACTTGAAGTAGCTGTTCCGGGCCTGATTCAGCAAGTCACTGGAGATGTAGCTCTTGAAAGCTGCCAGTGAGGAGGGTTTCGAGGTGATGTTCGTGATGCCAACAGGCAGTTTGGTGCCTGAGGGCTCGTAACCCGTTGAGTCCCAGTAGACCAGTGCCTTGAGTTTGGGGAACTGGGTCAACTGATCGCCCGCGGTGTTGAAGAAATCGCGCTTGTAATCCGGGTAGGTGACATCTTCATCAACACCCCATTCGCCAAGCATTTGGGGCTTGCTGGGGTGGTTCGTGGCAGCCCAGTTGTAGAAACCGGGCCACGCCGTGGGATTGCTGGTGCGGTTCACCATTCCGGCGAAGTCGGTCAACCAGACCGGCGGCTTGCCGAACGCGTAGGGATCCTGTGCAATCCAGTCCACTACGTCATCGCCGGGGTACAGGTCGTTGAACCAGGACATGGTGCCCCACTTCTCGATACCCGTGTAGTTCATGACAGTGATGGCGTTGGTGCCGCCGTTGGCACGCAGGACCTGCGTGGTGTGCCTGAAGAAGTCACGGAAGTCGGTGGCTGTCTGGCCGGAACCAGCGGTCTGGTTTACTTCGTCTTCCATCTCAGCGTTCAATGAAAGGAAGAACTTCTTGGACGCGTTGGCCTTCATGTAGGCACCCAGTGACTTCAAGTAGGAATCAGCAGCGCCATCGGCAACCTGACGCCAGGTCAGCCCGGACGGCTTCCAGTTGTAGAACAAGATGCGATTCTTGTCGGTCTCGTCCTGGCGGTTCAGCTCCCCGGCATTGGGGAACATGGCACTCTGGCCACGCTTGTAGTAGTGCGTGATGTCCATGGTGCGGCCGGCGTCTTTTTCAAAACGAGTCTGGGCTGCTTCCCACGATTCGCCACCTTCAGGGTTTCCAGCGGCGCCAAACCAGGTGCCACAGCTCGGCACAAGCTTCACGGACACGGTGCAATCGGTGCCCGGCGTGGTAGGCGGAACTTCCGGCGTCGTGGGGGGAACCTCTGGCGTTGTTGAGGTACCAGTGACCTCCAAGGTGGGGCGCTGGCCATCTGAGGCCTCACGGGAAGCGATGCGGCTGATGCCAGCGCCTTCACGTGCCAAGCCGATTGAGAGAGTGCCATCGGTGCTGCTCAAACCTGTCAGTGACAGGGTCAGCGCTTGGGCGCCGGAGGTGACCGCGGTGGTGCCCACCGTTTTGATGCCCACAGGGGCGTTGGCGAAGCTGACAGCTGCCTCGGTCCAGTTGTTTGATTCCAGCTGCGTGGCCTTGAGCGTTCCGGCCGTGCCACCAGTCATGGTCAGTTTCAAGTTCAAGGTGTCAGTGGCGTTGATGGTGCCCAGGTTGGTGAACTTGAGGTAGCCGTACTTGAGATCGCTGTTGTCAGTGCCAATGGCGATCTTTGTGGTGGATCCATAGTTCTTGGACGGCAGCGTGTTCACTGTGTAGGAATCTGCTGACGCAGTTGCTGCACCGGCGGCCTGTGCAGGCAGCACCGAGGAGATAACTCCGATTCCGCCCAAGAGGGCGGTGGTTGCGACCGTGGCCACAAGCTTTTTTGTAGCCGAGAACTTTCGGCTGGAACTCACATGGCGTGAGCTGAGTGAAAGACTTGACGAAGATTGGTTCGTCATACGTTGAACTCCAATTCGGCTGCTAGATTGGCCCCAGCCACCAAGCTAACCGCAATAATAGTTACATAACCGTTACAAGAGCCTAGTCGAAAGTCATGGATCACGTAAATTGGACGTGAGGCGCCTGTTGCTGTATGGCTGGCTATGTTTTCGGTGAAATCATGCGCCTTTTCACGCCAAGAAGCCCAGCGTAAAAGAGGCATGAGATGCCCAGAATCGACGCCTGAAAAGGGATCTGGGCGGGCAAAAGGATCCGCCCCAGAACTGGCAGCAGAAGAAAAATCACAGTGGTGGCGAAGATCATGAACACCGCAGCACGGGAGACCGGTGTAACGTGCACTGATTTCCGGACTTGGAAGAAGCACATGATGTTTCGCAGACAGATGGCGCCCGCCCAAGCCGTGGCAGCTCCAAAAATTCCCCAGTGGGGCACCAACAGCAAGCAGCCCACCACATCAAACGCCAAGGCAGTGGTGGTGTTGACCAATGACTGGGTGCTCCGCCCTGCCATGTTCAAGAGGGTGTCCACGGGGCCCATGGCCGTCGAGAAGAGCATGGCGAGCGCCAGAATGCGCAGCGCCGAAGATCCTTCCTCATAATCAGGGCCGAAGAGCGTGCCCAGCACAACATCGGCGAACACAAACGCGGTCAAATGGATGGGCCAGGTCAGTGCCACGGACCAGAGCGTCAACTTTTGGGCAACCCTGCGCGTTCCAGCAATATTCGCATTGGCCAGCAAGCGGGCCAATTGCGGCTCGCTGACTTGCTGGATGGCCGTGTTTGCCAGCTGACCCAAAACCAGGAATCGGGTAACCGCAGTGTAGATCGCCGCCTCAGCCGGCCCGGCAAGGATGGTGACTAGGGCAATGTCCGCGCGTTGCAAGGCCACCAGGGCCATGCGGGATAGCCCTCGGGGAATGGTGAACCGCCAAAATTCGCCTCGAGCTGCGCGATCCGTGGAGCGTGCTCCCTTCCCGAGTATCCCGGGCCGTTTGCGGGCAATGTGTGCAACGGCGGCTGCGGCACAAACCAGGGACACCACATACGGCCCCGTCCACGCGACAGCCAGCCACAATAAATCTGCATGGTTCAAGGCGGCAGCAAGAACGGCACCGAGCTGAACGAGCGGGCGCACCAGGCGTTCAATGAAGATGGTGGGGCCCATATGGGAGAACCCGCGCGTAATGGCCAGCATCAGCTCGTAACCGGCGGCAACTGGCAAGGCCACGGCAAAGACCACCACCATGCCCATGGTCTGCTCCGAAGCCGGTCCACCACGGAGCAGCTCGGCGAGTGGCCTGGAGAAGACGACGGCGGCCACCACGAGCAAGGTGGCCGCACAGAGCGAAACGGTGACGCCGTTTCTGACCAGGTGTCGGTTAACCGAGGTATGGTTCCGGGCCGTGTTCCACGCTAGAAAGCGCACCAACCCTTGATCAACTCCCAATTGGGAAACTGCCACGGCAATCAAAAAGATGGACGACACAGCGAAAAAGAGTCCCGCCGTTTCCGGATCCCAGCGCCGGGAAATCAGGACAATGAGGGCGAATCCGACGATGGCCGAGAGGCCTGACCCCAAAAGGTTGGCACCGCCGGAGCGCGCGATCCGTTTCAGGGATCTTCCGGCATCCTGCTGGTGTTGATCTTGGTGCGGCGGCAGCTGGGTTGGCGAAATTTGTTGCCGGTCAGCGGAATCACTCACAAGATTCTAGCCGCGGCGCTCGTGAACCACTTCAAGGGACGCGCTCCCTGCAGCGTCATCCGCGGACTGCGGCGTGTCCGTGGGCCCCTCAGCGGCGTCCGTAGCTGCCGCCGCTGGGCGGCGCCGCAGGCGTATTGCCTTCCGGCTAGGCCGCTTGTAGAGGATGGCTCCGGCAAGCTCAACGTGGATCTGGAGTAGGGTCCCCTTGGCCCGGGCCAGGTCCGCAACCGAAGCGGTGCCGCCGTCTACAACCAACAGAACTTCACGGGCATGGCGTGCCATGGCAATCCCGGCACCAGAGTCAAGTGAAGGGCCTGCAACGATGACCAGTGCCTTCTCGCTGAGGGCTTTAAACACTGTTGTCAACCGTGGGCCTTGGACCAGCGTGGCCAAGAGCTCGGCTTGGGTGCCGACAGGCAAGGTGGAATGGTTGCCATCGGTTTTCAGCAGGTCCCAACAGTCCGCCAGGGGTGCGTCTCCAGCAAGAATATCCGTGAGCCCCAGAACCTTGGCCCCCGTACCTGTTTCGCCGCCGTCGCTTTCAGCGGTGCCCACAACCACTGTGGTGGTGCCGATTTCATCGAAGGCTGCTGCCAGCCCTGACGCAATGGAGAATGTGTCCGTCCCGGCTGGCGTACCGGCAAGAAACAAGACATTCTTTTTACTGGGCTCGGAGGCGGCAATCACGTTTGCCACTTGCCGCAAGCCCTCCATGTCCACAACGGGTGCGTCCTTTGAGCTCCAGCGTCTAATGCTCCCCCTAAAGGGCTCGACGCCGGCTGAGACTATGTCTTCGGGCTCACGGATCTTTTGGTCGAGGTTCTCCCGGGCCAAGACAACCATTACGGCAAAGGCTGCCGCCACCAAAACGATGGCCAGGGCAATGAGTAGCGGGTTGACGCCATCCTTCGTCACGGGCAGGCTGGCCGGGCTGATGATGTCCCCTGGCGTGATCGAGGTGGCGTTGGCTCCGGTCTGATCCACATTGACCGTGGCCAAATGTGTTGCATAGAGGGTGACCTGCTGCTGGAGGTCCAGTATTTGGGCCTGATCAACATTGAGAATTTTGGCGGCGTTTAGACGGTTGGAGGCCTCGGCCAGGAGCTGCTCGATTGAGGTCTGTTGCTGCTTGCGCAATTCTGTCTGTGCGGCCACAACTCTCGCAGCGCGATCCCTGCGATAGGCGAGGTAGGCCTCGGCAAGAGCCTGCGCGCCGGCCTGCGCTAGTCTGGCGTTCGGCTGGGTGTAGGTGATTTGCACCACTGTGGAGTTGGATGGCACCTCGGTGAGGATGTCACTGCGCATTTCAGGTCCCAGCGCGGTGCCGGTTGAGGCACCAATCGCTACGGCTGCTTCGATGACAGCATCCGTGTACACCAGGCCGGCCTCAGTGGTGAGGGCGGCCAACTGTTCGGTGCGGGACGCTGGTGTGGTCGGTGAAAAGGGGTTTCCAGACAGCGGATCCAGGAAAACTATGCTCGTGGAAGAATAGGCCGGTTTGCCCTGCGCAAGGAACCCTATGGCGACAAGAACGCCGATGGTCAAAACGGCTACAGCGGAAATCCAGTGATGCTGTATTGCCCTCACGAAGAAGCTTTGACGCGGTGCTAGCTCATTCAACATTGTTCACCTTGGATTGAATAACCGTGGCTTGAAACGCAGTAGTGCTGTATTGCCCATCATTGCATAGGGGGTCTGGAAATGCGTAGCATTATTGGGCAAATTGTCGGAAAATCCTTCACCTCACCAACAGTTCCCCAAATTGTCCAGTTGAGCGGATCGCAGCGTCTTGACATGTAATGGAAGACTGTCGTTATGAGTTTGAGCCACAAGCCCACAACGTGGTGGAGGTAGCTACATGAACCATTCGTCAACGTCACCGGCCTCTGGCACTGGCGGTGCAAGAAATCGGCCAAACATCTTGATGCTCGGAGGGTTTGGCCGGAGCGGTTCAACCCTCTTGGAACGGTGCCTGGCCGAATCCCGGGGCGTTGTTGGCTTAGGTGAGGTGCTGCATCTGTGGGAGAGGGGACTGCGCGATGACGAACTTTGCGGTTGTTCCCTGCCCTTTTCGCAGTGCCCGTTTTGGCTCGACGTTGGCGAGCGTGCCTACGGCGGATGGGATCACGTCGACGTTGAGCAGGCCGTTGGCGATCGCACCACAGTGGTTCGGAACAGGTACCTGCTCGAATTGATCACTGGTCTGACTCCGGCGAACCGCAGGGTTCGCCGTGATCGGTTGCTGGGCCGGGTCAATGCCCTCTACGACGCGGTCGTGGAAACCTCGGCTGCCCGCCTGATAGTTGATTCAAGCAAGCACCCGGCCTATGCCTATTTATTGCGACGCGCAGCCATCAATCTTAAATGCGTTTTGGTGGTGCGGGACCCACGCGGAGTGGCCTATTCCTGGTCCAAGGTGGTCACCCGTCCCGAAACGGGATCTGCGGGAGAAATAATGCCACGCTATTCCACTGTTTCTGCGGTGGCAAACTGGACACTTTATGGTGTGTTGTTTCATGCCCTCAACCTTTTCAATGTGGATGTTAAGACTGTTCACTACGAAGATTTCATGGCCTCCCCGCGCCAGGTGGTGGATGATATTTTGCGGTTCGCCGGGCTGGAACCGGGGGCCGGGGACACCGAGCACATCCAAAAAAGTGAGGTGCACTTGTCAGCCCACCACACTGTTGCGGGGAATCCGATGAGGATGCGCACTGGAACGCTCCAGATCAAGGCGGACTCGGCATGGATGGTCTCCATGCCGCCGAGGGATCGGCGTGTTGCCGGAATTCTTAGCTTTCCGCTCCGCCTGGCCTACGGGCTACGCCGCAACTAGCGGTGTGTCTCAGTTTTGTGTGATGGGTTGCGAGGGTCAGTGCCGCTGCACTCAAGTAGTCCATGGGATAACAGTCCTGCCGGGTTCCTCGCGTTGCTTTAGGGGAGCCGGTGGCCGCTGGCATTTATCTGGACGAAGACCGCCGTGGAGATCCTCGAATCACTGGGAAGACTATTAAAACGAATTAACGGCGCGGGACACTAACGCCGCAGACGGACCGCTAAATGCCGCGCCCCCTGCGGTTGAGTGTCCTGACCACAAAGCTGGGTTTCACCAGATGCAGGGCCACGGCCATGGCAATGTACCCTCGCGGTTCCTTGGCGCTTAGGCGGATGGACCGGAATGCTGTCTTCATGGCGTTTCGGCGCTGGTTGCCCAGGGCAGCCAGCGCAAAGGCCCGCTGGCCTTCCATCCAGGCAGTACCGTTGCGGTTTGCCGCAAGGCTGGGATGTTTGACCATGAGGTACTCCAGGCCGTCCGCCATGGCCTGCCACTTTTGGGAAAAGTATGAGCCCTGCGGATGCCACAAGACGTCAGTGGTGACCTGGGGGAGTATCACCACCACCCCCGCCGCGCACGCACGCATCAAGTAGTCGTAGTCCTCCCCATACCCGTAGGGCAGGGCCTCATCCACTAGCCCCACCTTGGTGAGCAAAGGCTCGCGGGCAAACAGGTACGTGGACGGGTGGGCGCCTGTGAGCCGGCTACCGGACAGTGCTTGGGCTGTAACCACGTGGGCGTCGGGGATGCGGACATGTGCCCTGTCCCCGAAATGGACCTCAATGCCGCCAACGCAGCCTATTGCCTGGTGGGCGGCAAGCATGGCCAGCTGCCCTTCCAGTTTGCCGGCCCGCCAAGTGTCATCGTCATCGCAGAAGGCGACGATCGGGGCAGTCGCTGCCAGCAGGCCCGTGTTCCGGGCTCCCGGGAGTCCCGGGGTGCGTGAGTTTCCGCAAACTCTCAATTCCCTCGACGGCGTGGAAAACTCCAGTTCGGAGAGCTGCGGACTGGCATCGAACACCACGGTGATGCGTATGTGGCCCGAATATGTCTGATCCACTATGGACTGGATGGTTTTCTTGAGAAGTTCCAGGCGGTCATGGGTTGCAACAATTACGTCCACCCGGTCAGGGGTGGCCACTGGTGAATTTGGCACGGAGGTCCTTTCGGCGGTTGCTGCGAGGAACAAGGTGTGCAGCGGCGTGGGTGCGGTGGAATCTGCTCGCATAGGCCGCCAGGCAGCCCAGAAGCATTCCGACGGCGGCAGAGGAGGCAAGACTGATGACGAACCCGGGGCGGGTGCTTGAGGTGGGCAGCGTGCCGGCGTGAACAATGTAGCCGGCGGCCGGTTCGATCACGCTGAGGGAGATCAGCTCGGCTTGCAAATCGGACTGCAACTGGGTCAAGGCCCGGTTTGACCCATCAAAGGACACACCCTGTAGCTGTCCCGAGGCGGTGGAAACGTCCAAGGACGCCGTAACAGCATTGAGCTGGGCCCTAATGGCCTGGATCCGAGCTTCCTGGGCGATGTTCATCGATTTCTGCCGGGCGTCCATGAAATTACGGGCAAGCACCGAGACCGCAGACAGTGCTTGCTGGGGAGTTTGGGCTGAAACGTTCAGTTGGAGAATGCGGGAGTTGATCAGTGGGGAGATGGACAAGTCCTCCAGCAAGCCGCTTGAACGGCCCGGGTAGTTGAGGTCGCGCGCCGTTTGGCCCAGGACCTGGTCAGAGAGCAGCACCTGCACGGCCGAATCGATGGAAACGTCCTGCGGGTCTTTTCCCGCAGTCGACAAATTGGTGGTTGCCACCACCACAATGTCTGTCCTGGCCTTGAATTTTGCCGGCACAATAAACTGCGCCGCCGTGCCCCCCACCAGGCACACCAGAAAGACGGAGCCAATGATGCGCCAATGCGCGCGGACAAACTGCACGTAGTCACTGAAATACAGGTTCTTGGACTTCTGCCTCGGAGGGGCGCTGCCGCGGTGCAGATGCTCCAGCGGTGGGGACGGGGCGGTCATCGACGCCAACTCGGAACATGGCCCAGCAGCTTGGTGAGCTGCACGTCGTCGTCCTGGAATTGCTCACGAAGCCTGTCCTTCAGACTGGCCGGCATGGCGTCGCTGGGCCTGGCGTTGGCGCGGATGACGTCGGCGGGCCGCCAGGGCGAGATGCCAAGATAGTCCGTCAAGGCCGGCCAGTGGGGCAACCCCGGCACAAGGAAGTCGTCGGCGTCAATGACCATGACCCGTTCACGTCCCATGATGGAAAAGGCCCTCTCCAGTTGCACGGCATACCTGCCTCGGGCCACATAGGCATGGTGCTGGTGTGAAAATGACTGGTAACCGGGGTCCGTGACAATACGTTCTTCTTCGTGGCGCAGCCTGCCACCTTCGGCCTTGAGCGCGTCCTCGAACGTCAAGTCCTCGAATCCGCGCATTGTTTCCTGCTTGTAGGCGGAGAAGGCTCGCTCAACAGGATCCCGCAAAAGCACCAGCAGCTTGACCTCGGGGAGTTGGGCGGCGATGCGTGAAATTGCCAGTGGGTGGAAGAGGTAGTACGGGCTTCCCTCGCCGGTGATGCGTGGTGGGCGGCGATAGGCAGTGTTGAGGGGAAAATGCCCCAGATAATAGTTTGGCCCGCGGCGGAAGCGCTCTGCCGTATCAAAGTAGTGGATGCCTTTATTAAGGGCTGGCGGTTGAACTTGCGGGTGTTGGGCCAGCATGCGAAAAATACTGGTAGTGGCGCATCGTTGGGCGCCGGCAATGATGAACGTGGGTTTCATGCGCATGGGGGCGCTGAGCTGGCCCACGGCGGTCACCACCGAACGTGCCCCGCCGCGGGCAGTCTGGCGAATTGTTTGGGTGATGGTTTCCATGGTCGGTCTCATTTCTTCTGGCGTCCCAGCAAAGAATTCCGTTGTAATTGGTCCTCTATGAGGTCATGGTGCCAATCTGCCAAGGCACGCACAGGAGCACCCTCAGGGGAGAGGCCGTCCACCGTGAATCGTGTGGCTATGGTCAGTAGGTAGCCGATCAGAATTGCCCGGATCTGCTGTGGATGCGGATGGACCAACAACGCCGACTTCGCCAAATTCTTGGCGACCGCGTCGGTGCTGACGCCCTCCAGGGTGCTGCGGGCAGCGGCGTGGTCACCGCGAAGGCGAAGTTTCTGGTGGGCTGTGTAGTGAACCACATCGATTCCGGCCGGCACCGGATCCGAATACCGCTCCCAATCCCAAATCATGGGCACCGACGCTGTGTGCGCCAGGTTCCAGGGGCCGAAGTCGCCGTGCCATGCACCAAAGGGAATCTCCACATCACCAAAAACCTGAAGATAGTGGTCAAGGAGAGCCGGGAGCCGATTCCCCGGCACAGTGTGAAGGGGAGCAAGCTGCTGCTCCAGCATGGCCAGCCACGGACTTCCTGCTATGGGTGAGTGGTCCACCGGGGCGCTTTGCATGATTGCTGCGGCAGCCTCATGGGGGATGCTTCCTTGGCGGCGCTTGTCGGGTCGCAACGCGCTCATCAGCAGCACGCTGTTGCCCCGCCATGATCCCGCGTGAAGGGTGCGGGGGAGCGTAAATGCTTCCCTCGTTGCCCCCGCCAACTGGTCTAAAACCACGGATTCCCTGTTGACGAGCTGATTGGTCAGCGCATTCAAGCCAATCTTTGCGAATCCCACTTCGGCGCCGGAGGGTGAATGTACATTCAGGATCGGTTTGCGATTGGCTCGCGCCGATCCCACTGTTAAGGACAGGAGCACTGGATGCCCCAGCACCCCGGCCAAGTAGTCGGCAATTGAGTCCGGAGCGTCTGCACTTTTATGCAGCGTCAACCCATAAGGCATGGTGAAGGGCCCCAATCCTGCGGCCAGAATTGCTGACAGGAGTTGTCTGGGTGCCGCAGTGCGGAACGTGTCACCGGCGCTTGGCCGGACCAAGGCGTCTGCGGCTGCCGAGCGGTGGCCAGCAGACACCAGCATTCGTGGATGCCGGCGCCCCGGGACAAGTCGGAAAGACTGCGCGCCCGAAGTTACCCTTGCGACTGCCACTTCTGTCTGTGGAAACAGGCATTCGAGGGTTTGCACCAGATCCTCAAGCATGGGGGTTGACCGCTGTCTAGTCATGGGACTGCCTCGGCCGTTGCAAGCTGGGCTGCCACGAGCTGTGTTTTCTTCTCCTGCTCATAGCGCCAGACCAGCCCAAGGGTGATCATCAGGATCATCAGGGGTGAACCGATGAGGTCATAGACGGGGAGCACGCAAAAGAAGAAGACCACTGGATACAGCAACGGTGTGGCCCACGAATCGCTCCGTGTAATGACGGGGACGGTGCGCCGGAGCATGAAGGCACAAAAGAGACCCGCGCCCAGAAATCCTGTGCAAAAGATCAGGAACCAAAAAGACCCCTGGGTGCCCAGTTGCGGTGGCGAACACTGGTGGCAGTCCGCGGTGGCGCCTGATGCAATGGAAAAAAAGTTTCCCTGACGGCTTCGCGTTGCACCAAAGCCAATAAGCGGCGAGTACTGGAGGACAGTTTCCATCGTGATGCCGGCAAGGTTGGAGCGTCCTTCGTTGCTGTGGGGGTTCTCCAAACGAGTTTGGATGGTCTCCCACAGCGGAGTAACTAACAGCCCAATGTACAAGACGATGGCCGTGGCGCCCGCACCTACAACGGCAAACCACCTGCCAGTAATGGCCATGCGCACCACGATGACCAGTGCCATGACTCCCAATCCTGCCCAGAGCCCCCTGTTGAGGGAAAAAATCACCGGCGGGATTGCTGCGAGAAGAACAAGGACAAAGGCAATTCTGTGCCCCGCATGGCGGGTGTATCTATAGGTCATTAAGTAGAAGGGAAGCAGCAGGCCAAAATTTGCGCCCCACGAATTCGCATACTCAAAGGGAGCCTTGGGCCGGGGATCGGGGTATCCCAAGATGTCTTGAATCTGCGCCAAACCAGGGTGGATGAGCGAGTTGAGGAACACGTTGGAACGCAGGGATCGCGGCAGAATCATCTCTAGGAAAGATGGGAATTCGTACTGCCACAGAAATTGGCCTGCATACCCGCCAATGACTGTCAGGATGAACAGCCACCCCATGAGGAATATGAGCCATTTGCGGGGGAACTGCTTTTCAGAAGTGTTGCCGATGAAGAGCAGCACAACGGTCACGGCGCCAAACCACAGAGCCCGGTAGGCCCACGGAAGAATGCGGGCAATACCGGATTCGGCCACCAGCCCGGGGACAGGCGTCCACAGCACCAGGAAACCGATGAGAATCACGGCCAGAAACAGGAGCCAGAAACCGAACCCGCTCGGGACAAGGATCTTGCGTTGGCGCAACAAATAGTAGCCCAGGGGAATAGACATGATCAGGAACCCCAATACGCCAAGTCCCAGTGCCCACCAGAGAGGGAATCCTGCGATGAACACGATGAGAGGCAAAGAAGGGGTGTGGAAAGCGTGGACCAAAACGTCTCTCAGCCGGCCCCTGCGCCCACGCCCGTGGGGCCCGGGGGGCACGGTTGCCGACGCCTGCCCAGGCCGATTCATCGACGGTGTTCCCAAGATGCGCCCCAACACTTCCAGTAGAAAAGCGGTCCACAATTGCTGCTCTGATCGACAGCTTAGTAGCGATGGAATCATTCGGGGAGGGGTGAACCATGAAACGGCCATAGACAAGTAGCCCAGGCGCAGGAACAAGTAGCCTGCCCAGGCTGGCTACACCGGGAATGGGGCCAACTGATCAAGCCAACAGTCCACACCAAGGTAAGAGCAGATACGTCAGGAATAGCGAAATATGCCGGTGCCCAGTAGTAAGGGATCGGGACACAAGTAATTTTGTCCTAACTCCTAGTATTGGAAGGCTCAAAGGAGTGTTCCCACCGGCGTTGATTGAACGTAATAATGATGCATCCGAGTCTTTTCTCGGTCTCAGAAGTCTCAAAATCATGTGGAGCCGGGCTCACAGAGTGCTGTGGGGATGACTCGTATCTCAAGAATGAGGAATATCCATGCGAAGATACATAGCAGTCTTTGCGGCGGTCCTGATGGTGGCCGGATTGGGATTTACAGTTCCCAATATGGCGGCAGCATCAGAAGCGACCCTTACAACAGTAGTCAGATCAACTCCGGTAAATTACACTCCCAATGTCTTGGACGGCACGGTCTTCTCGATCGCCCAAGTCGGCAATACGATCGTGTTGGGCGGGCAATTTACCCAGGTTCAAGCCAGCACCGGCGGCGCCGTGCTCTCTCGCAACAACATAGTTGCGTTCAACAAGGACACAGGCGCAATCAGCACCACGTTTGTTCCGCAATTCAACTCGACTGTCCGCAGCGTGGTTGCATCAGCTGACGGCAACAGCGTTTACGTGGGTGGCCAATTTGGCACGCTCAACGGCGCATCAGTGACCAAGGTGACTCGACTGGCCATCAGCAACGGGGCAAAAGTTGCGGGATTCAATCCCGGGCTCATTGATGCCGTGGTCCATGACATGAAATTGGTGGGCACGCGGCTGTTCATTGGCGGCGAGTTCACCGCTATTAACAACGTGCCTCGAAGCAGTCTGGCAGAGCTGGATCCGGCAACTGGGGCGCTGCGCGCCAACGTCAACATCGCCTTTGCCGGCACCCACCTGGGTGGAACAACCTTTGTGCACAAATTCGATGTCAGCCCCAACGGGGCCACCATGGTGGTCACCGGAAACTTCCGCACCATGAATGGGCTCGATCGGGTTCAGGTGGGCATGGTTGACTTGACCACAAATCCGGCCACCGTGGCAAACTGGGCAACCGATCAGTGGAAGCCGAACTGCTACTCCGTCTTCGCCTACTATCTCAACGACCTGGACTTTTCCCCCGACGGGAATTCCTTTGTCCTGGGATCCATGGGTGGCTATGGCAGTGGACCACCCAGCCTGTGTGACACCATGTCACGCTGGGAGACCAACGCGACAGGTGCTGCAGTGACGCCCACATGGGTTAACTACACAGGTGGTGACAGCATCTACGCTCTGGAAAACACGGGCAGCACAGTCTACTTCGGCGGGCACAACCGTTGGGTTAACAACCCGTTCGCCGCCGATAGGGCGGGACAGGGCGCTGTGGAACGCGAGGGCATTGGCGCCCTCAATTCCGTCAACGGCATGCCCATCGATTGGAACCCGGGACGAGACCGCGGACGCGGCGTCTTTGACATGATGGCCACCTCGCAGGGACTGTGGGTTGGTTCGGACACCGACAGGATTGCCCGTTACTTGTACCGGGCCCGGATTGCGATGTTCCCGGTGGCTGGCGGGACTACCATCCCCACAGCCAGTGCACCGGCGTTGCCGGTGGATGTCATGCAAAGCGGTTCGTTGAACGCACCCTTGGACGCCCGTTACCTGTACCGGGTGAACGCCGGTGGCGAGACCATCCCCACCCTTGATGGCGGAATGGACTGGATCGGTGACACAGCACCTCCGGGAAGCAATTACCGAAACACCGGCAATGCCGCCGCGTACGACACGGTAGGCTCCAGAACCGCCGCAGTGCCGGCAACAACACCGACGTCGATCTTCTCCACGGAGCGGTGGGACGCCCAGGGCAACCCGGAACTGATGTGGTCCTTCCCTGTACCGGCTGGCAAGCACGTCCAGGTGAGGCTTTACCTCTCCGACCGTTGCAGCTGCACCACAGCGAACGGTTCACGTGTCTTCTCCATGAGGGTCGACGGGCAGATGGCGTTCCAGAACTACGACGTCAACGCCTCCGTTGGTCACAATGTTGGAACCATGCTGTCCAGGGACATCACCAGCGACGGAAATGTGAACATTGAGTTCAACCACGTGGTGGAAAACCCGCTCGTCAACGGCTTGGAGATTGTTGATTTGGATGCAGCCGCACCGCCTCCGGGCCAAACGGACCAGATGAAGACCTTGTACTTCGATGGGACAACCGGTTCGGGCAGCACCGCGGCCGTGACGGGCAGCGTTCCATGGGACAACGTCCGCGGCGGATTCGTGGCCAACGGCAACCTGTATCTGGCCACCGCAACGGGCGAGTTCCAGCAGCGTTCCTTCAACGGCACCCAGATCGGCGCACCCACAGCACTGAACCTGTACGGTCTGACCAATTTTGCGGCAGACATGCAGTCGATGACGGGCATGTTCTACTCCAACGGCAGGATTTACTACACGCTGACGGGCCAGAGCAACCTCTACATGCGGTACTTCGATTTGAGTAGCCAAATAGTTGGCTCGCAACGGTTCACGATTGTGGGCCCAACGGGTGGCATGAGCTGGACAAACGTCAGGGGCATGTTCCTGGCCGGCAGTCAGCTGTACTGGGCCTCCGCCGATGGGAATCTCAACGCCATGAACTGGGCAGACTCGGTTGGAAACGGTGCCGTCAGTGGCACGTCAACCGTTGTCAGTGGTCCGGGGTTGGACGGCACCAATTGGGCCGCGAAATCCTTGATTGACAAGGTGGGAACAGGTTCTGTTATTCCCCCGCCCAATCAGGCACCCACAGCCGCCTTTGCGTCCACGTGTACTGGCTTGGCCTGTTCATTCAACGGTGCTGGATCAACGGATTCGGACGGCACCGTGGCAGGATATGCCTGGACCAGCTCGGATGGCGGCACAGGAACGGGTGCAACGTTTGCCCGTACCTTTGCGGCCCCCGGGACGTACACGGTGACCTTGACAGTGACGGATGACGACGGTGCGACTGGGACGGTAAGTCACGATGTGACGGTGGCGCAACTGCCACCACCCAATGTGGCACCTGTGGCGTCATTTACCAGTGACTGCACGTTCCTGGCATGCACCTTTGACGGTTCCGGTTCAAGCGACAGCGATGGCACGGTCAGCAGTTATGCCTGGGTCTTGCCTGCTGGAGCGACGGCAACGGGGGCAGTGACCACTTACACGTTCGCTGCCGCCGGAACCTATCCGGTCAATTTGACGGTCACCGACAACCAGGGTGCCACCGGGGCTATCACCACCAACGTCACCGTGGCTGCGGATCCCAATCCGCCGGTGACCAATCCGGTCGCGTTTGTGGCCTCGGCCGCAAGCTCGGCCACGGGATCGGCCAACACCCACACGTTGACCATTCCGGCCTCTGTACAAGCAGGCGATGTTCTGGTGGCTGCGTTCAGCACCAACTCCGGCACCGTCGCAGTGACGGGGCCGGCAGGATGGGATTCGTTTGCCAATGCGGCCACAACCTCGATGCGCGGCGTGTTCTACTCTAAGGTGGCCGTCGCGGCAGACGCGGGGTCCGTCATGACGGTGGGCACAGCGGCTTATGGACGCGGCACCTTGGTGGTCAGCGCTTACCGGAACGCCACGGTTGCCGCAGCATCATTTGCCCTGCAACCGGAAACCGTGAGCAGGGCGGCGCACACAACGCCCACCCTGGCTGCAGCCACTGGTTCCTGGGGACTGTCCTACTGGGCTGACAAGACGGCCGCCACCACCAGCTGGGTTGCGCCGGCCGGGGACAGCGTCCGCCAAACCGGTGCCGGCACAGGCGCCGGGCACATGAGCTGGTTGCTGACGGACAGCAATGCTCCGCTTTCGGGATCCACTGCGGGTGGCTTGGGGGCGACGGCAAACAGTGCGTCTTCCGCTGCAGTCATGGGGACGGTGGTGATTGCCCGGGCTCCGTAGCCAACCTAGTTGTTAGCCTTCAGGCCCTGCCGATTGGAATCGGCAGGGCCTGAAGTGCGTCTGGTCACGGATGAGACGGGGCACGGTGCAGACGTGCGAAAATAGAAGAATAGAAACGTGGCGTATTTATGTCCCACGTTTGCGGCACCGGCTAAGGAGCAGATAGTTGCCAGTGGCATCACATGCACATCCCATCCACCCATCCGCTCAGGCCTTGGGTGATGACGAAGTTCTGCGCATTCGCAATGACTTCCCCATCCTGGAGACGGAAGTCAACGGCCAGCCGCTGGTGTACCTTGACTCCGGTGCCACCTCACAGAATCCGCTCAGCGTCATGGAGGCGGAGCAGGAATACTACGAGCAGCGCAACTCCGCCGTGCACCGCGGTGCCCACACCTTGGCCGTAGCTGCCACGGATGTTTTTGAGGACGCCCGCAGCACGGTTGCCGCGTTTATTGGCGCCGATGACAACGAGCTGGTGTGGACCCAAAATGCCACCGCCGGGCTGAACCTGATTGCGTACTCCTTTGGCAACGCCAGCGTGGGCAAGGTTTCCGCCGCGGCCCAAAAGTTTGCCCTGGCCGTGGGGGATGAGGTGCTGGTGACAGAAATGGAGCACCACGCCAACTTGATCCCCTGGCAGGAGCTGTGCCGCCGCACGGGCGCCACCTTGCGCTTCATTCCCATTCACGACGACGGCACCCTGGATATGGATGCCGCCGCGGCGCTCATTGGGGCAAAAACCAAGGTCCTGGCCTTCACCCACGTTTCCAACGTCACCGGGGTCATCAACCCCGTGGCCCAGCTGAGCGCCATGGCACACGAGGTGGACGCGCTGGTGGTTCTGGACGCGTGCCAGTCCGCCCCGCACCTTCCCTTGGACGTGAAGGCGCTGGATGTTGACTTTGCCGTTTTCTCAGGCCACAAGATGCTGGCTCCTACAGGCATTGGCGGTGTTTATGGGCGTGCGGAACTGCTCGACGCCATGCCGCCGTTCCTCACCGGCGGTTCCATGATCACCACTGTCACTATGGAAGAAGCTGGCTATTTGCCGGCCCCGCAGCGTTTTGAAGCGGGCACACAGCCCATTTCTCAGGCCGCGGCCTTGGCTGCAGCCACCAACTACCTGCGCGAAACCGGTATGGAGCGCATCCATGAGTGGGAAGCGGCACTGGGCCAGCGCATGGTGCGCGGGCTGGAAGCCATCGAAGGCATCAGAGTCTTGGGTCCGGCGTCGGGCATTCCGAGGGCAGGCCTGGCCTCCTTCGAGGTGGAAGGCGTCCACGCACATGACGTGGGCCAGTACCTTGACGCCGCCGGGATCGCCGTCCGGGTGGGCCACCACTGTGCCCAGCCACTGCACCGGCGCTTGGGCTTGAACGCCTCGACCCGCGCCAGCACCTATTTGTACAACACCACAGCAGAAGTTGACGCGTTCCTGGCCGCTGTGGCCGGGGTGCGCGGCTACTTCGGCGTGAACGGAGCATAAGCAACATGAGTTCGTTGGATTCGCTGTATCAGCAAATCATTTTGGAGCAGTCCAAGGCCCGGTATGGCGCCGACCTGCCGAATGAGCACTTGCAGGGATTGCACCTGCCCGAGAATGTGGGGCAGTGCCACCAGCTCAACCCGGTCTGTGGAGACGAGATCACGCTGCGTCTTGAAACTGCTGATGATGTTGTGTCCGGGATTCATTGGGCGGGGGACGGGTGCGCTATTTCCATGGCGTCGGCCTCCATTCTCAGCGAAATGGTGGTAGGCCTGGAACGAGCCGAGGTTCATTCCTTGATTGAGAGCTTCCGTGAGGTGATGCGTTCTCGCGGGAAACTGCAGGCCGACGAGGAAATTCTGGGCGATGCTGCAGCACTCTCAGGTGTGTCCAAATTCCCGGCCAGGGTCAAGTGCGCCATGCTGGCCTGGGTTGCGGCCGAGGACGCGCTGAACCAGACCAGTTAGTTCAAGTTAAACAGGAAGGCCCGGAGCCAATGGCTCCGGGCCTTCCTGCTTTCCGGGCGAACCCGGAAATGTGTACTTCTAGTTACGCGCTCTGTCGGCTGCGGCGGCGTGAAACCACCACGGTGCCAACACCGGCTGCAAGTGCGCCGGCGCCAACGAGTGACCAGATCACAACACTGGTGTCAATACCGGTGTTGGCCAGGCCGCCCTTTTCGGCGTTTGCAACGTTGTTGCCCGCGCCGGAACCGGCGTTAAGGCTGGTGACAACCTTGACTACCTGAGAGGCCTGGTTACCGGAAACGCGGCCAACGGCCGTCAGGGTGTAGGTGCCCGTGGCGTTCAAGGTGACGGGAGTCGAGAATGTTCCGGCAGCCGTTGCCACGGTGGTGAAGGTTGACGGAGCCACTGCCTTGACGATGAGCGGCTTGGACATGGAAACGCCTCCGCCGAGTGAGCCAATGGCTCCGCCGGCAACGGCGCTGGTCTGGGTGACAGTGACGTCGATGGTCTCACCCGGTGCGAAGCCCGAGCCAGCGAATGTCAGGGCCTGGCCCGGTACCACTGTGGTTTCTGAGACCGTGGCCGAGCCTTCGGCGGGGTAGTTAGGTGCAGCCTGAGCTGCAACCGCTCCCGCGGAGAGAGTTAGAATGCCGGCAAGTGCCAGGCTGGCGAGTGTTTTTTTCATTGAGTGTTCCCCACTTAGAATTCTTGCGAAATGACAATATTTCCCCGATTAGGCATAGAGCCTATTTGAGGCTATCAGCAGTTTGTGGCAGTAACCAAGTTCGTTGGATTTAATGTTTTTTCTTAATCTTGCCGTTACGAACTGTTTACAATCTGAACTTTTTGCGCTGCAGAATTGCCTATTGCGCCGGCGTTGTGCAGTTGTTCGCGGCCTCAGCCGGGAGGATCACATCCGCAAGGTCTTGCACGGTGGGTGTGACATCGAGGTGAGCTGGGCTTGACTGGACCACCTTGGCAAAGTCGAGCTCCACTGTAGTGGTTTGCCCGGGGGCCAAGTCCACTCGGATCACGCCCACGGGGCGCTCATCGTGACTAAAGGAACCTACAGGTGTGGACTTGCCATTCACGCGGGCAGCCTGTGTCCGCGCCTGAGCAGGCCCGTATGCTACTACATTGGTGGCTACGTGGCCACGGGTGACGCCATAAACGCCGTCGCCTGTGACATATTTGGGCAGGGACGTGGCGGCATCGGCAGGAGCCGTATTGGTTAGCGTGATGCGGGCAGTGTACTGCCCGTATCCACCGGCGGAACATTGCTGCACAAGCTGGACGGTTCTTTTAACGTAGTAGTCCATTTTGGCCCCAGTGCCGTCATTGAAATAGACGCCAAATGCGGCCGGTGCAACACTGGGCCCGGAAATGGCTCCTCCAATTCGCTGTGAGTCCAAAAGCTTTTGTTCTTCAGCTCGGGTGGACCAAATCTTAATCCTGTTTTCTTCGACGCCTTTACCTAGCGCGGTGATCAGCTTTTCCCCGGACGTTTTTCCGGATGAAACCTCTGCGAAGACTTTTTTTGCAACTTCGGCGAAGTAAGCGTCCTGCAGCGTTGGGTCCTCAATATTCGCGTACACGTCTGAGAGCAATGCCTTGACAAGGTTTTCGCTGGTTAGTTTGGTGGGCAGGCCACCAATGTCCGCACCTTCGGGAATGGCGGAGCCAACATCAACGGGACCCGTTGCTTCCAGCACAAACGCTAGGGCGGACGGATCCAGAGCTATGACTCCGTCTATCACATCGCCGGGGTGCCGCTGTTGCCACATGGTGCGTGCAGTAGTGGCAGCTGTGGGGAAGTCTGGAGTCATGTTCACGTTCTGCATGTAACTGCCCAGTCGGTTGGTGTAGATGGCCTCTTGGGCGTCATCGACCTCAATCGCAGGCTCAAAAACACCCGTACCCGTGGATGAGTCTTGGCCAGTAAGCTCGATTTGCCCTTGGTCGGTGTGGAGAACAGCCAGAGCACTTGAGATACCACCGGTGGCGCGAATTTCGGCACTGTTTTGGATGAGTAACAAGTAGTTCCGGGCATCGGCACTTCCTAACATTGCCGGCAGAAGGCGCACAGTGCTGGATGCGACATTAAGCGTGCCCCGCAGGTCACTGAGCTGCTGTTCAGCTGTAGATAGTGGTTCAGCAATCTGCGGTACCAGTTTGCTCTTGTCAATGTCCGCAAGCCTGTCATAGGAGAGCTGGACCGTGTTGGCTGCAGAAACCACATTTGGTGCTGCTGAATTGATGGCCTCGAGTCCAACCGCGCCATCAGCTGGTGTGAGCGCGTTCCAATCTAGTGACTGAAAAGTGCCTAGCAGCGGCTTGGCGGCAAGTTGAATAAGATCATCCGCTGTTACGGATACGGTTGTTGCCGCTACAAAGTTGGGCCCAATCCATGGGAGAGCTCCAGCAGCCTTCCACAATGGGTCTGTACCAGCCGACTTAGCGGAGGCGGTGTGGCCAGCTAGGCTTTCCACTGTTGCCGCGGCGCCGGTGTCGTCACCGGCTGTGAGTTGCTTCTTCAATTGCGGCAACAGCTCAGTGGTGGCTTGCAGATTGTCCCTGATGACTCCTGCCTGAAACCCTAGCCAGGCGGCTGAGCCACCGAGCACCAGGGCGAAGAGGGCTGCGCCAAATCCGGCTGCAATCCAGCGACGACGGAGGTCGCCTACCCGTTTTGACTGCCGTGAACGCAGCCGGCGAGGTTCTGCGGACGGAGCTGAACTGGGATCGGTGGGGTCGGTCATGGTTGGGCCCTTCCAACGGAGAATGGTTGTGCGTTGAGTGCGATGCGTTTAGCCTTGTTGATTGCATGCCTAGGGCCAGAAGACACTATTTTAGTAGGCGCCATCGCGCTTGATAACAGCTTTCGCCGTGCGGAAGAGTATGACTAAATCTCCGGCCAATGACCAATTCTCCACATAGTAAAGGTCAAGCCGCACCGAATCCTGCCACGACAAGTTGGAACGCCCGCTGACTTGCCACAGGCCAGTCAAGCCTGGTTTGACCAAGAGCCGGCGGCGTACATGTTCTTCGTAGGCATCCACCTCAACTGCCAACGGTGGGCGCGGGCCAACCAAGCTCATGGTACCCAAAAAGACGTTCAGGAGTTGGGGGAGCTCATCCAAACTGAACTTGCGTAGTGTTGCACCGACTTTTGTGACACGCGGGTCAACTTTCAGTTTGAACAGGAGGCCGCTTCCTTCGTTTTTTTCCTGCAAGACGGTGAGCTGTTGTTCCGCGTCTACAACCATGGATCGGAACTTATGCATGATGAAGGGCGCGCCAAGGATACCCACCCGTTCTTGCCGGAAAAAGACCGGACCGGGGTTTTCTGTCTTGATGCAAATGGCAATGATTAGCATGACGGGGGAGAAAACTGCGAGCAGGAGCGATGATGCCGTGATATCAAATGCCCGTTTCGCTACCCTCTTTCCGCCTTCAAGCTTGGGGGTGGTTACGTGAATCAGTGGCAACCCAGCGACCGGTTGAGTATGAATACGTGGTCCGGCAATATCAGTGAGAGCCGGCGCGACAATGAGACCAATGTTTGATGCAGCGAGCTCCCATCCCAACTGACGCATTGTCACTGGACTGAAGTGCAGGCCAGCAGTGAGCGCAACGGTGTCAGCTCCACTTGCCCTGACGGCCGCCAGAATATCGGCCGTATCTTGTTGGCCTCTGTATACAGGAAAATCAAGAGTGCCATCGAATAGCTCATTGTCAGTGTCTTGGAGGTAAGCGCCGACAGGAGAATAGCCTGATTGTGGGAACCGGCGGAGGGCTTCAATCAAATGAGCTGCCGCCCTCGAACCACCCACGAGGAGAACATGTGCCGTACTTCTACCTTTAATCCGCTCCAGTCCCAGATGCTGACGCAGGATCCATCGACCAGTGATCAAACCTAGTACGCCGATCGGGAAAGCGATTCCTACGTAGCTTCTGGCCAATTCCATCTGGAATGCATAAGACACGATAGCTAAAGCTCCGAATAGCCATAGAGCGGAAGCAAAGACCCTCTTGTATTCCTCGGACCCGCTGCCAAGTATCCGTGGTTCTCGGCTTCCCCAAGCTCCCAACATCATCCACCATACACAGGGCAGCAATACTGTGATGATCACGTACGGAGCACCAGCTACATGGGCGTTGTCGTCTAAGCCAAAACGGATCAAATGTGCTCCCACAACAGCCCAGACCACTACTGAGGCATCGACGAAGCCAATTCGGCGAGCATAGTTTGATCGCCAGTTTTCGGAGCTCAAATTTTCCCCAAACTAAGAATTAAGTATTGTCGACAAGACCAGCAACATTCTGCATCGTCAACATTCACCAACACTCCCACCAGGGACCGGGCTATTGAGCGCGTCGTGAGGTCCTACCTTGAAGAATGTCGTCGAAGGCGTCCCGAGTAGCTACTTCGACTACAGGATTGGTCTCAATGGCGTGATCGGATACGCGTGTCACTGGCTTCGAAGATTCCGATGAATAGCCGTAGTAACTGTACGAATAGGCGTCAGGACCCTTGGTGGGAACGCGGTTCAATACGACACCAAGGACGTCAGCGTCCACCAGCTGCAGAGTTGAAATGGCCTTTTCTATCTGAGGACGTTTGGCGGTGTGGCAACCGACGACCAGCAATACGCCACCGACCTGCTGTGCCAGAACTGCGGAATCAGTGACGGGCAACAGCGGGGGGGCATCAATAATGACGGCGTCGAATGCCTGCTCGAGCCTATCGATCAGAAGTTTCATCTCGACTGAACCGAGCAATTCGCTGGGATTGGGCGGAATGCGTCCCGAAGTTAGAACGTGGAGTTCATTTTTCCCCCAAGGCTGCATAAGATCTTGGACATCTGCCTGACCAATCAGGGCCGTCGTCAAGCCAGCCTGACCTTCAAGTCCCAGGTATTTTGCCACCATCGGGCGCCGTAAATCGGCATCAACCAGTGCAACTGATTGGCCAGATTCTGCGATGGCAATAGCTAGGTTGGTAGCGGTGCTGCTCTTTCCTTCTCCCGGAAGGGACGACGTGACCAATACAGTCTTACTTTTGTGGCTGACGTGGGCAAATTGGAGGTTCGTTCTCAGTTGCCTGAAGGACTCAGCGCGTTGGCTGTGTGCCGAACCATTGGAGACCAAGGGATTCTTTGTGGCATCTGCATCAAAAGCGATTCCCCCGAGGACCGGGGAGCTGGTTAGCGGTGCCAGGTCCCTCTCGCTCCGTACACGAGAGTCCAGGGTAGTCCTGAGCAAAGCAGCAACAATGCCGAGTGCCAAGCCTGCCATGAGACCCACAACCAAGTAGATCTTCATGTTTGGGGATGAGGGCGCCAAGGGCGCCGATGCTGGGGTGACAACCGAAATTTTCACAGGAGAGTCACCGCCATTTGTCGGCATTTCAAGCCTATCAACCGCAACTATGAGGCTATTGGCAACTGCCTGCGCAATGGCCGCAGCTTGAACGGGTGACCTATCTTCGACCGCAATCGATATCAGGACAGTGGAGAGGTCAGATGAAGCCGTTACCCTTTTCGCGAGTTGCTGCGGCGTGGTGTCCAGCCCCAATGTGGCTATGACCGGCTCGAGGACTGTAGGTGTAAGCGCCGTCTTCACATATGAGGACACCCGAGCCTGAATGAAGGAGTTTCCCGTTTGAAGGTCTTGCACCGATCCGGAAGATTGCGTCGCCACAAATAGTTGCGTCGCTGCTCTATAGACTGGCTTCGTCATGATGGCTGTGAAACCTCCGACCAGTAATCCGACAAGAACGAGCGTAACGATAACAATCCAGTTTCGACGCAAAATAAGCAGATATTGCCGCAGTTCCAAGAGCCGTTTCCCCCGTGTATATGGTGCAGCAGGAACGACGCCAGGCGGCGATCTGAACCGATTCTTCTGCATTTCTGATCCTATTGTAGCGGCTGGGACAACGCATGCGATTCTGCGCCGATGCCCACCATGAGTACATGGATAGGGCGGAGCGTTTTTCATATGGATTGCTCAAATAATTGAGGGCATCAGGATACTTTGGGATGTGGCCAGGAGACATTATTTGTTGCGCGACGTTATTTGAGCGCAAGGATGGCCCGAAATGTGATTTGACTACTGCGGACGAGTTTCAGAGAAAGACACGGGCGAGACTCTCGGCAGGTCTGCCTGCTGTTGGTTGCTCCAGCCTGTGTTCACGGTGTGGGGCGGCAACGTCATATCGAGGAATACTCATCAAGGCAGACTGGGATGCCCGCATTGAGGCCTATGCTTCGTCCAGTGAATTCGATGATCAGAAGACAGTGTATCTTGTAGGCGCTTTGATGTTGTTGGCGGTGATCTTGGTACCCAAGATTCCCTCTCGTTGGCGGGGTCCTGTGCAAGTTTCGCATCTTTCAAGGAGCCGGTGGGCACCAGGACGCGCAATTGTTTTCACCTCCCAGGCTGCCTTGAGGTTTCCCGGTTGGGTTGTGGGTGACGAAGACGATCTCCAGCCGGGTGCGGGCTTTGTCTGAGAGGGTGTCGCCAGCTCGTAGGAACAGCATCGGGTGCGCCCAAGCAGGGTCTAACGCCCGACTCCGCCGGGCATGAACCTGAGCGATAGTTGTTGGCCTACCTCGGTCAAGGCTTGGTTGGCCAGGGAGACCAGATGGGAATCAATTACTGCAACGGCCTTGCGGGGCAGCCATATCCTCACGGCGTTATGGAAGGCGGCTGAGAGGTCAAGTGCTACGAAGTGAACACCGAGGCGCCATGGGGCGCTTGATCAGCCTGGCATCGGAGCACGTTCGGTCACGGCCACTGACGACTCCGAGGACTTGACCGATATCAAGGTCAACGGTGGTCGTCATCAACGGTTCGAATCGTATCCAGGCGCATGGTGTCTGGGGCTTTGAAGTAGCGCACGGCGCGGTAGCAGTGATTGTCAACTCCCAACATTCCTGGCCTGAGAATATCTACGTTGGGTAGCTTGAGTGGGCTAGGTTCATTCACTGCGGCACGAACCATGCACCACGATACAGCGCAACCGGAAGTGGTCTCCGACATGGCCCGCCCCAGCGGATCACCGCTTCACTAAACAAACTCATGCAGCACCATCTCACCCACACGGTAGGCCGTTTTGGTCTTCCACTTGGGGACTGCCTACTTCGAGACTTGCAAACCAACGGGGTATATTGGGGGTCTGGTGCTGGGCGTCACATTCGCCGGAGTCGAACCATATTTCGTTCCTTCAGTCATCCTCGTCCTGCTGGTGATACAAGTATCTTGGGCTGGATTTTTTGTCTGAGTAGATACGGGGATCGCAGCGCAGGAGTCCACCGAAGCAACATTCGAGTCTAATGTTTCACTCGAAGGCCTTAGATCAAGAGCAACGACCACAAAGAGCCCTACGGTCGCCGCCCAGGAAAGCACGTCAAAGCCGAAGAACATCATCACCAAGGCGATGAATGCGACCCAGCTATGAATTCCCCGTCGATGCCATGCCAAGCCAAGAAATATCATGAAAATGATCATTCCAACCATGCCGGTCGCCATTAGTACCGACACGAACTGGTTGTCGAGAGTGAAGAAATTATCATTGACAAAATAGCCGTCCAAGTAATTTTGCTGCGCACTTCCCCAACCAGTTCCAAACAGGGACTCGCCCAAAGGGCGGCTGAAAATCAGGTTAGGGATGCCCAGAATTGTGTTGATTCGGTGCCCGGAATTCAATGCGCCGATCCCGCTACTTATGGTGTTGAATACCTGCTGATCAGTCGTAACATAAACGATGCCTAGGACAGCCAACGCACCCTTCATGAAGTGGGCTGGGACAGATCGCTTCGCTGCGTATGGCAGAAGCAGGCAGATTGCGGCAGTAATGTAAACACTCATGCTTCCGGTTGCGAAAACGCCGACGAGCAAAACTGCCAAGACTGGCACCTTAGCTATCTGCTTCTCCCAGCGTGTCGCCATCAGAAGGCCAATCGCTACCAAGAGCACCGTTCCGGCTGCGATTGGGTGACCTACAGTTCCCGCCGCGCGATAGCTTCCTTCAATGAGCGGGTGCCCCCATCCAGTGGGATCTCCGAACATCCAGCCTTTTAGGACGAACGTTTCATAAGTCAAGAGTGTGGCCTCGACGGAAGCCAGGACGATGAGACCTCCCCGGATGACGCCCTTGTCGGCCGTGGTTAGGGGAGAACTAGCGACAACGCCGACGAGCAGGCCGAAAATCCCTACAGATATGGCAAGCAATGGAATTTCTGGTAAGAATAGGGCGCCAGCTATACCGATGATTGTCACAATGGCGAACAATCCGAATACCCGATTCGATATGATCCTTCGCATCGCGAACATAGCGCACGCTAGGAGCCATGCTGTGCCGACAGCGATGCCGGTAAAGAACGGTACCCCCATGCCAGTAGGCGAGATTAATACCACCGACACAATCGCACCGAGTACGCCATTGCCCAGGGCGCACTCGCGGCCGGCCCGTATTGTGAGGGTTGTCAGTATCGCTACAACGACCAGGATAGAGACCACTTGGGGGAACCGGATGCCTGAAATGGTCAGTGTGGCTACGGCTAGAGCAGCCGCTCCATACCATAGCCAGTCACGCAATTCCATGTTCCCCAGGGTTTTAAGCATGAACAGAGGATACCCCGAACATCAGCACTTAATTGATCCGATCGGGTGTCCGGAGATGCTTCTCGTCCAATCAGAGTTCAGTATACGGTGGGTTATGGGATCCCATTTATGCCTCTAGCCTGTCAAACTCTCCGAGAACGTTCACGGCAGGACGGATGGGCGGAGGGTGAAATCCCATCCGACCACCCGTACTGCCGCCAAACACGCGAAACGCACCAAAATCAACTCACTGCCCTCGAATTTGAAATAGCCATAAGTGCCCATCTGTCATGCAAATTCCCCATCAACCACCGAAAGTCCCATATAACTTCAGTAGATCAGAATTTGAGATGGCGATGGCCGGATTCCACGGCAGTTTCCAGTAGCTGTTCGTAAGAAGCACAGACAGACTCCCAGCTATAGATGGCACGAGATCTTTCAAATGCAAGTCGACCCAAATTTATTCGCAATTTCTGATCGTTAAGTACCTTCAAGCAAGCTTCTGCAATACTGGCACCATTGGGTTCGACGTACAGCGCAGCGTCATCAAGAACTTCCAAGTTATAAACTGTATTCCTCGCGACGATCGGGGTTGAACAGGCCATCGCCTGAACGAGTGCGGGATTAGTACCACCAACACTGTGCCCATGGAAGTAGACGCCAGCGTTCACCCACAATCCATGTAGATAATCATCATCGCTCACATGTCCCAGCCACGTAACTCGGTGCTCCGTATTCACGAGTTGTCGGACCCGGTCCTCGATAGCGTCAGGATACCCTGACGTGCCCACGAGAACTACGTCATGTGTTTGCGCAATGACTTTAGCGGCGTCCAAAAACGAATCGATAGAGTTTTCCGGAACAAACCTCGCAACGAGCAGAGCATATCCTCCCGGGGTAACAATAGTTGGCGTGGTCACATCACGAGGAACATCGCCGCCGTAGGGGATAAATTCAAGCTTTCGATGTGTTTTTGCCTCCCAAATTCTGCGTATCTCCCTGGCATCAGCAATTAAGTGGTTAGAAAAAGTAGCGGTGAATCGTGCGCCTAACCGAAAAAGCTTTCTGGCATTTTTGCCCCACTTGGCGCGTTCCCACTCAATTCCATCGACATTGACGACAGTGGGTATCCCACGCATTTTGAGTAGGGGCAGCCAGAAACCGTTCGCCACATTCATGACCAAGACAACATCGGGTTTCTGCCTTATTGCCGCCATAGCCGAAGTGAAACCGTATGAGAGTGTGCTCAGGTGTTTTGTCTCGATACCTCGGGTCATAATGGACTTGACTCCATAGTGACGTTCGGGGTCAGTCCGGAGGACTCCGTCCGGACGACCATACACAGTCACGTCCCAACCAGCCTCGACCAGATAGGGAGCAAGTTTCCGGACGGCCGTCTCGAAGCCCCCGTAGTAGCTCGGATATCCACGAGTGCCCAAAATTGCGACTGACTTCACTTTAAAAACTCCATATTCATTGTCAATTGGCAAAAACTTAATTCAAATAGGGCACGTTGTTAGAGAATTTAAATTATATTCACAGTGCATGAGATAGCTACTATTATTGGCTTTCTTCAATCGAGTCACGGAGGTAGCCGAAATTAGCGAAAAAACGGGAATCGTTTGCGTTATTTGAAACTAAGATCGCCACATTTTCCTGATCAAATAGCCATCAGATACTAAGTGATCGTTTAGCACTTCGAGATATGAATTTCTTTTATCAAAGCTAGTTATCACTCTATGGACGCACTAGCTATGAATGCACGTAGACTTCTAGGTGCAGCCTGCCATAGGAAAAGTGACAATTTCCGGTTGGTGCGGGCCGTATAGTAGACGCTCTTTAACCGAGGCTACTCACATTAGCCTAGCAACTCTAG
The DNA here is from genome assembly GCF_002909415.1 of Arthrobacter glacialis. Lineage (NCBI taxonomy): Bacteria > Bacillati > Actinomycetota > Actinomycetes > Micrococcales > Micrococcaceae > Arthrobacter > Arthrobacter glacialis. The sequence goes on along the minus strand of NZ_PPXB01000002.1, from coordinate 250,865 downwards.
GTCTGCGAGCAAAGGTCTCATTCTCCTGGCAGGGACACCTGCATGAAGCTCATTGGCTGGTATGGATTTAGTTACCACCGAACCTGCCCCTACGACTGCCCCGTCCCCTATTTTTACTCCTGGCAAGATCGTTACATTTGCGCCAATCCAAACACCGTTTCCGATATGAATAGGATATGCCTCCTCAGCTCCCGCACGTTGCTCAGGGGGTCCAATCTGATGACTCCCTGTAACCATAGTCACATTCATTCCAACTCTGACACGTTGGCCGATACTAATTGTATCTGCTGCATCAAAAAAGCACCCGTAATTTATGAAAGTATCGCGTCCAATATTAATGTTCTTTCCACCAAAGAAACACCGCGGGGATATGTGCGATGGTTCTATTCCTTTCATCCCAAGAAGTCGCAGTACCTGCCAACGGACCCTTCCGGGAATGAAATCAGAAGAACAGAAGCCATTTATCACGACGTCACGAACTGTCCGTTCAAGTTCTCTCTTCAACGAGGGACGACCCTTCTCTTAGATCCAAATCTTCATCATTTCGAATTATCAATACTAGTCCAACTAGCAGCTTAAGGCAGCCACTTATCGTTAGCCCCCAAATAACTCCTGTCAAACCGAATAGCAATACAAGGGTCACCTGAAGCGACAAGTCAATCATCGTCAGTATTAGTCTCAGTCGATGCGGTTTTGACGGAGGCACCGTCAGACGCCACCGTAGTAGTCCGGTGTCGAGGACTAAGCTGCCGAGCATTGAAGCGCCAACCGGCAACAGAAAGGGGGCCGTAAGGGAGATAGTTGGTGCGATTTTCAGTCCGCTTTCGCCAATCAGCCAAGCACCGCCTGCGAATGTTGCCAAACCGGCCGCGCACGCCAAGGTCCAGATAGTTAGCAGGCTTTTGGTGCTCGGCTGGACAACCGGACGTACTTCAGTCACTTTCCGCAAAACTAAAGGAAATAGACCCTGGATAATCATGAATACAGGCGCGAATACCAGAGAATAAGTCAGGCGGATACCAGCAGTAGCCGACGAAGCTGCGACGACATAAAGAATAAGTATGCCTAGCTGGCTGGCGATTGCTGAGTATAGAGATTCCGCCGACATTCTCATGGATGTCCCCACGACGGTTTTACTAGCCATATTAGACTTGCGATTGCCGACAAGTATCCATCCAATTATAGTTACCGCTACGAGGGCAATGCACCATGTCTCCACAGGGTGACCTTTCGCGACCCACCAGCCAATTCCAATGAAAAGCGAATAGGCAAAAGCAGCAGAAAATGCCTTAGCTTGCTCACCTCTGATGATTAGGCTGTAGTGCGGAATATCTGCCATAACTATAAGGAATGCGATCAGACTGAATGTCCAATACTGGGAAAATTCGCCCGCAATCGCGTACCATGCCATGACGAATGCAGAAGAAGAGACGGCGGCAACCATTGACGCTTTGAATGAGATTCGGCTAGAAAACCAATCCAAAGTCGACGAGCCATCACGAGTTCGGCTAATCAGTCGAGAGTCAACGGCATAGGCCCTAGCAACGGCGGCCCCGACAACGCCCGCAGAGGAAGCGATTGTAGACGCCGCGAAGCTATCAACGGATAGCGAGAAGGCTGTCCAAATGTTTGCGAGGAAGAAAGCCGCCGACCACGCACCCTGATCCATCAGGCGGACCGTAACGACTTTCATCGACATTCTAAATTCTGATGACTGTCAATATCCATTAGATTTCCCGACTACCGATTCAAGAAGTTCATGTTCAAGATCGACAAACCTTTGGTAAGTCCACAAATCGGTTGAAATCCGAGGCAGGTTCATCGCCGCCGACAAGGTACGGGCAATCGATCTCGCATCAGTTTCTAACGCCGAAACAGCGAAGCCAGACGTCTCTGCCGCCTGGAGCACAACGGCCGCTCCCGTCTGTTCAAAACAGACCACGGGAACGCCCAGCGTCGTAGCCTCACCGACGACTCCGGAAGCGCCTTCCCGAGCTGAAGGATGGAACACGACGTCAGTGTTTCTCATATGCTCAATCACTTGTGACCTTGGTATTTGACCGGTAAATAGGACTCTCTGTTCGACGCCAAACTTCGTTGCCACTGGAAGGAGATAATTCTCTTGGCCAGGACCTGGTTTCCCGATGATGATCAATCTGGCGTCCGCAAGTTCTGGAGAAGCAAGTGCTGCAATGGCCAGCTCAAATCGCTTCAAATAGATAAGGTTTCCAATGCAGAGTATGGTGCGGTGACCGGAATCCGGCCCAAGTTCCGATGTCTGTGAAGTGTCACTGATTATAGTCAGCGATTCATCCACAATAACATTGGGAAAAACTCTCGTGTCACGGTTCCTATTACTCAGTTGCCTAGAAAGTTCCGATGACTGTGTGAGTACCAAATTAATTTTTCGGCTATTAATAGCGGCTAATCGTCGGCTGAGAAAACTCCGTGTCTTCTGCACAATGTAGTTGAATTTCCATGATCCCCAGCGTGGGCTCACGCGATAAACATCGGCATTGCCCGACGATCCAACAGGCCCCCAGATCTTCAACGTCGAATTACTGAGAACAGATATGGGTGTCGGAAGGAGCTCACTGGCAAATGTCACATGGTGGGCAAGCACTACTTGGTTAGATTGAGCAAGTTTTCTCAGCCGATTTTTGACCTGGATATTCCAGACCAAATATTCGAATCTTGTCAGGCGCGGATCAAGTAGAAATCTCAAAAAACTGGGTAACTGCACTCCAACAATCTCGATAGGGGGCTTGTCAATCCAATTTTGCATAGTAATGTCGCATGATCTCTGGTTCATGAACGCAATAACATCACAATTATCAATGGTCTCCGATGCTGTGGCCAAGGCGTTCACGAAGTGCCATCCGATTGTCGGTTCGCTGGGTAACCGAGGATCACATGCGAAGGCCGCAATAACGGCGACGCGCCTATTCATTTCGATCCTGACCATTGGAAGATTTCCGAATGGATCGCAATACGTCAACGGCGTAGATACGGAATTTGCGGGACTCAACTGACCATGACTCTCCTTCTATTCCCCTAACTTTTCGGCTGCGTATGCCGTAGTGCACCGAGCGGCTGAACAGACCAACCGAAACAACCAGGCACCAAACAGAACTAAGTAGCGGACTTCCGTTCATTCTCCATCTGTAGAAGTCATGGAGATTAACGACCCAGTCAGAGTTTACGGAATAGCTTTCCGTTGAATCGCTTCCTCCGACATAGTGGGACGCATGTAAGTCAGAATACAAAGTGACTTTCTCGTCCGAAGCCCGGACTTTCCAACATAAATCAATATCCTCCGCGTACATAAACCATCGATCCGTTAGGCCGCCGATGTTTTTCCAAGTCAGCCGTGGAATAAGGAGAACTGCTCCTGTAACCCAGTCAGCCGGTAACCGGTCCGGTTCGTTTGTCCTCGGAATAAAGTAATGGCCCTCCAGTTGCTTTGAAATTGACGATGCTCTGGATGCGCCGGAAAAGTGGAGCAACATTCTCCAAATAGTTGGAAATCGTCCTGCCGAGTGGATTGCCAGTCTACCGTTTGGCTGAAGAATTACAGGAGCAGAAACTCCGCCTATTTCGTCATTTCGTCTGGCCAATTCAAGAACTGTTTCTGCCGTGACCTGTGCGTCGGGGTTCAAAAGAAGTAATTTATGCCCACGTGCTTCGTTTGCAGCAATATTCATTGCTGCGCCAAATCCCAGATTAGTTGAATTCGTGATGATCTTGGCAGAAGGAAAGCGTTTCCTGAGAGAAGAAACCGTATTGTCTTGTGAATCATTATCAACAACTATTATTTCAGAGTCAGGCATATCGATCAATGGGCCAAGTGACAGCTCCAATAGATTTTCACTGTTGTAAGTCACCATTAAGATGGATACATAGATATGTTGCTGCTTTTCAGTATTCATACCAATGATCGACTCCTAATAAGTTTAGCTGGAACGCCACCGACAATCGACTGAGGCGGAACATCTGAATTGACCACCGAGCCGGCGCCAACTATCGAGCCCTTACCGATGCGTACCCCTGCCAGGACCGTGACGTTTGCACCGATCCAACAGTCGTCTTCGATTACTATTTGGGACCTGATGGGTTGCTGAATTCTTATCGGAGATTCCAAGTCGCTGTGTCCATGGTTTTCGCTAACTATGACAACATTAGGCCCGAGGAGACAATCTCTCCCAATTTTGACCCCGCCTTGGCCCCATATTATGTTGGAGGCGCCAATAGATGTGTTCGAGCCTATCTGGATGCCGACACCGGGTTCTGCGATGACACCGCTGGCAGAAACTAGCGCAAAACGACCAACCGTAACCCTGTCGCCAAAAGTTACACCGTCAGTTGAGTTGGCATCTATACGGCAGTAATCGTCCAGAGAAACACCATTTCCCACTTTGAACCGACTCTGACCAATGATTTGAACACCTTTGCCGCGAAAATGGCTCGTCGTTAAACTTAAGTAGATTCGACCGCGTAAGTTTCCGCGTACCATTTCGACAGTCTTTCTAAGACCGAGGTCAACAAGCGCGGAAAGTTGCACTTCGTCGGAAATTTCACGGTGCCGCAGCTTTACGTATGCCGATCTAAGTGTTGCGTCCACTACACTTTTCAATTTAGGCTTTCTCTAATTCGGCTCGAAGTCGTTGAACAACAGAAGGCCACTTGAATCTCTCGTCAATTCTTGCCGGGGTGGGAGTACTCGATTCTACTATCTTTGCAATTGATACTGCAATTTGATCTATGGAAGTTGGGTCGACATATTCGCATCCGTCGCCGAGGTTTTCGTGCATGACATCGATGTCGGACACTAGAACGGTTGCCCCAAATGACGAGGCCTCAATCGGGGGCAGCCCAAAACCTTCGTCCAGACTTAGGAAGCAGAACAAGAGACAATTTTCATATAGCCAGCGAAGTTCGGCGTTCGAAAGGTAACCCGTGAATAATACTGATCCGTCTTGTATGGCTTGTTGAGTACCGGCTGGCCAATTTTCAATGGAGCCCGATCTCTCGCCAACGATAACCAAAGGATTCTTTGGAGTGATTTTCTTTGATTTTAGTGCGCCAAGAATGGTATTTGAAATATTTTTCCGAATATTGAGACGACCAACTGTCAATATGAATGATCTATTCGTTAAATTGAAAGATGGCCTCAAGGGTGTTGCTTGATTGAGCTCGGACGAGATACCCAGACCTATAGGTGCGCCAAGCTTTAGCCGGGGATTGTGGCGAAGTATTCTATGCGTTTCGGTTATCGTAGTGGTCACTACTCGCGTTCTTAGCTTCGCCATCATCGGGATCAGAGCGCAATAGATGAGTTCTATTCTCGTGAACCAACTTGGATTTGACTGGAACAATACGTCGTGAACTAGTGTGACACTACTTCCTTGGAGGGGACCAAAATTTTGCGCTAAAATGACGTCACATTTATGCCTGCGTGCAAGAATGGGAAGCTCAAGTCCATTGATGAGCGGATGTAACCTTAATTTTGTGGGGACTATTGAATCGAACCTTGAAACTGAACTAAGAGTGTCGATATTTTTCCGCGGTACGGCAACTAGCAATTCATCCGATGGGTGAGTTCTCTTCCATTCTTGGATAATTTCGTTCACGACCATACGGCCTGATGGAGGGCCATTGTGCAGCCAATATCCGTCTATAAGTATCTTCACTGCGTCCTTTTGCCGTGCATATTCAGGCGACTACTGGGTATTAGGAGCTTCTTCCTGCGAGTCTCATAACCCGAGGTTCAGTCCGTATCCACTCTTCATTAGGGGTTCCGCGATTCTGCGAAGATCGTCCTCTGTGATGTATCCCATTTTCAGGGCTACTTCTTCAGGTGAGCCAATTTTTTGGCCTTGGCGGGCTTCTATTGTCCTAATGTAGTTGGAGGCGTCGTTCAAGGAGTCGAATGTCCCTGTATCTAGCCACGCGGTTCCACGAGGAAGGACCGACACCTGCAATTGGCCCTGTTGAAGGTAGATTCGGTTGATGTCCGTTATTTCAAGTTCTCCACGAGGGGAAGGGCGTAGCGCGCGCGCTATCTCGACCACTTGATTGTCGTAGAAGTAGAGCCCGGGCACGGCAAAATTGGATTTGGGGTGGCTGGGCTTTTCTTCCAGTGAGATCGCTTTACCATTGTCGTCGAACTCAACGACGCCGTAAGCGCTTGCATCTGCTACGTGGTAGCCGAAGACTGCTGCGCCTTCGATTGTATTCAGCCTTTGGAGTTGCATCCCTAGCCCTGCACCATAGAAGATATTGTCACCAAGAACGAGTGCAACTCCACCTCCACCGATGTGGTGTTCGCCGATAAGGAATGCTTGTGCTAAGCCATCGGGTGACTTTTGGACGGCATACGACAGATTCACTCCCCAGAGTGCTCCGTCACCGAGTAGACGGCGAAATTGTTCTGAATCCTGGGGCGTCGTGATGATCAGAATGTCTCGGATCCCTGCAAGCATCAACGTCGATATTGGGTAGTAAATCATCGGCTTGTCGTAGACTGGGACAAGTTGTTTGCTTATGCCCAACGTAATTGGGTGCAGACGAGAGCCGGTACCACCGGCGAGGATTATGCCCTTCATTATACTATCATTGGGGCAGATTGTGTTTAATCCAAATCCGGAGTTTGAGAATAGGTACGGGATACTAAATTCTTGCCACGCAAACAGTTGCTGTCTCTAGAATACGCTTGCCGCGGTGCGGGTCGTCCGGTTTCTGACAGTTACGCCGGAAGTCGGCATCTGGCGCTAGCGGCTTGGTTCGTCTCGCCGCCAGAGTTTTCGTGTTCCGAAGTGACCGTCTCACGATATTTGCGCCCTATTTCCCGAGCCATCGATACTTCCGAGTAGGTGCCCTTTCTGGTCGGGAGTGCGTGGAGGGACGTTGCTGTCGCGTCGTAGCGAATGTATGGCGTCGGTGCAGGCAACTGCATGGTTCAGTGTGATATCCGTTACCTTATCGGCTGGAGTTCGGGGCGCAGGGATTTTCGCGTCGACTAACCCAATGACGGCAGCTCTTTCAGGGCACATACAACGGCAGGCTGAGTCTCTTGATTGGCTAGTGCTGGCGTCATTGAATTGAATTTGCACGAGTATTATCAGGAGATTCGACGGTTAGTAAGTGGAGTACGTTGGCACTAATCTTTTGACCTGCAAGAGATTTTCGTCGTTGGTATTGGGTAAGAATCGCCGCGACCAGATGCCATAGCCTCTGTGCTAACCAGTCTGGACTTCCAGCGGGGCAGGAATTCTGAGACATTTTTTGGCGGAGTTCGGGGGCGCTAGGTCATCAAGGTTTGGCAAACGCCTGGTCGTGGAGCCCCTATGCCACAAGCAGGGCGTAGACGGGTGGGCCAAAGTAGGTACAGACCCTTCAGGGACGTGTCGGAGGTAGCTTGTGGCTGCACATTTACTTCCAGAATCGGAACAGATGCCTCGTGAATGACTGCCTAGCGATGGCATTCACGTGCTGGAGAGCTGTCATCAGTGCATTGCCAATTGTCTAGGGCCCAGGTCCATGGAACACTGCTCCTGCCACGGTCCTGTGGCCGAGGGTGCAGCGGCCTAGGATTCAGCCCTTCCAGTCGTTGAGCGATTGGATGGCCGGAGTGAGATCTCGGCGCATCTGCTCATAGACATCGTCTGAACGGCGGTAGGGATCCACCACGTCGTCGTCCTCCGGAGACGATCGGAACTGGCTGCGTGCACGCAGGGCGAGCGGAATCATGGCCTCCCATCTTTCAGCAGCTCCCATGCCCTGGGGTGTTTCAATCTGCGGCAGAATGCGGGCCAGTTCTCGAAGAGTGAAGGTCTTTTTTAGCAGTGCCGGGCGCATCTCGACAATGCGACTGCGATGGGCCCGGGTCAATGCGATGACCAAGTCCTGTTCGGCCAAGATGGCCGGGGTTAGTTGTCGAGCAGCAAAATTGTCGGTAGCCGCACCCATGACTCGGATGAAACCCTCCACATGGGGCTCGATGGCGTGGCCAACAAGGGCCCCGGTGCCTGCACTGCTTACCTCAAATGCTCCTGGAGAGACTTGGTCGAGGCCATGCTGAAGAAGCCGCTCGGCCATGGGGGAGCGGCAGATATTGCCGGTGCACACCGTGAGGATTCTGAACGGGGGAGGAGTGGTCATGATCCGGATTTTCCTTCTTGGGTCTCGACAGCCTCGACCAACGAACGCCGGTGGGCAAGGGTGTAGATCGCGGCGCCGACGCCGGCACCCAACGTATTTGCCAGTACATCCAATACTGATGGGAATCTGGCCGCCAGAAACAGCGACTGCCCAAGTTCTATACTGCACGATGTTAGGAATCCGATGCCGAGGCCCAGCCAGGCTTTCTTGGTCCACACCGAAGCAATGATGCCCATGGGCACAAAGAGCAGGACATTGGCGGAAAACTCAATCTGCGCATAGTCAATGAATGCAGGCATGCCATGACGATGGAGCCAATCAATGACCTGATGGAGTACTCCAGCGGCTGGCTGATCCACGGGTGTGGGCCAAAAAACAATGAGTGACAGCGCCACCAAGTAGGCAGCCATCAGGCTTACTGCAAGGCGGTGGAGGGCTTGGTGGGTGCTGGTCACATATAGACGTTACGCCACATTGACGTAGCTGGCCGTCAACTGGCCCGCAGTTTGGTTCCCGCACTTTCGCAATGCCGCAAGTTTTTTGGCTGCGGCAGCGTTGCAATCCATTTCGAGAACCCTGATGAGGTCGCTGGTCAGCTCTCCGAGCCGGGCTGCTCCCACCATCAAGCTGGAACTACGGAGACTCAGTGCTGCGTCCAAGGCGTCTTCCCTATGGCCAGCGGTGACAGCCTCGTGAATCCGCACAAAACGTCCGGGCCACATGTCAACGTAGCGGCACACAAAGTTACGGCACAGTGTGGTCTCGCCGTCGAGGGATTCCTCAAGGGAGTGCAGAGTGGCGCTACAGACAAGTGGCAATGCGGTGACTGTCATCCTCTGTTCGTGCCTCCTGCCGTGTGTCGTGTTTGAGTCCAAGTGAACTTGATTTCCTCTTCAACACTATCGGCAGCTTGCAGGAATTCGATGGGTTTTTGCAGAAAATACTGGAACTTGACCAAACCTTATACAAAAGGACAGGGCTTGGTGTTCGAGTCGACCCTGAATGCATCAGTTTGGGCCGTATTTTCGCGTAATTGTACTGATTTTGAGCTTGGGTTGAATTTCCTGCTGGGCTGTGGGTGGATCGCGAATATTGTGCTTTTCTTGTGGCAATCTTCCGGATACAGGGTGCCATTTCTTGAGGTGCATCCTCCATAGTTGTTGTCAGCGGAAGCCTACTTGCTGGGAAGAATCGGCTGAACGTTCGGCCTGGCGCCGGCAATGGCCACCAGACAAGTCATGGCTCTGGATTGGCAAGTCCCCCTAGACAGGTGGTGTGTTGACTCCCCCCTCAACACACCACCACCCCTTTATGCATGAGGTCACAGCTGATGCGGTGGTCTGGAAGTGGACAGGCTACTGCGCGGCGTCAAACACGGATTTACGTTGCACGCCACGCCCCGGGATTCCGCTGCCAAGAGACAAACACCCCGGCAGTACAAACCCGATGGTGGTTCCCGCGCCTGGCTCACTGCTCAAGCTAATGGTGCCGCCATGTTTGGCGACAATGGTTCGCGATATCATCAGCCCCAAACCGATTCCCGGTATGGATCTGGCCATTGCGGATCTGGCCCGGAAGAACTTGGTAAAAGCCTCAGCTTGTTCCTCCGAGTTCATGCCCATGCCCGTGTCCCGAACCTCGCACCACAAGTCCGTGCCCTCGGCCCATGCTCTGACGGTGATGGTTCCGCCGTCGGGGGAGTACTTGACCGCATTGGAGACGAAGTTATCCAGTACCTGCCCAATCCGCCTGACATCGATGAAGACCTCCAACGGCCCCTGCATCTCCGTGACCAGGCCCAGCTTGTTTAGCTCGGCCGCCGGCGCTGCCGAGGACACACTTTCCGAGACTAGTGTGGCAAAATCCGTCCGGCTCAGCTGCAGCGTCAGTGAATCTGTGGTCAGCAGGTCGGAGACCAAGGAACTGAGACGGTCCACATTGCGTGAAGCAATGTTCAAGTAGCCGCGAACCTCAGCAGGCAGTTGCTCCTGTTCGTCCAAGGCCATTTCCAAGTAGCCCTGGATGGACGTCAACGGAGTGCGGAATTCGTGCGAAACGTTCGCCACGAAATCATTTTTGGCCTCCAGTGCTGCCATCATCTCGGTGATGTCATGGAAAGCTATCACTGCACCGTCGAAGTTGCCTTTCTCATCCAGGATGGGCCGTGCGGCGGTGGAGACTGCCCTCGCCTGGTCTCCTGTTCCCAGCCACACCTGATAATTGGTGAAAGCCTCGCCCCGGATGGCCCGGCGCACGGGGCGTTCCTCCGCAGCCAGCAAAGTGACAGCGTCCACTGAGAAAACCACCAGCTCGCTTTCCTCCGGGTCTGGAATGTGCTCAGGAACTGCATGGTCGTGCAGAGCCCTTTGGGTGGCATTCATCAGCATGTCATTGCCCGCTGCGTCCACCACCACCACACCAACAGCAACCGTGTCCACCACTGTTGCCAGCAGCCGCTCCCGTTGCTGGCTGGCATCTAATGCGGCCCGCAACTCAACATCCTTGGCTTCCAGCGCTTTCCGCTGAACGTTCACGGTATTGGTCACGGCAACTACAGTGATGGCGTAGGCCAGCACCACCAGCGGGAAAAGTAGAGGCTTGGCCAACTGCTCTGGGGTGAAACCGGTGGGCGAAGTTAGAACCGGAAACCACACAATAAGCAAGGCTGCTGTCACACTGACCACGATTGAAGTACGTTTTGCCAGGCCCGATGAAGCCAGCCAAAAGACCGGGAAAAAAATCAGGAGGCCAACGGCCGTTAGGAACTGCTGGTTACCGCCGCGGAACAGCCCAATGGCCACAAAGTCCAAATAGGGGAGGACAAGAAACGCGCCCCGTGGCAGCTTCTGCCATGGGACAGCGATTGCCGCGACAAACAATAGGGCGTGCAATGCCAAGGCCGCTATGAACAGCGGTTCCCCAAACGACGTGGGATACACCAGTACAGCGATACATACGGCAACAACCATGACCAGCGTCAACGGCAACTGAGTTAGGAACACCCGCCTACGCAAAGGATGGAGCCAACCCAGAAACCGCACGGATTTCTGCTGCTTGCCGAGGTGGGGCATAAGTACTTCCATCCGTCGAGGTCACGATGTGGCGCATTCGCTTGCGTCCGGCAACAACTGAAGTACTTGTGGTGAGCCGGCAGAGAGCACCGCCGCACAAGTCGTCAGGCAAGAAGCTGTTGGTTTAGATAATCTCACATTCGGCAGTTTGCGGAGTCTAGTGACCTGCATGTTCGTTGGGCGGATACTTCCTGAGTATTTCTTGAGCTTGAGGGAACCCACACAATGTGCCTGAATGCTTGAGCTTTTCTTGTTGTAATCTTCCGGGTTTTTGATGCCTTTTCTTGCGTTGGGGGCTGCATTGTTGAACCCATCGGCAGGAAAGCTTGCTGAGTGAACTTGAACAAGGGGTCTGACAATGAACAAGATGGCTAAGGGCGCAATTGCTACTGCTGTAGGCGTTATTCTGCTAGCTGGCGGTGGCGGTACGTTGGCTACTTGGAACCAGGCCCAGAATTCCTCCATGGGTTCGGTTGTTTCCGGTGACTTGAACCTGGTTCCGGTTTCTGCCGGTGCGTGGACTGACAAGGCCGGTAAGGCCATCACGAACATTGCCGCGTACAAGGTGGTTCCCGGTGAAACTTTGACCTACACCCAGCAGCTGGATGTGACGTTGAGCGGTGACTTGATGGCGGCCACATTGAAGGTTACCGGCGAGACCGTGAACAACGGGTTTGCTGCGAACGCTGTTGTTTCCACAACGGCCCTGAAGAACGCCACCGATGGTGCGGTTCTGCCGACCACCACACTCCGTGCTGCCGATACTGGCAAGGTTACTGCCACCACCACGTTCGCGTTCAAGGAAACAACCGCGAATCGTGAATCAGTGAACGCCAACTACAACTTCGGCGCTATCGGCTACGAACTCAAGCAGCTGGCCCCGGCCGGCAGCAACGGCCTCTAACCACACAGCACCACAGACCCCCTGTGGGTGGTGTATTGGGCCACCAACCAATACACCACCACCCCCCTCCCAACGGAAGCAGCCATGAAAAGCACCCGCGCACTGAAAGCCACCGGCCTTGTGCTGGTTGCCGTGGTGCTGGGACTGCTCACTGTGCAGGGGAGCTATGCGCTGTGGAACAAATTTGCTGGGGCAAACGCCGGAACCGTCCAGGCCGCTGATTTTCGAATCAGCCTCACGGATACCAAAACCGGCGATTTCACTGACATGACTCTGGCCAACGGCACAGCGGCAACGTTTGCCTTAAGCACCACACCTACGGGGGCCGTGGTCCCCGGACAAAGCACCTACGCCGGTGTCCAGCTGGGCAACGTGACCAACGCCGGAGGGGACTTCACCGTGAGGGCCACTACGGCAGTCCCCGTCATCGACAACAACGCGGTATCCGCGCTTGCACCCTACATGCAGGTCAAGGTGGTTGCTGCAACAGCACTCTCGCAGTGCTCCCAAGCCGCACTCTACGAGTCAGCTTCATCCAACGGCACCGCCACAGTGGACATTGCCAAGACCGCAACCGGTGTGTTTTGCTTCCAGATCACCCTGGCCGCCAGCATGCCGGTGAATCTCAGCGGACAAACCGCAGCCATTGCCGTCCCGATCACTGTCAACCAACTCTAAGAGGGTCCACCATGTCTGTTATCAGCCCCGTCACCAGCGATGTTTCATCTCTGAACTCTGAGCCGGCCGGCAAGGTACGTCCCCGCGGAATCCTTCACTCGATTGGCAGCTGGAGCGCCTACGTGGTCCTCCTCCTCGCAGCAGTCAGCGCCTTGATCATGATCGTGGCGCCCATGGCCACCGGCTCGCAAACATACACCGTGCTGACCAACTCCATGGCACCCAAGTACGCGCCCGGAACTTTCCTGGTGGTCAAGCCCACAGAGTTCTCCTCTCTCCGCGTAGGTGATGTCATCACCTTCCAAATTGAATCAGGCAAGCCCGGTGTCATCTCCCACCGCATCACCTCGGTGGGATCCACCCAAACCGGAGAACGGGTTTTCACCACCAAAGGAGACAACAACTCCCTGGAAGACGCTGCCACCGTCCAAGAAGTGCAGATCAAGGGCAAACTGCTATACGCAGTACCCTATGTAGGCTTCGCCGCCCATGCTGTGGGCGAGCAGAGGGGCAAGCTGCTTCCCATCATCGCCGTTGGATTCATCTCCCTGGGTGCCTTGAGTATGGTCCGGGGTGCCGTGGAGAAGAAGCGCGGCAAGCATGAAAAAGACAATGACTAGAAAAGTCCCGCTGCGCAGCCTCGACGGCTCCGCACGCATGGCCGTCGTGGCCATAGTGGCAAGCATTGCCATGGGAACACTGCTGGCAGGACCTGCCGCAGGCGCCGAGAACAAGAATGATCTGCTTCAGCTAAGCCGCGACGGTGTCCAATTCGCCACTGACGCGATTCCAACCATGTTTAGGAGCACAAAAGGTTATGTTCCAGGAGAATCAAGGCCAGGACTCATTTGGGTTCGCAACGCCGGCAAAGACAGCGCGCACTTCACCCTCGCTGTGCACAACACCAACAACCCAGACACCAGCGCAGGGATTGCTGGCGCATCAATTCTGCCCCAGCATCTGCGCCTGCAAGCGCAAGCCTCAGGCCGCGTCACCACAGCCAACGCTCTGCCAACTCCCGGCACCTGCACCCCGGTCATCGATGGTTGGACGCTGGCCGCAGGCGAAGTACTGCCCCTGACCCTTGACCTGGGCCTGTCACTGCAAGCTCCCAACTCCACCCGAAACCAAAACGCCGACTTCACCCTGACTTTTGTCCTGCAGGAACGTGGTGCCGGTCAGCTTGTAGGACCGTGCGCTGGGGGCCCGGGCAACCTGGCCGCAGGCGGCGCAGTGATTTCACTGCCCATCAGCGGCGGCACAGCGGCAACAAGGACGCCTGGCACAGTAGTTGTGCCAGGTGGTGTGCAAGAACCCATCGGCTCCGACGTCGGCACAGATCTGGACCCCCTGCAGCAAGGTGTCCAGCCCTCACCGGAAGCGTCGCAGGCATTGCCGCTGTTGCGCCAGCTGCAAAGTAATGTGGAAGCCACCGACTACAACCCATGGCCATGGATTGTCGTCATCAGCGCATGCGTGTACGTATTCACCTCAGTTCGGAAACGGAGCAAGACTAGATGAGCTCAGCAGGCCCTCAGCAACCAGAGCTGAAGACGGGCGGCGGCACTAAGCGCGCCCTTGGCAGGCTGCGCAAGCTTCCCGGGTTCACCACTGCAGCAGTGGCGTTTGTTCTCATCGTGTTGCTGGGTGGTGGCGGTGCCGCCGTTGCCAAATGGAATCAAAGCGCCACAGTTTCCATGGGCATCACCGCAGGTGCTGCGCCAGCACCGAGCCCCACACCTACTCCTTCTCCAAGCCCGACGCCGACACCCACTCCCAGCGCAACGCCCCCTCCGAACAACCAAGGAAATATTGTTGCCAACCCAGTCATTGCAGCGCGACCAGGACTCATGGATCCCACCAAGGTTGAGTGCGATGCCAACGGAAATTCCGGAAAATACGCTGTCAGTTGGCCAGCTGATGTTTCCGGCAACATCAGCTACGTGGCTTCAGTGAGTGTCAGTGATAAGAACTATGGTGCACCGCAATCACAAAATGTGTCCGTTAACAAGGCCACTTTCAATCTTAGCAACACCGACGCCGCCTATGGCCTGTACATCCTTCGGATTCAGCCGATGAATGGCACTGTTGCCGGTGACCCTATCTACCGGACTATTCAGCATGAAAAAAGGACGCAGCAATGCGGCTATGCCAGCCCGAATGACCGGTCCCCGCTGGGCAGCTTCTCAGTCAACGCAGTCCCTGCAAGTTCGGTGAAGACCAACAATGTTCTCAATGTCAGTTGGACGGCACTGGCCACAGGAACCGACTACAAGGTGTCAATCGTGTCCGTGGACACAGCGTCCAGTTTTGGTGCTGAGTTCACCACCCGGTCCACAGGTGCCACACTGACTTTTCCGGCGTACAAACTGGATGGTTCAGGCAACCCAACCAACGGCGGCGCTTACAACGGCGAATATTTGCTGCGAATCATACCGATGAACGGGACCCAGGCGGGCGATCCAGTCTATAAAAAGGTCTTCTACAAGGCCTATGAATTTAGGGTTGAGAATTACCAGTACCAGTACTAACAAGTTCTGAACTGACTACACACCCCGGAATCACAAAACTCATGGTGGTTCCCTGACCCTGTTCACTGGACACAGTTAGGGTGCCGCCATGGTTTTCGATGATGGTCTTGGAAATCATCAGGCCCAAGCCAATGCCTGGGATACCGCGTTCCCTGGCTTGTCCGGCCCTGAAGAACTTCTGGAATAGCCCGGCCTGATCTGCCGGACTCATGCCCAGGCCGGTGTCGCTGACCTGGCAGTGTAGATCTGTTCCGTCAGCGCACGCGCGCACCGTGAGGGTGCCGCCGTCGGGCGAGTACTTCACAGCGTTGGACACCAGGTTGTCCAAGACTTGGCCAATCCGGCCGGCGTCGATCATGGCCATCAATGGTTGTTGGCACTCCGACTCCACTGCCACACCATTGGCTGCGGCAGCCGGCGCAGCGGTGCCCAGGGAATCTGCAATGAGCTTATCGACGCAGGCAGGGGCTCGATCAATACTCATGGTGGTGGTAGCCAACAAATCTGTCACCAGCCCATTGAGACGGACGGCATTGCGGTCGGCAATGGTCAAATAGTTGATAACTTCCGCGGGCGCCAACCCGGGCGATTCAAGGGCCAGGGCCACATAAGATTGGATGGCCGTCAGGGGAGTACGGAACTCGTGGGAAACATTCGCCACGAAGTCGTCTTTGGCGGCGAGGGCTTCCACCATGTCGGTGACATCGTGGAACGCGATGACGGCGCCGTCGGAAGTCCCATCATCACTGACGATGGTGCGGGCAGTGGTTGACAGGGCCCTGGCCTGCTCGCCGGCACCAATCCAGATCTGGTAGTTGGTGAACGATTCGCCATCAATGGCACGACGGACCGGGCGGGCATAGGCCGGTAACGGAACCCGGTCGACGCCGAATATCAACAGTTCGCTTTCCTGCGGGTCACTGATATCCGGCGGCACACCCAAAGCATGAATGGCCTCCTGGGTGGAGTTCATGAGACGGTCGTTGCCGTCCGCATCCACCACGACAACGCCCACACCCACTGTGTCCACAATGGTTTCCAACAGCCGCTCGCGCTGCCGGCTGTCCACCAAATCCTTGCGCCTTAGCGAATCCTGGGCCACCAGAGCATCGCGCTGCCTGTCCATGCTGGTGGTCAGGACCACCATGGCAATGGCGAAAGCCAGCATCATGAAGGGAATCAGCAGCGGCCGCACCAACTGTTCCACTGACACGGGGCCGGGGGCATTGAATTCCGGAATCCAAACGATCAGCAGGCTTGCCAGTGTGCTGGAAACGATTGCCGTCTTGGGGGCAAGCCCGGAGGCACACAGCCAGAAGACGGGGAACAAGGCGATCATGCCGGCAGAATTCAGCAGTGCGTTGGTACCTTCGCGGAACAAGGCCACGGCAACAAAGTCAAGGTAAGGAATCAGAAGAAACGATCCCCGCGGCATTTTCTCCCACTGGACGGTTCCGGCAACTGCCAGCAAACCCACGCTCATGACCAACGAGGCCACGAGTTCCCCGCTGGCGAAGAGGGACGGTTGCAAAAATACTACGAGTGCTGCTGCCAAGATCATGGTCAGCGTGAACGGAAGCTGGGCCAGAAACATGCGGGTCCGGGGGGATCGCTCATAAAAGTAGCGCCGGATGAGCCGATTTCCAGCGGTTTCAGTCAAATTTTCAGGGATGATCGTCAAAATTGCTTCCGTCATTAAGTTATGTCTGCCAAGAATCTCGAGGTGCTAGTCACGTTGGGCCGGTGCGTCGGCAAGGTGCCCAGTATGTCATGCTGCCCTGCGAAGGTGTTGTAGGGCGACGCCAGAGACGATGTCATAATGTAAGTACTAATGGGCCTGGGGGCTCTAAGACGTTGTAACAAGCACGTTTCTTATTGGTCTTTGTAAGTTTAGTGAGGGAAAGATGGACAATCCTCGTGTGGCAGTCATCGTTGAAGATGACCAGGATATCCGCGAGCTGATCAGTGTAATTCTCATTCAGGCTGGATTTGAGGTGTACTCAGCCAGCAATGGGGCGGACGGGGTTGAGGCCGTCAAAAAGTATAATCCGGCCATAGTCACGCTCGATTTGGGCTTGCCTGACATGGACGGTTTTGAAGTGGCTAGGCGCGTGCGGCTTTTCAGCGACACCTACATCATCATGCTGACCGGGCGTGCAGACGAGATGGATACCCTGCTGGGGTTGGAAACCGGTGCCGACGACTACCTCACTAAACCGTTCCGGCCCCGTGAGCTGCGCGCCAGGATCAGCGCGATGATGCGCCGACCCCGTGCTGGCGGCACCGATGCCGCTGTGGCAGAATCCGCCTCTGCGGAGGCTGCAGCAGAGCCAGCTGCCAATGCCGAGACTCTCCACGAAGGGGCGGCGCCGGAGGCCGAGCCCGCTGCCGGAACCAAGTCAGTCAACGGCCTGGTCCTTAACGACGGCGACCGCACAGCGGAAGTGGACGGCACCGAACTGGATCTGACCCGCACCGAGTTTGACCTGCTTCATGCCCTAGTAGACGGCGGCAAGCAGGTGCGCAGCAAGTCGGACTTGGTGCGCTGGCTGCGCGGGGAAGAATACGACGTGGGCACCTACATCAGCGACGCCGACGAACGCACCATCGAGGTGCACATGACAAACCTGCGCCGAAAAATGGGCGACAACCCCCGCGATCCGCGCTGGATCAAGACTGTGCGCGGAGTGGGCTACCGACTGGTTCACTAAGCTGGGGCCACTCGGCAACCCTTGCAATGCCCGTAGGGCCCTGGACCAGTTTGGTTCAGGGCCCTAAGGCTTTTTGCCCCAGGTTTTGCCCGGTTGCCTTTTGCCCCGCGGATGTCTCAGACGAGGACCAATACGCACTCAGGCAACACCATGCGCATGGTGGTCCCAACGTTGCGTTCGCTTTGAATCGAGATGTGACCGCCGTGGTTGGCCACAATGGTCTTGGTGATCAGCAGCCCCAGCCCCAGACCGGGGATGGATCGCTCCAAGGCAGGGTCTGCACGGAAGAACTTGGTGAACGCCTGGGCCTGCTCGGCACTGCTCATGCCCATGCCGGTATCCTGAACCTCGCACACCACATCCGCGCCGTCGTTCCACGCGCGCACCGTGACGGTTCCGCCGTCGGGCGAGTATTTGATGGCATTGGAGATGAGATTGTCCAGCGCCTGGCCGATCCGGCCGCCGTCGACCATGGCCCGCAGCTGACCGGGGACATCCAGGATCAACTCCACCCCATTCTTTTCTGCCATGGGTCTGGCGGAGGCCACACTCTCGGCGATGAGGGCGGAAACATCCGCCATGGCGGGGCTGACTTCCATGGCGTCAGTGGTCAGGAGGTCTGAGACCAGCCTGTTGAGGCGGAGCGCGTTGCGCTGGGTGATGCCTACGAATGTGCTCAGGTCCTGGGGGAGGCGGTCCGATTCATCGGCGATCATGGCCAGGTAGCCAAGGATGGAGGTCAGTGGCGTGCGGAACTCGTGCGAAACGTTGGCTACGAAGTCATCCTTCGCGGCCAGGGCTGCCATGGTTTCTGTGTTGTCGTGGAAGGCAATGACGGCGCCGGCTGAACTGCCGTCCTCATTGCGCATGGTGCGTGCAGTGGTGGAGATGGCCCGGCTATTCTCGCCCTCACCAATCCACATCTGGTAGTTAGTGAAGGATTCCCCCAGGATGGCGCGGCGGACGGGACGCTCATCCGCTGGCAGCAGGACCTTGCCGTACCCAAACAGCAGGAGGTCTTTTTCCTGTGGATTGGCAATGTCACCCGGCATGGCCCGGGAGTGAATTACCGTCTGGGTTGAATTCATCAACTGGTCATTGCCGCCCTCATCCACCACAACAATGCCC
Source organism: Arthrobacter glacialis (assembly GCF_002909415.1). Taxonomy (NCBI): domain Bacteria; kingdom Bacillati; phylum Actinomycetota; class Actinomycetes; order Micrococcales; family Micrococcaceae; genus Arthrobacter; species Arthrobacter glacialis. The sequence continues at coordinate 231,682 of NZ_PPXB01000002.1, read as the reverse complement.
ACAGCCACGGTATCCAGAACGGTTTCCAGCAACTGTTCCCGCTGCTTGCTTAGATTCAGTGCTGTTCTCAGCTTGGCATCCTTTTCCTCGATGGCCAGACGCTGGCTGTCCATGCTGGCCGTCATGATGACCACGGTGATGGAGAATGCCATCATCATGAACGGGAAGAGGAGCGGCTTGGCGAGCAACTCGGGAGTGATACGGGCTGGGCCCAGGATCAGCGGCACCCAGACAATCAATAACGTGCCCAATGTGCTGCTGACGACGGCTGTTTTGCGGGCCACCCCGGAGGCCGAAAGCCAGAAGACGGGGAACAACACCAGCAAGCCCACGGCGGTAATGAACTGTGCACTGCCGTGGCGGATGAACCCCACAGCAATGAAGTCCAGATACGGAATCAGCAAGAAGGAGCCCCGCGGCAGCTTGTCCCACGGCATCAAGCAACACAGAGCAAGAATGCCCGCCTGCAGCCACAAGCCAATGACAAAGTGGGGGTCACCCAAAGTCTTTGGGTAGTAAGCGGCCACCAGTGCCACTGTCAACATGACTGTCAGGGTAAGCGGCAACTGCGTGAGGATGACGCGCATCCGCAGGGATCGCTTGTAGAAATGTCGCTTCAGCAGGGTTTCAGACGCGGGGTTGGTCAATGTGCTTCCGATGCTGGGTCCAGTTAATGCACCGACATCGGTACACGCCAGTCTCTCACCCTTCGTGTCCACGCACACTTATGCCGCGCCGCCCGGCGGCGGCACGGCGCAAGTGCGTGCTAGCTACTTTATGGAGTCGCCTTGCTGGAACACATCCGGGATGCCATCGTGGTCATCATCGAGTTCCTCGAGCTCGGCCACCTTGCGGTAGTGCCTGTTGCGGCTGCGCAGCACCACGGACGCCAGCAGAGCCGCGAGCACGGATCCGGCCAAGATTGCCACCTTGGCGTGGGAGTAGTGGGGGCTGTCGGCGCCGAAGCTCAATTCACTAATGAGCAAGGACACCGTGAAGCCAACCCCGGCCAGCAGCGCAAGGCCGACGACGTCGATCCAGGCCAGACCGTCGTCGAGCTTGGCCTTGGTGGTCTTTGTGACTAGCCAGGTGGCACCAAAGACGCCAATGAACTTTCCAGCAATCAAGGCCACCACAATGCCGATGGCCACCGAATCAGTGAAGGCGCTCTTGAGGCCGGCCACCCCGCCCAGTGCAACGCCGGCGGAGAAGAATGCGAACACGGGTACGGCCAAACCGGCTGAAACGGGGCGGATGGCATGCTCAAACTTCTCGGCCATGCCAGGTCCGTTTTCAGGCGTTTTGTCCTTGCGGAGCACGGGAACCATGAAGCCCAGCAGCACACCAGCCACTGTGGCGTGAACGCCGGAGGCATGGACAAGCGCCCAAGTGGCGAACGCCAGAGGCAGCAGGAAGTACCAGGCGCTGATGCGTTTTTGCACCAACCAGGCGAAGACCAGCAGCGGCAGCAAGGCTAGGGCCAGGAACTGGAACTGCATTTCACCTGGGTAGAACACAGCAATGATGGCGATGGCGATGAGGTCATCCACCACGGCCAATGTCAGCAAGAAGGTGCGCAGGGCGCTGGGCAGGTGGGTGCTGATGACAGCCAGGACCGCCAGTGCAAAGGCAATGTCGGTGGCTGTGGGGATGGCCCAACCTCTGAGTACTTCCGGCCCGGCTTGGAGGTTGATGAGGACGAAAAGCACGGCGGGCATGATCACGCCGCCCACGGCGGCAGCAATGGGAACGAGCGCGCGGGAGGGGCTGCGCAGATCGCCGGCAACGAATTCGCGCTTGAGTTCAAGCCCGGCAACAAAGAAGAAGATTGCCAGCAGGCCGTCGGACGCCCAGCCGCCCAGGCTGAGGTTCAGGTGCAGGCTTTCCGGGCCGATCCGGAAGTCCCGCAAATCAAAGTAGCCGTTGGCCCACGGTGAATTGGCCCAAATTAGGGCGACCACCGTGGCGATGAGCAAAAGGGCTCCGCCGACTGTTTCGGAGCGGAGAATGGTGCTGATGCGCACGGATTCGGAATAGCTTCCCCGGCTGAAGATGCGGGAGTTCTTTGTGGATTTCATGGGTGCGGCGGCCTTCCGTTGGGTCCAGCAGTGGCGGGACCACTTTTGGGTTCATCAAAGTCATTGCCGACCAGACTTCCCGGCGCACCTGATTCCCAGTCTACCTTGGCCCGGCACTGGGGTGGTCCTGTAGTTGTGAAGGGCCATCCCTGCCCAAAGGGATAGGACTAGCCGAAAGGATGGGATTAATTAGCCGCTTGGCGGTTGGAAATAGCCGTTTGGGATCTGATTGTCCGTGTGGTCTTGGGTTTAGATGAGAATACTGCCTACTGGGGGCGTGAATTTTGGGGGAGGAAATACTCGTGAAAAAAGTTATGAAGGCAGCCGTCGCGGCTGGTGCAGCAGGTGCATTGATGTTGGGTGGAGCTGGGACGTTTGCCCTGTGGAACGCAACTGATGACCTTGACGATGCAGGCACCGTCACCACAGGGCACTTGACCATGACGACAGTTCCGGCATCGGGCGCTTGGGAGGACATCAGTGTTCCCGCCACTCCTGTTGCTTTCGACGCCATTTCCGAGACGATTGTTCCCGGTGACACTGTGAAGTTCACTCGGGATGTCACCATCTCTGCAGAGGGCAAGAACCTCTCGGGCGAATTGGTAATTGGCAACACAGCCGCGGCAATTCCGGCTGACCTGGCTGGTCACGTGACGGTCGCGGTTGCGGCTACTACATCAGGCCCGAACATCTCTGTGGTTGGAAATACCATTACGTTTTCCAAGCCCGGTACCTACACCGTGCCTGTGACCATCACGGTGGCTTTTGCCAAGGGCAATCTCACAGATGCGAAGACGCCTGCTGTCACCATGGACGAGGCAATCGACCTGCCGGCGCTTTCGCTGACATTGAACCAGACCCGGGCATAGTCGGGTCGAGTAACCCGTTTTTGTCACTTGCGTAAAACTCTGCTGACAGCCTTGGCTGCGGCCGTGCTGGTGGTGCTCCTTGCAAGCGCCCAAGGCACGGCCGCGCTCTTGCGCGCCGAAAGCCAGCTCACACCCGGAACCATCACCACCGGAAAGCTCGCTCTACAAGCCGGCAACGGGAACAGCAGCTCCACAGACTTTGTATTCGCGGATTTGAGCACCAAACCCCTGGTGCCCGGGGGATACCTGCAGGCCCCGCTGACCATCAGCAACACTGGCACCGTAGACCTCAACTTCAGTCTTGCCGGTGCAATTTCAGCACCTTCTTCGCCCACACCGGCTGACACCGCTCTGGCCTCCGCCGTGGACTTGACCATCCATGCGGTGGCTGACACTGCAGCATGCCAGCCCGACGCACTCACCCCTGGTCCAGCCTTGTACCAAGGCAAGCTGAGCCCAACGGCATCGTTCTCGCCCAGGCACCTGGCGGCGCAGGGCGCCAGCTCGGAGCAGACACTGTGCGTGCGCATCAGCCTGCCCTCAGGCACTGACTCCAGTGCCGCTGGGGGGAAACTGAAGCTGGTACTTTCCTGGCGGGGTGATCAAGCATGAGCGGCCGACGCAGGGCCACCGCCCCAGAACGCACGGGCGTGCTGTGGTGGTCCGGGCAGATTGCAGCATGGCTGATCCTGCTGACCATCCTGAGTGTTGCGGCCATGATGATAGTGATTCCCCGCATTGCCGGGGCCACGGCTTACACAGTCCTCACAGCATCCATGGAGCCGGGGTTGCCGCCGGGAAGCCTGGCTGTGATCCGGCCACAGGATCCGGCCACACTGCGCACCGGTGACGTGATTACCTTTCAAGCCGAATCGGGAAAGGCATCAGTCATTACGCACAGGATTGTAGGCGTGGGGTCCACGCTGGGTGGAGAACTGCGCTTCACCACCCGCGGCGATGCCAACTCCGCCAACGATCCGCAGGTGCTGCCCGAGCAAGTCCGTGGCAGTCTCTGGTACAAAGTGCCGCTGCTGGGCCACGTCAATAGTGCGCTGAACGGTTCGCAACGCCAGTGGCTGACGATCTCCGCCATTGCCGGACTGCTGGGCTACTCCACTTTTATGGCCGTCAGTGCCTTGCGTGATCGCTTCCAAAGGAGCAGGACTCTATGACCTCCACCCGTGATTCACCCGGCCGTCTTGACTTGACTGGGCCCGCCCGCAGGACGGTACTGGCAACAGCTGTGGCGCTCGCCGCGACCATCTGCACCCTAGGTTCGCCAGCGTCTGCGCAGGACCCACGCGACGCCGTCGTACCTGCTGTGATGCCGGCCAGCCAGAAGACCAACCTTGCCTATAGCTCCGACGGGGTGGAATATTCGGCGAGTTTTCCCGTGCTGTTCACCGCGGCGACCAAGCTGGTGCCGGGGGAGGGTGTTGCCGAAAGCCTGTGGATCCGCAATGACAACGCCATGGCCGTCAAAGTGTGGCTGGCTGTCCCTGCTTCCGACGGAATTGAGCAGGTCCACCTGCGGGTTGGGCTGAAGCCGCAGCCAGTGGTGACGTTGGAGCCCGGTGCGAGCAGTGAATTGCAAGCGCACGTGTGGCTGCCGGAATCGGCTGGCAATGATGCTCAGGCCCGGCTGCTGCCTGTCCGTTTACAAGTGAATGTTGGCGAGGTGGCTGAGACTGTCTTGGGCGAGGCCGTCTTGGGTGAGACCGGAGCAACCTCAAGCATTTGGCCTGTGGGGCTGGCAGTGCTGATGGGTGGCGTGGGTGCGCTGGTGGCGTCCCGGAAACGATCGGACCGTCCCGTGGCTCTCACCGCTCCCACTGGTTCCTCGGCTCCCGCAGCGGGAGGAAGCTCATGAGCCGGGGGACCGTTGAGCAATCTGGCTGGTCGGTGCGGGTGAAGGCGTTGCTCTCCTTGGGGCTGCTGGCCGGCGTCGGGGCTGTTTCCACCTTGGCCGCCTGGACAGGCACTGCAACCGCCACCTCCGACATAACAGCCGCCACCGTCTTCATTGCTGCGGGGGCAGACCCGAACGCTACTAGCGCCAGTTACACGATCCCGATCGCCACAGCCAACTGGTTCCCGGGAATGAGCCAAGCAGCCATGGTGACAGTGAAAAACACCGGTACCTCGAATGTCAGCTACAACGTGCAGGGGGCTGCACCCGGTGCATTCGGAACTGCGATGGCAGTTGGAGTATCTGTTGGCGGCACCTTAGTCAATGGTTCAGCGACAGGCGGGACTTGTTCTGTGGCGTCGGCCTACACAAAGGCTGGGGGATCGAATTTCCCGACCTCGGCCCCGCACCCCCTGGGCAACCTTAGTGCCGGGGGGTGGGCCACGTTCTGCGTATCTACCCTGTTACCACTGGGCTCCGGTTCAATATTGCAGGGTCAGTCCACCGCCATCACACTAACTTTCACAGCAAGTACGGTGCCCTGACATGACCAGACAAGTATTACGAGTTTCTGCCTGGGAACGCTGCCTGCTGAATGCTGGCGCGGCGCTGGGCCTGCTGTGCCTGGTGCTGGCCGGGCTGGCACTGGTTCTGGGACTCAAGCCGTTGATTGCTATCTCCGGATCCATGAGCCCGGGCATTCCTGTTGGCTCGCTGGCACTTGCCGTACCCACGCCAGCAGCAGAAGTTGCGCCGGGGCAAGTGGTTTCAGTTGTTGCGTCCAACGGAACCCGCATCACCCACCGCGTGGTCTCCGCAGATCCTGTGACTGGGCTGGTGCTCAAGGGGGACGCCAACCCCGTGGCAGACTTGCAGCCGTATTCCTTTGGACCTGCGGACCGGGTGGTGTTTTCCGTTCCGTTCCTTGGCTACGTGGCCAGCTGGCTCAGCTCACCATGGGTGTTTGGCGTGGGCGGGCTGCTGTGTGCGTATCTTCTATATGTGGCTTTCTTCAGGTCCGACGCCGGACGGTCCAGGAACTTGCCTGCGGAGGGCTCAGCTTCGGACAGCGTTCCGGTTGCCGGGGCGGGCGGGCCGGGAACGCGGCGCAGTAAATGGCTGGGCGCCGGGGCGATCGTTGCGGCGCTCGCCGTAGTGATCCCGCTGGGTGTGGTGAACCGAGTTGAAGCTACACAGGCGGCGTGGACGGCTAGTGCCGTGGCAAGTGCCGGGCTGTCCGCAGCGACAGTAGTGCCCGTGGGCAACGTGCACTGTGGGAATCCACCGACGGACATTGCCACACTTCGGTTTACTTGGGCGCCCTCAGCCCCATTGCCCACCGGCTACAAGATTGAGGCCATCGAAACGAACAGCAGTGGCGTGGTCAAGGCCGGTGGCATGTACAAGGAGATGTCCATCGGCGCCACTGAATCGTCGTTTGAAACGACGATTGGTCAAGGTACTACCGGGTTGTTGGGAACATTGCTCGGTGCCCTTCTTGGAATGACCAGCTACTTCACCATCAAGATAACAACACAATATGGCAGCGAATGGGAGGGAGCGCCTGTCTCGTTCACCAAGATCAAGGCGACAACTCCCATAGTGCTTGGATTGATCGGAGAATACAGGCTGACGTGTTCCCCTAACCCGGGGTGAAGTGGTGCTTAGACATACTCGCGTGGCAACGCAGAAACCCCATGATCCCATTTTCGCCACTCCTCGGCAGTGGGCGAGCAAGGGAACGTGGGCAAACTATGCCTATGACACGTGGTCCGGTCAATCCTTAGTGTGTTGGTCCGTACTTGCGCCGGACATAAAGGGGTCCTCCCAAGTGTTTGAGAGGACCCCTTCAGTGCGCCACTCTCCGGGGACAGCCGTTGGTGGCGGGCTTTTCTTGGCGGCTAGTGCCGTCCGGCTACCCTGCGGTTTCGCCAGAGCGCTACGCCGCCGAGTCCAAGGAACATGATCGCCACGGCGAGTGTGGGAACCACCACTAGGCCGGTGTATGCCAAACCGCCCTGAGCCTTGGCCACTTTGTTGGTCACAGCCTTTGCGGGGGTGGTGACGCGAGTGGTGGCCGGTTTGGTGACGCTAGTGTTGGCAGGTTTGGTTGCCACGGTTGTCGCTGGACTTGTTGCAGGTGTAGTTGCGACTGTTGTGGCGGGTGTAGTCGCCGCTGTTGTCGCGGTGGTTGTGGCCGGCGTTGTTGCCACCGTGGTCGCCGGTGTGGTTGCCGAGGTCGTTGCCGGCGTAGTTGCGGGGGTTGTGGCTGGCGTGGTCGCTGCGGTCGTCGCGGGAGTTGTGGCTGGCGTGGTTGTCGCCGGGGTGGTTGATGGCGGCGCAGTGGTGGCCTGGCTGGTGGGGCACACCACCGTCTCCAGGACCACTGTGAATGTTGCCGTGCCAATGCCCGCATTGGGCGTCCAGCCGGGAGCTGCGCCGAGCTGAGTATCCGCGCCCGGAGCTGCTGTAACAATCACTGTGGCTCCGTTGGCCGCCACGCCCTGGACCGTGTAGACGATCCCCGAGGTGCTGGCCGGGGTGACGGAAGGGATGCTCAGCTGGCCAAACTGGTCGCAAACGGCCTGGACAACCACCGGCGCAACTGGCAACGCCGTCACAATGGTGGGTTGGATTGTGCAGTCAGGGACTGTGAGGACCACCGTGTACAAACCCAGCCCGGTACCGGCGTCAACCACCCAGCCGTTGCCCGCCAACAAGACGGTTCCAACGGAGGGAGTTGCCACCACTGTGACGGTGCTGCCAGCAGCAATGGCACCCTGATATGAGTAGCTGATGGCGGCAGTGTTGGCGGGCAGCTGCAGCGCAGGCAGGGTGGCAACGCCCGGAGCGCTGCACACCGCCTGCACAACGATCGGGACAGCAGGGGCCATGGAGACCTTGCCAGGAATGACGCAGCCGTTATTGAAAACAGCCTGACCCTCAACCGTCCAGTTCTGGCCTGCAGGGTTGTAGTCATTCGGCGGGTAGATGTCTCCCCACCTTCCGGCGGGATTCGTGGCGGGGTAGATGGGTCCCACATCGTCGATGTGTCCGGAATTGAAGAAACCGTTCACGCTGGTCTCCAAGGACTCGTACGGGTTGCCTGTGCTCGCCGAGGCATGACAGAAGGCAACTTTCTTCTCGTCATTGGGTGCGGCGGCAGCTCCGGCTGCCATGACTCCCAAGCCGGCAAGGCCCAGCGCAATGATGGCCGCGGAGGACATGATCTTGGTCCACAGTTTGGGCGTGCTTGAACGCTGATCCGTGGCAGGTTGACGTGGTTGCGAGTTGTTCTTCATGGCTCCCCAGCTCTCCGATGACGCTCGTGGCACCACTCGACTGCGGCGTTATCAGGGAATGAATCTGCCTGCAGTCCCAAAGCCAAATCAGCATCGTAGGTGGTGGGGAAGTCGTGTCCCCGTCCGGAAAATGAATCAATGTGGAGGCAATCTGCCCCCAGATCTTCATTGATGTTTTCTGGCCCCAACGCTGAAATCTCTCCAGATGTGGAATTCGAAGACTATGGTTCGGTAAAACCACGGGCTAGAGTGGCCGCCACTCTAAGGCTGGCCACGGATTACTTGGTTTTTGCGGCAGCACTCGCTTCTTGGCTGCAACCACTTGGGTTCCAGAGACCGGATTGCCTGCAAACCGGGGAACTTTCCTTGCTGGGGTACTTGCAAGCCATCTGAGTAGCCTGCTGAGCAGGCTGTTTGGCCCGCACAAAAAAGGGCACTTAAACAGCCACGGCGCACAACTTTCGTTGTGCGCCGTGGCTGCCAAGGGCCGTTTCTGCCGGTGAAGGTGCAGAAGTCCTCTAGATTTCTTAGGCGTGCGTGTCCAGCCATTCCTGGGCGAGGTTCGCCTGCAGGTTCAGGGCCCGGCCAATCACGGGCTCGGCAGCCGAGGCAATCTTTGCACCCAGGAACGGGACACCTGACGTGACCTCGCCGGTGAGCTCCACCACTGTGGAAGTGCCGCTGGCCGTCAGCTTCTGCAAGGCCGTAACATCGACGGGGGCACCGGCAACGGTGAGCTTAATGGTGTTGGTGCGGGCGCCGTCGGACGCCGGAGCGCTCCAGGACTCCTCCTGCGTCACAGTCAACGTTGCGCCAACAAACTTCTTGACGATGTCCGGCATGCGCGTGGTGGGCAGGGTGCGCACGGTCTTGGTGGTGAACGCAGCCGAGGTGGGGCCGCTGATGGTGAACGACTTCAGCTCCCCGCCCACGGTCTCGCTGACATGCTTGACGAAATCGGCGTTGGTAAAGACATCTGTCACGCTCTGGGCGGTGGCAGAAAGAGTTGTTGAGGCGGCAAGCGCCATGGTTCCTCCAAAGGTGGGGGTGCGTAGGGCAGCTCCTAGGATAGCAAGCGTTGCTTTGGGATTCCTGCGCGCACCCGGCCCGGAGTAAGCTGGAGTGGTCCCTGGAACTTTTGCTAAATTCTGGGCCTTTGTGCTGTTCCCCGCCTGATTTGGGGCCGTCAAAGCGCGGCGGTTGCTGTCCATCCGCCATTCGTCAATCCGCCAATAGTCAAGGAGAAAATCACCCATGAGTCTTGCAGGGTTGCGAAGCGCGCTGTCCCAGGATCCACTGTTCGCCCGAGTGCGCAGCTACGCCGCCAGCGACCCCGCCACGCGCAGCACCGACATCGCATTCAGCGCCCCCGCCGGCATGCGGGCAGTGCTACTGGCCGAAGTGGCGGACGGCTTAGCCTCCCTTGCCGACTCCGACGGCGTGGTCCTTGCCGTGACAGCCACCGGGCGCGAGGCCGGAGACACCGTGGCCGCCCTGAACTCCTACCTCCCGGCCGGTGCCGTGGCAGAATTCCCCAGCTGGGAGACGCTCCCGCACGAACGCCTCTCACCGCGCTCAGACACCGTGGGCCGCCGTCTAGCCGTGCTGCGCCGTCTTGCCCATCCCGAGCTCGACGCCGGACCCGCCTTGCGCGTGGTGGTGGCGCCCATCCGTGCGGTTGTGCAACCCTTGGTGGCTGGCTTGGGCGAGCTGGTTCCCGTACATGTGCGCGTGGGCGAGGACGTGCCCTTCACCGAGCTGATCAGACGGCTTGCCGACGCCGCCTACGCCCGCGTGGACATGGTCACGCACCGCGGCGAGTTTGCCGTGCGCGGCGGCATTTTGGATGTTTTCCCGCCCACCGAAAACCACCCCATCCGCATTGAATTCTTTGGCGATGAGGTGGAGGCCATGCGCTGGTTCAGCGTGGCCGACCAGCGCTCCCTGACCTCCGTCAAGGGCGATGTCAGCCACCCCACCGAGCTCTACGCCCCACCCTGCCGGGAAATCCTCATCACCCCGGCCGTCATGAGCCGGGCCGCGAAACTCAAGGACAGCATGCCGGGCGCGGCCGCCATGTTGGAGAAGATTGCCGGCGGCATTGCCGTGGAAGGCATGGAATCCCTGGCCCCGGCCTTGGTGGATGGCATGGTGCCGCTGACCTCGCTGCTGCCTGCTGACTCGATCACCGTAGTGCTGGATCCGGAAAAGGTCAGTGCCCGAGCCCACGACCTCGAATCCACCAATGAGGAATTCCTCGAGGCCGCCTGGTCCACCGCATCCGACGGCGGGAACGCGCCCCTGGACCTGGGCTCGGCCGATCTGGGTGCGCACGGCGTTGACCTGGCCCAGGCCGGCTTCAAGTCGCTGGCGCAAACCCGCAGCGGCGCCCTGGACCACGGGGTGAGCTGGTGGTCCATCAGTGCCCTGGCTCAGGATGAAGAACTTGACGTGTCCACGGACGTGCTCAACTTGCACGCGCGAGAACCGCGCGGCTACCGCGGCGACGTGGCGGAAATGATGGAGTTCCTTGGCGCCCGCGTGAAGGACCAGTGGCGGGTTGTGGTGGCCACCCAGGGCCCCGGGCCGGCCCAACGCCTGGCCGAGCTATTCCACGAAGCCAACATCCCGGCGTCGCGCGTTGATTCCTTGGATCACGAACCCCAGCCGGGCATCATCGAGGTGACAACCGCTGATACCGGGCGCGGCTTTGTGCTGGATTCGCTCAAGCTGGGCCTGCTGACAGAGGCGGACCTGCTGGGGCGGGCGTCGGCCGTGTCCACGAGGGACATGCGCAAGCTGCCCTCCAAACGGCGCAACGCCGTGGACCCGCTGCAGCTGAGCGCTGGCGACTACGTGGTCCACGAGCAGCACGGTGTGGGCAAGTTTGTGGAGCTGATCCAACGCAAGGTGGCAGGTGCCGGCGTTGGCGGTTCGGCGGGGCTGCGCGAATACTTGGTGCTTGAGTATGCGCCGTCCAAGCGCGGGGCACCGGGGGACAAGCTGTTTGTGCCCACAGACCAGCTGGACCAGGTAACGGCATATGTTGGCGGGGACGCTCCGGCGCTGTCCAAGATGGGCGGCTCTGACTGGGCTGCCACCAAGTCCAAGGCCCGCAAGGCAGTCAAGGAAATTGCCGGTGAGCTGATCAGGCTGTACTCGGCGCGCATGGCCTCCAAGGGGCATGCGTTTGGGCCGGACACGCCCTGGCAGGCCGAGCTGGAGGAGGCGTTCCCGTATGTTGAGACGCCTGACCAGCTGGTGGCCATCAATGAGGTGAAGGCCGACATGGAGAAGGAAGTTCCCATGGACCGGCTCATCTCCGGTGACGTGGGCTACGGCAAGACCGAGATCGCGGTGCGGGCCGCGTTCAAGGCTGTGCAGGACGGCAAGCAGGTGGCTGTTCTAGTGCCCACCACCTTGTTGGCGCAGCAGCACTTCGAAACATTCAACGAGCGCTTCTCCGGCTTCCCCGTGCGTGTTGCTGCGCTTTCCCGCTTCCAAACAGCCAAGGAATCGAAGGAGATCGTGGAAGGCGTCCGCACCGGTTCGGTGGACGTGGTCATTGGTACACACCGGCTGCTTTCCAAGGACTTTGGCTTCAAGGACCTGGGCCTGGTGATTGTTGATGAGGAACAGCGCTTTGGTGTGGAGCACAAGGAAGCGCTGAAGAAGATGCGCACCAACGTGGATGTGCTGGCCATGAGTGCCACGCCCATTCCGCGAACACTGGAAATGTCCATGACGGGCATTCGTGAGACCTCCACATTGGCCACCCCGCCGGAGGAGCGCCACCCCGTGCTCACCTACGTTGGCGGCTACACGGACAAGCAGGTGGGTGCTGCCATTCGGCGCGAGCTCATGCGCGAAGGCCAGGTCTTTTATGTGCACAACCGGGTTAAATCGATTGAGCGCACGGCAGCCCACATTCAGCAACTGGTGCCGGATGCCCGCGTGGCTGTGGCGCACGGGCAGATGAGTGAATCCCGGCTTGAACAAATCATTGTTGACTTCTGGGAGAAGCGCTTTGACGTGCTGGTGTGCACCACCATCATTGAAACCGGCCTGGACATCTCCAATGCCAACACGCTGATTGTGGAGCAGGCCGAAAACTACGGCCTGTCCCAGCTGCACCAGCTGCGCGGCCGCGTGGGTCGTGGCAGGGAGCGGGCCTATGCTTACTTCCTGTACCCGGCAGACAAACCGCTGGGTGAGGTTGCCCTGGAGCGGCTCAAAGCCGTTGCCGCGCACAACGAGTTGGGTGCCGGCATGGCTCTGGCCATGAAAGACCTGGAGATTCGCGGCGCCGGAAACCTGCTGGGCGGGGAACAATCCGGTCATATTCAAGGTGTTGGCTTTGACCTGTACATCCGCCTGGTGGGCGAGGCTGTGGCTGATTACCGCGGCGATGGCGAGGAGCGGGTGGCGGAGATGAAGATTGAGCTGCCCGTCAACGCCCACCTGCCGCACGACTACGTGCCGGGGGAGCGGCTTCGTCTGGAGGCCTACCGGAAGCTTGCCGCGGCCGTGACGCTTGAGGCCATCGCCGAGGTTGAGGCCGAACTCATTGACAGGTACGGCGACTTGCCGCCAGCGGCCGTCAACCTCATTGCCGTGGCACATTTCAAGGTCCTGGCACGGGCTGCCGGGCTCACCGACGTGGCGCTGCAGGGCAACTTCATCAAGTTTGCCCCGGCGGATCTGCCCGAGTCCAAGGAGATGCGCCTGACCCGCATGTACCCGGGATCCATGGTGAAGCCGGCGCTGAACTCGATCCTGATCCCCAAGCCGAAGACTGCACGCATTGGCGGCCGGGATCTGGCCGACGCCGAGGTCCTCAAGTGGGCGCAAGGGGTGTTGGAGGCGATCTTCGAGACGGTGCCGGCGGCATAGCTCTTTTCAACTGGCCCGCGGCTTTTGCTATGCGCCCCGTCAACCCTTGGGCGGGCGCATAACTGGACAACGCCGCGGCAGGTGAGGTCCGCCGTCGTTCCTTAAAAAACTGACCCGCAGTAGTGGTCGAAAAACACCGCGAAATCGCGATTTTTCGACCACTACTGCGGGTCAGTTGAAAGCAGTTACTCTCCGGCGGAGTCGGAACGGCCCAAAAAGGTCTGCGGGATGACCAAGGACAAGAAGCACAGGCCGATGCCCACTCCAGCCGGTACGAACGCGTGGGCAAAGCTTTCCAGGCTCCAGAAGGAGAAGGCAAAGATTCCGCCAAGGAACAAGGCGAAGAAGATGACGAACAAGACGACTGACTGCACGGTGCTGTTCTCACCGCGGTAACGGGTGTTGGACACGTTTCCTCCTGACCCCAAAATGGGGAACTGAGTGGATGCACCGGCTGTCCGGTGCGCTGATCTACCCACGATCTTAGTACGGATTAGTACGAAGCAGTGCTTGCCCCACCGGTGACGATCGCAATACCGGAGCTGGTGCCAATGCGGGTGGCGCCGGCGGCAATCATTTCCAGTGCCTTTTCACGGGTGCGGACCCCGCCGGAGGCCTTCACTCCCAGGTCCGGGCCCACTGTTTGGCGCATGAGGGCGACGTCGGATGCGGAGGCACCGCCGCCGTTGAACCCTGTGGAGGTTTTCACGAAATCGGCACCAGCCTCAACGGCTGCTTCGCACGCGAGGATCTTCTCGGCGTCGCTGAGCAATGAGGTTTCAATGATGACCTTCAGCAGTGAATCCTCGGCATGGACCACCTCGGCAACAGCTGAAATGTCCGAGACCAGCGCATCCTTGTCCAGGGCCCTGGCCGAGGCGATGTTGATGACCATGTCCACCTCTTCGGCGCCATCCATGGTGGCTCCGCGGGCCTCAAAAACCTTGACGTCCGTGTTGTGTGTGCCCAGCGGGAAGCCCACCACGGTGCACGTCAAAACACCTGTGCCCAGCAGAGCCTTCTTGGCTGTTTCCACCCAGACCGGGTTGACGCAGACGGACTTGAAGTGGTGCTCTGCCGCCTCCTTGCACAGCCGCAGAATATCCGCGCGGCTGGCCTCGGGCGCCAAGAGGGTGTGGTCAATGTACCGGGCCAAATCGTCTGTGGCGTTGGGTTCTGCCAAGGGGCTGGTGGCTGTCATGATGCAAACCTTCCTACGTGCTGGGTGATTACCCAATGGTGCCACATTCGAGGCTCAATGGCTGCTGACTGCCCGGGGCCGCGCGTGCTCAGCGCAGCCGGTAGCCGCGCTTGACCACTGTCTCCACAATGGTGGGGTCGGGCAAGGCTGCGCGCAGGCGGCTGATGGTCATGTGAAGGGCGTGTTCGGCGTCTCCCAGTCCCAGCTCTGCCGCCAAATCAGCCTGCGAGAGCACGGCCCCGCTGGCACTCATGAGTGAGCGCAGCAGTTGCAGCGGGGCCGGGGCCAGTGGGATGGGGATTCCGTCCACGGTGAGTGACTGCCCGCGCACCTCCAGCACCGTCCCCTCGCTCTCCCGGCGCAGCACAGCAGTTTGCTCCAAATGGTCACAGACGGTCTTGATCAGGGCACCCATCCGGAACCTTTCCGGCACCAGGGGAGTGATGCCGGCCTGTTGGAGGGGCGCTGCAGTGACTGGCCCGACGGCGGCACTGACCACGTGCCCCAGCCCGGTCCTGTCCCCGCGCAGGGCCGCGAGGAACTCCGGGGCCCGCCCCAATTGTTCGGCGGTGCTCAGCACGGCGTCCACGGCGGGAGCGCTGGTGAACGTAATGACATCGAGTTCCCGGTTGATCACGGCCTCGATGAGTTGGGGAAGCTTGTCCCCGTCCTCGGCATTGACCCACCGGTAGGGAGTCACCGTGAGCACTGTTGCACCGGCGTCGCGCAGGCGTGCAAGGGCGGCAACATCCGTGTAGCCGTGCACCTGCACGGCCACTGTTTTGCCCCTGACGCCGTCGGAAATCACCAGTTCGGTGAGGGTTGCCGTGGTTTCGTCCGCGCTGATGCCTTGATCATCCAGGCCGGCAGCACGGACAGCGCCGCGGGCCTTGGGTCCGCGCACGTAGATGGCGGCCTTGGCCAGGGCGGCCAGGAGCTCCTCGCCCTGCCCGGCGGCGTCGGCGGCCTCGCACCAGCGGCGCATCCCATAAGCAGTGGTGACCATGACAATGTCCGGGGCCGCCTCAATCACGGCAGACGTTTCCGCGCGCAGGGCGTCGTCGTCCTCCACCGGGGCAATCTTGAGGGCCGGGGCGTGCAACACCTGCGCGCCCCGGCGCTCCAAGGCCTCGATCAGGTCCCCGGCGCGGCGATGTGCTGTGACGCCGATCCGGAATCCGCGCAATGGCTGGGCGGGGCGGGTCTGCGGTGTTTGGCTCATGGGTTCCTTAGAAGCTGCTGGCCAATGGGCATTGGCGGGGAAGTCTTAGCAATGGTACCGAGAGTGGCATTTATTGCGGTCTGTATAACGCCGTGTTTGCAAGCGGCACAGCTCACCGGGATACAGTGAAGGCACTACTAACAGTTGGGCGATCTGGGCCCGGCCGAACCCGGGGGAGTTCTCTTGGCCGTCGAGCCTGCAGTGGAGCCACGCCTCCAGACAAAACCACGCAACGCCGCCCTTGACGGCATACGCGGCCTCGCCATCAGCGCAGTGATCGCATCGCACTTTGTTCCGGGCGGATTCAAGGGCGGCGCATACGGTGTTCTGGTCTTCTTTGTACTCAGCGGATACCTCATCACCACCTTGCTCCTGAAGGAACATGAGCGCAGCGGCCGGATTGACCTCAAGGCGTTCTACGCCCGGCGCGCGTTGCGGCTGCTTCCGGCCCTGTACGTTTTTTTGGTGGTGGCCCTGGGCATGTCCCTGCTGTTTGGCAGGGAACTGCGCATGGATCCGGGCGGTTCCCTGGTGGGCTCCGTGCTGGCGTTCTTCTACGTCTTCAACTGGGTGGATTTTGCCGGCCTTCAGATTCCGCATTCGATGACCCCGCTCTGGACGTTGTCCGTGGAAGAACAGTTTTACTTGGTGTGGCCGCTGCTGCTGGTCTTGATGCTCGGGGCGCCATTGTTGAAGAAGCACCTGCAGGGCATAGTCCTGGCGGCCGCCGTGCTCTTTACAGGACTGGGCATTGCGGCGTACCTGGTGTTCGGCCTCATGTCCTACTACCGAAGCTGGACCTGGATTGCCCCGCTGCTTCTTGGCGTGTCCCTGGCCATCGCCCAACACCGCACCCAAGGCCGCCTTGGCACCGAGCTGGCCCGGCTGGCACCCATCGCCTGGGCCCTGCTGATCCTGGTGGCGGCATACCCGCCCACACTGGACAGCGTGGTGACCCACGCCGTGGTGGTCCCGCTGTTGAGCGTGGCCAGCTGCATCATCATTGCCCGCAGCGTGGACGGCGCCACCAGCCTCTCCACGCGGGTTCTGTCCTTGCCGGTGCTGGGCTATTTGGGCAGGCGCTCCTACGGGCTGTACCTGTGGAACCTGATTGCCCTGGAAACGCTGGAACACTTCATCCACCACCCCGCCCTGCTCATTGCCTGCGCGCTCGCAGCCACCTTTGCCGTTGCTGAGGCGTCCTACCGTTGGGTAGAGATGCCGGCCCTGCGCCTCAAGCACAGATTTGAGCGCGTGCAACTGGCCTAACGTGCCCGGGGGACGGACCTCAGGCCGACTGCAAACTGGCATCTTCGAGAAAATCCGAGACTGCCAAGCCGTTGCTCTGGGCAAGGTCCACCACATCGCCAATGACGATCACCGCCGGGTTGCTGCACGCCGAGGACGCACTCACAATTCTGCCCAGTGTTGCGATGGTGGTGCGCTGGGTGTGGCTGAATCCGCGTTCGACGACGGCCACCGGAGTGCCGGAGGCCAGCCCGGCCATGCGCAAACCCGCCACCAGGGAGGGCAGTGTGCCGATCCCCATGAGCACCACAATGGTCCCGCCCAAGCCAGCCAAATGCCTGTATTCCTTGCCCGTCAGGGGCGCGTGGCCGGACACCACTGTAAACAAATGGCTGACATTGCGGTGCGTCACGGGGATGCCTGCCGCTCCGGGAACGGCAATGGCGCTGGACACCCCGGGGACCACCGTGACGGGGATGCCCGCAGCCACGGCTGCTGACATTTCCTCACCGCCGCGGCCAAACACAAACGGGTCCCCGCCCTTGAGCCGCACCACGTGCAGGCCGCCCCGGGCGCCGTCGATCATCCTCGCCGTGATGTCCTCCTGGGAAACTTTGTGGTGTCCCGGCGTCTTGCCCACGTCCACAAAGGTGGCGCGCGGCGCCAAGGTTGCCAGATCCTCCGTGGGTCCCAGCCTGTCAAAATAGACCACATCCGCCTCAGCCAGCACCTTGGCTGCACGGAGCGTGAGCAGATCTGCGGGGCCGGGGCCGCCGCCAACGAGGGTGATGCGTCCAGTACGCCGTGTGCGTGGCATGGGCCCTGCCTTCAATTGGTGAGCGCGTCTGCGCCGCGGACGGGAATGTGGGTGGCTATCAACACCGGACCGTTTTCTTGAGTTTTCTCCAGTTCGGTGGCGGGGCGGATCTGGCCACGTTCCGGGACAAACACAATGGATTCGTCCAGGGACTCCGGGGCGTTGACAAAGGAGCGGAAGCGGCGCAAACGCTCGGGGTCCGCCAAGGTGGCTGCCCATTCGTCCTGGTAGTTGTCCACGTGGGCCGCCATGGCCGCCTCGAGGTCTGCTGCGATGCCGAGGGAATCATTGACCACCACGTCCACCACATGGGCCAGGCCGCCCGGGAGCTCCTCCTGCCAGCGGGCAGTGCGCTGGAGCCTGTCCGCCGTGCGGATGTAATACATGAGGTACCGATCGATGTAGCGCACCAGGGTGTCCCCGTCCAGGTCCTTGGCCAGCAGCTGGGCGTGCGCCGGGGTGGCCCCGCCGTTGCCGCCAACGTACAGGTTCCAGCCGTCGGCTGTGGCGATGATGCCCACATCCTTGCCGCGTGCCTCGGCGCATTCGCGGGCACAGCCGGAGACGCCCAGCTTGATCTTGTGCGGGCTGCGCAGGCCCCGGTACCGCAGTTCCAACTCGATGGCCATGGCCACCGAATCCTGCACCCCGAACCGGCACCAGGTGGAACCGACACAGGATTTCACTGTGCGCAGGGACTTCCCGTACGCCTGCCCGGACTCCATGCCGGCGTCGATCAGGATCTTCCAAATCTGTGGCAGCTGCTCCAGCCGGGCCCCGAACAGGTCGATCCGCTGCCCGCCGGTGATTTTGGTGTACAGACCAAAGTCCTGGGCCACCTTGGCGATCACGGCCAGCTTGTCCGGGGTGATCTCACCGCCGGGAATGCGCGGCACCACCGAGTAGCTGCCGTCCTTTTGCATGTTGGCCAGCGCGCGGTCGTTGGTGTCCTGGAGGGTGCCGCGGCCGGCGTCGAGCACGTATTCGCCGTGCTGGCTGGCCAGAATGTTGGCCACTGTAGGCTTGCAAATGTCACAGCCGCGGCCTGCTTGGGCGGTTTCATCGATGCCGAAGCGGGCCAAAATCTCGGGGAAGCTCTTGAGCTCCAGGGCACGGACGGCCTCAAAGAGTTCCGGTCGGGACATGGCAAAGTGCTCGCACAGGGCCTTGGAGACCGCGATTCCGGACTTGGCCAGCTCGCCCTCCATGAGCTTTTTCAGCAGGGGCACGCAGGAACCGCATTGGGTGCCGGCCCGCGTGCAGGCCTTCAGGCCGGGCAGGTCCTGAACCGGGTCCTGCCCCTGGCACGTGCCGCAGCCGTTGACGGCGTCGCGGATGCCACCGGCCGTGACGTTGTTGCACGAACACAGGATGGCGTCGTCGGGAAGTTCGACGACGGGTGCGTCGCCTCCGCCTGCCGCCGACAGGAACGCTCCGGGTTCCGCCGGCAGCTCCCGGCCCAGCAGGGGGCGCAGGCTGGTGTAGGGGCTGGCGTCGCCAACAAAGATGCCGCCCAACAGGATCTTCGCATCGGAGCTGGTGACAATCTTTTGGTAGACGCCGCGGGCGGGATCGGCGTACACCACCTCCAGGCTGCCTTCGGAGCGGGCAAACGCGTCACCAAAACTGGCCACGTCCACGCCGGAGAGCTTGAGCTTGGTGGCAGTGTCAAAGCCGGGGAAGGTGGCGTCGCCGCCGTGCAGCCTGTCCGCCACGATCTCCGCCATGGTGTTGGCCGGGGCCACCAGGCCAAGGCACATGCCGCCAAAGTTGGCCACCTCACCGATCGCCCAAACGCGGGGGACTGTGGTTTTGCAACCGTCGGAAATGACCACTCCGCCGCGTGGGCCCAGCTCAAAACCGTGGTGGGCGGTGCCGTCATCCCCCCGGGCCAATTCGTCGCGGGGGCGCACGCCCACGGCCACCACCACCAGATCGGCGGGCACCACCGAGTCGTCGGCCATCAGAACACCGGTGACCTGGCCGCCGTCGTCCGTCTGAATCGCCTCCGGGTACACCCCGGCCGTGGTGTTCATGCCCTTGGCCGCCACCAAACGGCCCAAGGCCTGGCCGGCGCCCTCATCCAGCTGGGCGTTCATGAGCCACTTGCCGCCGTTGATGACCACCGAGGCGGCGCCAAGCTTGATGAGCCCCGCGGCGGCCTCCAACCCCAGCAGGCCGCCGCCAATGACGGCCGTGTTCACGGTACGGCCCAGCTTCGCACCGAGCAGGGCCAGCTGTTGGTTGAGGGTCCACACATCCTCAAGGGTGCGGTAAACATGGGTGTGTTCGGCGCCCGGAATGCTCAAACGGGTGGCGTCGGAGCCCGTGGCCAGGACCAGTTCGTCGTAGGGGTAGTGGGTCAGCACGCCGCCCGCCATGGTCTTCACCGTCTGGGTCTCCGGATCGATGGCGGCAACCTCAGCACCGCGAACCAAGGTCACGGCGGGGTGCTCCCACAGGGCAGGATCGCCCAGGGTCAGGTCCGTGTCCACGGCTGTCAGTGCCTGGCTAAGGGCCACCCGGTCATAGGGGGCGTGTGCCTCCTCGGTCAGGACCGTGAGATGCCAACCGGACAGTCCGCGGGCATGCATGGCTTCGGCAAAACGATGGGCGGCCGGGCCGCCGCCAACAACTACTATCCTGCGAAAAGCGTTTGCTGCCTGGGGGCTCGGGGTGTTCTGCGCGTTGGGCTGCGTCATGGCTGTGGCCTTTCCTCGGTTGGCCTAGTGCTGGCACCAACGTGTAGTCCCATGGTAGAAAACCGGCATTGCCTCGCCGTTTCGCTTATGTAACAGACAGTTAACGTCCACCTACCGGCCACCCCAAGCAGGCGGTGACACGGGATTTACGTCCCCGTCATGTGCGCGGCGGCGCGGCGAAACATGGCCTCCCTAGTGTGAAAGCTACGCAGTTTGGCCCTCCCAGCGAAGGAACGCTCATGGAAACAGTCATGGAAATGCCAGCCACCGGCTACGCGCCGCTTGCGGCTGACCCCGCGTGGGTCCGGGTCTGCCGGCTCGATGATCTGGCCGATTCCTGGGGCGAGGCAGCCCTGGTCAAGGGGCAGCAGCTAGCCCTGTTCCGGGTGGGTCGCGGGGACGTCTTTGCCGTGTCTCAGGCCGATCCGGCCACCCGCGCCCACGTCATGTCCCGCGGGATGGTGGGCTCGCGCGGGCGTACCCACACCATTGCCTCCCCGCTGCACAAGGAGGTCTACTCCCTGGCCACGGGGGAGTGCTTTGGCCGCCCCGAGCTGCACCTTGGCACGTATCCCGTGCGGGTGGTGGACGGCGTGGTTGAGGTTTCGGTTTAGAGCGGTTCCAGCCCCAGCTCCACGGTCGCCATGGTGAAGTGTGGGGCTCGGTCCCGCAGCGAACCGGCGATTTTGGCTCTCCTGGTACTTCGGCGAGGGCGAAAATCCCGAGTCCAGGTCAATGCTGTGGGCTTTTCGGATTCCAAACAGCAGCTAATGCGATTTCCTGATTCCAAACAGCAGCTAATGCGGGTTGCGGACCGTCACACCCGCATTAGCTGCCGATTGGAACCGAGATGATGCTCATCCCCCACCACCATCCCGGGAGGCGGATTCTTCGATTGACCACGCCGTGGGTCTCGTTCAAGGACGCTGACGGGACACACCTGGTGTCGTTCTTGGCGAGCTGCGTCAAGAACTGACCCAGGCTAAGGTGTCGGTTTAGAGCGGTTCCAGCCCCAGCGACGCCTTGACATCGCGGACGACGGCGGCCAGCGCACGTTCAGCTTCCTGCTGGGCTGCCGGGAGCTGATCACGCCCGGCGACGGGCACAATGACCTCCAGGTAGCACTTGAGCTTTGGCTCGGTGCCGCTGGGCCGCACGATGACCCGGGTGCCGTTCTCGCTCAGGTAACTCACGCCGTCGGTCGCGGGAAGTTGGGGTGTCCCCACTGACAGATCGGTGAACTGGGCAATGGCCGAGCCGTCAAAGCTGGCCGGCGGCTGGGCCCGGAGCCTGGCCATCATGCTCTCAATCTCGGCAGGATCCTCCACCCGGATGCTGATTTGGTTGCTGGCGTGCAGGCCGTGGGCCAGGGCCAGATCATCCAGTACGTCCAAGAGCGTCCTGCCAACAGCCTTGAGTCCGGCGGCCATTTCAGCCACCAGCAGCCCGGCGGAGATGCCGTCCTTGTCTCGGACCACCTCCGGCGCCACACAGTAACCCAGGGCTTCCTCGTAGCCGTAGCTCAGGCCCGGCACGCGGGAAATCCACTTGAAACCGGTCAAGGTCTCGACGTGCTCATAGCCTGCTTCGCCAGCAATCCTGGCCAGGAGCCGTGAGGAAACAATGGAATTCGCAAACACGGGGGTTGCCGCGCCTGTGCCCTCGTCTCCGGCAATTCCTGTGCTCCCAACATGGCCGCCGCGGGCCACCACATGGGCGCCAAGCAGTGCGCCCACCTGGTCGCCATGCAGCTGACGCCACTGACCGCTGGAGGGGTCCTTGACTCCCACGGAAACCCTGTCGGCGTCGGGATCGTTGGCCAGAACCACATCCGCACCCACCTTTTCCGCCAGCGCAAAAGCCAAATCCATGGCGCCTGGCTCCTCCGGGTTGGGGAAGGAGACGGTGGGGAAGAAGGGGTCGGGTGCGGATTGCTCGGCCACGGCATGAATGTCCGTGAAGCCGGCACCGCGCAGCACCGCCAGCGCGGTCTCATGCCCCACCCCGTGCAGGGAGGTGTGCACTATGCGCAGTTCACGGTGCGGGAATGCGTCGCGGTCGGTAAATGCGGTGATGGTGTGCTCGTAGCTTTCCAGCAGCTGATGCGCCACCACGGTCCAGCCGCTTTCTGCCAACTCAATGGCTGAGGTGTCGCCCATCTCGGCCGTGTTTGACGCCGCGTCGATGTGCGCTGCGATTTGCGAATCGTGGGGCGCCACGATCTGGACGCCGCGGGCCTCCGGGGCCACCGCACGCCCACCCAGGTACACCTTGTAGCCGTTGTCCGCCGGCGGGTTGTGGCTGGCCGTAACCATGACGCCGGCCTCGCAGTCCATAGCCCGCACAGCATAGGCGAGGACGGGCGTTGGCAGGGCGGCGGGCAGCAGGAACGTTTCGATACCTGCGGCGGTAAAAATGGCCGCCGTCTCCTGGGCAAACACTTCCGAGTTGTGGCGGGCGTCAAATCCCACAACAGCCCTGGGCTGGTAGGCGGTCGGCTGGGAGGCGGGCTCGCCCGCGGAGGAGGTTCCGGCGTCGTCCATCTCAGCCTGGGACATCTCAGCCTGGGCCAGCTCAGCCTGGGCCAGGGACAGCAGGTGGGCCGCCACCCCGGCAGCAGCCCGGCGCACTACAATCCGGTTCATCCGGTTCGGGCCCGGACCCATGGCGGCCCGCAGCCCGGCCGTGCCAAATTGCAGATGGCCGGTAAAGCTGTCCGCCAGTTCCAGGGGCTCCTCGGCGATCCAGCTGTGCAGCTGGGCCGTCGTGGCGGGATCGGGATCGTGGCTGGCCCACTGCAGCGCAGCAGCCTTCAGGGCCTGCGTCTCGAGTGCGGCTTTGGACGTCGAGGTGGTGTCATCTACATGTCTCACCCCATAAATGTAGCCGCACTCGTTGGGGATGACGCTACATTTTGGCGATAATGTCTGCCAGCAAGGCCGAAATTCGGGGGCCAGCCGCCGCGCCAGCCTCGATAACTTCCGCATGGCTCAAGGGAACCGGGCTGATGCCGGCCGCCAGATTGGTCACCAAGGAGATGCCAAACACTTCCATGCCCGCTGCGCGCGCGGCGATGGCCTCCAACGCGGTGGACATGCCCACCAAATCAGCACCAATGCGCTTGGCGTACTGGACCTCAGCCGGAGTTTCGTAGTGCGGGCCGGTGAACTGTGCGTACACGCCCTCGGCCAGCGAGGGATCCACTTCACGGGCCAGTGCTCGCAGGCGCGTGGAGTAAAGGTCGGTCAGGTCCACAAACGTGGCGCCTTCCAGCGGTGAGGACGCCGTGAGGTTGATGTGGTCGCTGATCAACACGGGAGTGCCCGGCGTCCAATCCTCATTGAGCCCGCCGCAACCGTTGGTCAGCACCAAGGTGGTGGCGCCGCAGGCAGCCGCCGTGCGCACGCCATGGACCACCGCGCGCACACCCTTGCCCTCATAGAAATGGGTCCGGGCGCCCAGCACCAGCACGTTTTTGCCGGCCGGGGTGCGGATGGAGGTCAGCGTGGCCACATGGCCCACGACGGCGGGCGCCGAGAAACCGGGCACCTCTGCGGCGTCCACGGCGGCTGTTACTTCGCCGATGA
Organism: Arthrobacter glacialis; assembly: GCF_002909415.1. NCBI lineage: Bacteria > Bacillati > Actinomycetota > Actinomycetes > Micrococcales > Micrococcaceae > Arthrobacter > Arthrobacter glacialis. Next base: position 207,854 of record NZ_PPXB01000002.1, on the reverse strand, counting down.
GTCCTGCCGCCTCACCCCAGCCTGAACCCAGTACTACGGCGATGTCGTGGTGGGTAACGCCCGTGTGTTCGGCAATGTACGCTGCGGCCTCGCGGGCCAGTTCGGTGGGATCTGTGTCCGCCGGAAAAAGTTGATTAGTCACGAAACCAACATACCGGCACCGCGGGCCTCCGTACACAAGCTCGAATAACTTGGTGCATGGCGCAAGCTAGGGAAGAATGAACAATTGTGACGAGCCAACAAGATGTCTTTCAGCCCTTTGCCCTTCCCAGCCTAGCCATCCTCGGTGGTGGACCAGGCGGTTATGAAGCCGCGATGGTGGCCGCCTCGATGGGTGCAACCGTGACCATTGTGGAGCGCGCCGGATTGGGTGGTGCGGCAGTCCTCACCGATGTGGTCCCGTCCAAGTCGCTGATTGCCGTGGCCGAGGCCATGAACCGCAGCGTGGATTCCACCGAGCTGGGTGTGAGCTTCGAGACACCCGAGGGCAACCCGAAGACCGTCATGCGTGCGGATCTGAAGAACATCAACGAACGCGTCATGCGTCTTGCCCGGGAACAGTCAACGGACATCCGCAACGGGCTCGAGGCCTTGGGCGTGAAGATTGTGATCGGCACCGGCCGGCTGTTGGACAACCGCACCATTGAAGTTGACCGCGGCGAGTCCAAGGAAATCATCAAGGCCGACGCCATCCTGGTCTCTGTGGGCGCCCACCCGCGTGAACTTGCCACGGCCCAGCCCGACGGCGAACGCATCCTGAACTGGACCCAGATTTACGATCTGGAAGAGCTCCCCGAAGAACTCATTGTGGTGGGCTCCGGCGTCACGGGTGCCGAGTTCGCCTCAGCCTTCAACGGCCTGGGCTCCAAGGTCACCTTGATTTCCAGCCGTGAGCAGGTGCTGCCGGGTGAGGACTCGGACGCCGCCGCCGTGCTGGAGGACGTTTTTGCCCGCCGCGGCCTGCGCGTGCTGTCCCAGTCCCGCGCCGAGGCTGTGGAACGCACGGCCGACGGCGTGGTGGTCACCCTGGGCGACGGCAGCAAGGTCACCGGATCGCACTGCCTGGTCTGCGTGGGGTCCATCCCGAACACCACCGACATTGGTTTGGAGGCCGCCGGGGTTGAAGTCACCTCCAGCGGCCACATCAAGGTCGACGGCGTTTCCCGCACCAGTGCGCCCAACGTTTACGCGGCCGGCGACTGCACGGGCGTGTTCGCCTTGGCCTCGGTTGCTGCCATGCAGGGCCGCATCGCCGTGGCCCACTTGGGCGGCGACGGTGTGCGCCCCCTGAAACTGACGCAGGTTTCCTCCAACATTTTCACATCCCCCGAAATTGCCTCGGTGGGAGTCTCGGAAGCCGATCTGGCCTCCGGCAAGTACCAGGGAGACGTCATCAAGCTCTCCCTGCATACCAACGCCCGGGCCAAGATGCGCGGCGTCAACGACGGATTCATCAAGATCATTGCGCGCAAGGGCTCCGGCACAGTCATTGGTGGCGTTGTGGTGGGCGCTGGCGCGTGTGAGCTGATCTTCCCGATCGCCCTGGCCGTCACGCAAAAGCTGCACGTGGACGACGTCGCCAACACCTTCACGGTGTACCCGTCGCTTTCGGGCTCCATCGCCGAAGCGGCCCGCCGCCTCCACGTCCACATGTAACGTCCTTCCCAACCTCGCAAGCTCGGCCAGGGTTTGATCTAAGCTCCCCGCCTCAACTGACCCGCAGTGGTGGTCGAAAAACACCGCGAAATCGCGTTTTTTCGACCACTACTGCGGGTCAGTTGCGATTTTTACACGGGGCGTGAACTGCCCGTTTTTGCGCCTAGAACATGTGGTTTGTGGCACAAGTGGGCTAGCGTAGCTTCATGACTAAATCACCCATAGCTGGGGCCGGGGCAGCTGCCCCGGCCCGGCGAGAGACCTTCTCTTCGCGCAAGCTCTTCATACTCTCGGCGATCGGCTCCGCCGTCGGGCTGGGCAATATCTGGCGCTTCCCTTATGTCGCCTACGAAAACGGTGGGGGCGCCTTCCTGGTTCCCTACCTGGTTGCACTGCTGTGCGCCGGCATACCCCTGCTGTTCCTGGACTACTCGATTGGGCACCGCTTCCGCGGCTCAGCCCCGCTGTCGTACCGCAGGCTGCACCGTGCCGCCGAGCCGCTGGGCTGGTGGCAGGTGCTGATCTGCTTCGTCATCGCCATCTACTATGCGGCGATCATTGCCTGGGCAGCCATGTACACCTGGTTTTCCGTGACCCAGGCTTGGGGGGATGACGCAGAGGGGTTCTTCTTCACCAACTACCTCCAGTCAGCCCCCGAGGCTGGCTTGTCCTTTGACTACGTATCCAATGTCTTCTTCCCGATGCTGGCCGTGTGGATCGTGGCCATTGTGATCATGGTGGCCGGTGTTAACAAGGGCATCTCACGCGCCAATGCCGTGTTCCTGCCGCTGCTGGTGGTCATGTTCGTGATCCTCGTGGTGCAGTCACTCTTCCTCGAAGGCGCCATGGAAGGCCTCAACGCTTTCTTCACCCCGGAATGGGCTGCTCTGAAGAACCCGAGTGTGTGGGCCGCGGCCTTCGGGCACATCTTCTTCTCCCTCTCAGTGGCCTTTGGCATCATGGTCACCTACTCCTCGTACCTCAAGCGCAAGACCGACCTGACCGGATCGGGCATGGTGGTGGCCTTCGCCAACTCCGGCTTTGAAATCCTTGCCGGCATTGGCGTTTTTGCTGCCCTTGGCTTCATGGCCGTGGCATCCGGAACGGCCGTGGACGAGGTCGCCTCCGGCGGCATCGGACTGGCGTTCGTGGCCTTCCCCACCATTGTTTCCGAAGCACCCTTCGGTGCAGTGTTGGGAGTCCTGTTCTTCGGCTCACTGGTCTTTGCCGGCTTGACCTCGTTGATCTCCATCCTGGAAGTCATCGTGGCGGCGTTCCAGGACAAGCTCGGGTGGAGCCGCAAGGTAGCCACTTTGGCCGTCACCATTCCGATCGCCCTGATTTCGCTGATTCTTTTCCCGACCACCACGGGCATCCACTTGCTGGACACCTCGGACGCGTTCGTGAACCAGTTCGGCATCCTCGCCTGTGCCCTGGTCACAGTTATCGTCGTCTCGGCCGGGCTCAGTAGCCTCCCGCGCCTGCAGAAGCACCTGAACAAGACCTCAACCATCAAGATGGGCGTCGGCTGGCGCGTTGTGGTTGGCGGCATTGTGCCGGTGGCCCTGGGCTACATGCTCATCAACGAGATCCAGACCAAGAGCACCGAGCAGTACTCGGGCTATCCGGCCTGGTTCAACGGGGTGTTCGGTTGGGGCATGGCGGGTGCGCTGATTGTGGGTGCAGTGCTTCTCTCCTTGATTCCCTGGAGCGAGAAGTCCAGGCTCCACGATGCCGAGTACGACGAGTTCAACGAAGCCGCCGAACGTGACGGCGACGTTGACAACAACCGAGAGAAGGTTCAATCATGACCCCGGTAGCCATCACCATGATGATCATTGCCTTGTTGACGATTTGGGGCGGGCTGGCCTTGGCCATGTGGAACTTGGCCCGCCACCCGGAAGATGAGGATCAGCTTCCGGCCCCCGAGGAAATGCCGCACGAGCTCTAGCGGCGACGACCGCGCCAACTGACCCGCAGAAAACGCCGAAAATCACGGTAAAACCGTGAATTTTCGGCGTTTTCTGCGGGTCAGTTGTGAAGTTGTGAAGTTGTGAAGTTGTGAAGTTGGTTTTAGGCGGGGGCGAAGTGCTTCTCGATCAGCTCCTTGAGCTCTCCGTGGCAACCACCACAACCCGTTCCTGCCCGGGTAACCGCAGAGACTTCCGCAACGGTCGAGCAGCCGCGGGCGGCGGCGGCCGTGATGGTTTCCTCCGCCACACCGGCGCACCGGCACACTGTCCGGGCCGGATCCGCCGTGGCCGCAGTGTCCCTGTCGGGGCCGTCCAGACGCAGCAGGGCCGACCTGTCTGCCGGGAGTTCGGAGCCGCGTTCAAAGAGCAGCGTGAGCTCGGCGCCCGTGCGGGGCATGCCCACGCTGATGAAGCCGGCCAGCACCCCGTCGCGGGTGCTCATTTTCACGTATTTTCCGTGCTCGGGGTCAGCCCACTGGCTCACGGACAGGCCCGGAACGGGATCGAACGGCCCGGCCTGCACTTCCCCGGCGGCCGCTACATCCACGCCCCGCGCCTTGAGCATCATGACCGGGGCACGCTCGGCCGGCAGCGGCACTGCCAAAGATCCCGTCAGGAAGTCCGCGAGCCATTCGGCCTGCCGCCAGCCGGGGCCAATCAGCCCCAGCGGCCCATCACTGGCAGCACAGTCGGCGCAGTCGGAGTCCAGGCAGCGGACCTGCGCGCAGTCGCCCATGGCAAAAACGTTCGGATCGTGCAGGGCAGCGAGCCGGTGGTCCACCAGAATGCCCCGGTCCGTGGCCAGTCCAGCCCCGGCCGCCACCTCAACGCGAGGCCGCACGCCACAGGAAAGCACCAGCAGATCACCCTCAACGGGAGCACCACTTTCCTGCAGCAGGGCAGAGAACCGAAGTTCGCCGTCGTGCCCGGGGCTCAGCTGCACCCCCACAGAGCGGGCGTTCGAGATGACGGTGATGCCGCTGCTGCGCAGGGCTGCTGCCAGGGTGTGCCCGGCCCCGGCGTCGATGCTCCGCGCCAATGCGTGCGTGCCGTGGTGAACGACAGTCACGCTGGCGCCCTCATCCTGCGCCGCCAGCGCCGCCTCCAGGCCCAGAATGCCACCCCCCAACACCACCACTTTTGCCTTGCGGTCGACGGCGTCGCTCAGCTGGGCGGCGTCGGCCAGATCCCGCAGCGCCGTGACGCCCCGGGGCAGCGCAACCCGGGCGGCCGGGTCAGGGTTGAGACCGTGCAGGGGTGGCACCACGGGGCGCGCGCCGGTGGCGAACACCAATTTGCTGTAGCGAAGGGAGGTGCCGTCCGCCAACCGCACCTGTTGGCGGGCCCGGTCCAGGCGCAGCACCCGCGTGCCCAGGTGAACGTTGACGCCCGCCGCCACGAGTTCCGCGGCATCCGAGAGCGCAATGGCTGCAGCGGTGGTGCGCCCCACGCCAAGATCGGCCACCAGCACGCGGTTATAGGCGGCGGCAGATTCCTCGCCGATGACGGTGAGCGCCACAGCGCCGCTGCGGACGGCGGGGAGCAGCTGGTCTACGAACCTGGCGGCAACAGGCCCATAGCCCACAACAACTATGTGCAGGGGTGTGTTCGTCATGGCTCCTCCTTCAGTAGTGCTTCGGTGGTGCTTCAGTTTTGCGACAGTGCTGTGACGGTGACTGCGCTTGCCTTGAATTCGGGCATCCCCGACATGGGGTCGGTGGCCTGGCTGGTCAACAAATTCGCGTTCTCGTCCTGGGCAAAATGAAAGGGCAAAAAAACGGTGTCGGAGCGGATGGCAGTGCTGTGTTTGGCCTGGCACCGCACCGTTCCGCGGGTGTTGGCAACGGTGACCATGCCGCCGTCGGAAATTCCACGGGACGCCGCAGCCAGGGGATGGATGAGCAGTTGGGCGCGGGGCACGGCGCCGGCCAGCTCGGCCACGCGGCGGGTCTGGGCCCCGGATTGGTAGTGCTCCAGTAGCCGCCCCGTCACCAGGGCCAGCGTTGCACCGGTGAAAAGCGGGTCCCGCGCCGGGTTCGCGGAGGGGGAGACCGGCGTCAGCACCGCGCGGCCGTCCGGGTGGGCAAAGGCGTCCAAAAATAGCCGGGGCGTGCCCGTGCTGCCGGCGGGGTAGGGCCAGTAGGCAGGCTCACCGGAATCGAGCAGCGCATAGTCAATGCCGGAGTAGTCGGCCAGACCCCCGGCGGAAGCGGCCCGCAACTCGGTGAAGACGGTTTCGGGGTCGGCGCTGAAGATGGACGGCGCGTTGAGCCTGCAGGCCAGTTCAGCCATGATCCACAGCTCCGAACGCGCCCCCAGGGGCGGGGTCAGCGCGGCCCGACGGCGCAGCACCCGGCCCTCCAGATTGGTCATGGTGCCCTCCTCCTCGGCCCATTGCAGTACCGGCAGCACCAGATCCGCCTCCTGCGCCGTCTCCGACATGAAGAAATCACACACCACCAAAAAATCCAGGGCACGCAAGCCTTTCAGCACCTGGCTGGCGTTGGGGGCCGACACAGCCACATTGGCCCCGTGAATGAAGAAGGTGCGCACCCCGTTTGGCTTGCCCAGCGACGCCAAGAGTTCGACGGCGGGAAGTCCCGGCCCCGGGATCAGCGCCGGATCCACGCCCCACACCTTCGCCACATGCTTCCGGGCTGCGGGATCGGTGATCTTGCGGTAGCCGGGGAGCTGGTCGGCCTTTTGGCCATGTTCCCGGCCGCCCTGTCCATTGCCCTGACCCGTCAGCGTGCCGTAACCGCTGTTGGCGGAGCCGGGCAGTCCCAGGATCAGGGCCAGATTGATGGCAGCCGTGGCGGTGTCCGTGCCGTCGACGTGCTGCTCCACGCCGCGCCCGGTCAGGATGTAGCTGCCGCCGCCGCGTGCCCCTTGTGCCAACAGGCGTACTGTTTCGCGCAGCAGGTGCACGGGAACGCCGGTGATCGATTGGACTCGTTCCGGCCACCACTGGGCCACGCTGCGGGCCACGGCCTGGTAGCCCGCAGTTCTGCTGGCAACGAAGCCTGCATCCGCAAAACCGTCGTGGATGGCGATGTGGCTCAGGCCTAGCAGCAGGACCAGGTCCGTGGCCGGGACGGGCGCCAGGTGCAGGCCGGCGCCGTCGGCCGTGAAATCGGCAGTGGCCGTGCGCCGGGGGTCCACCACCACCAAGCCGCCGGCAGCGCGGGCACCCTGGAGGTGCTGGATGAACGGGGGCATGGTCTCGGCAACATTTGAACCAAGCAGCAATACGGCGTCGGCCCTGTCCAAGTCCTCGAGCGGAAACGGCAAGCCCCTGTCCAGGCCAAAGGCCCTGTTGCCGGCGGCGGCAGCCGAGGACATGCAAAACCGGCCGTTGTAGTCGATCCTTGAGGTGCCCAGGGCCAGCCGGGCAAACTTGCCCAACTGGTAGGCCTTCTCATTGGTCAGCCCGCCACCGCCAAACACACCCACGGCATCCGGGCCATGGCTTGCGCGGGTCCGCTGCACCTGGTCCGCAATCAGGTCCAGTGCCAGTGTCCACGGCACCGGGCGGTGAATTCCGTCCCGGCCCCGGAGCAGGGGAGTGGTGACCCGTTCGGGATGGCCCAGCAGGGCTGCCGCTGTCCACCCCTTGCGGCACAGCCCGCCGCGGTTGGTGGGGAAATCACGGCCCGTGATGACGGGCTCCGGCGTGGCTGGTGCCGGAGCGCCCGCTCTTGCTGGTCCTGTCGCGGCCGGCGTCACCGTCATGGCGCACTGCAGTGCGCAATAGGGACAGTGGGTGTCCGTGGCGTTCGAGGGCACCGTCACTAGACGCTTCCCAGCTTGGCGGCGGAGGAGGGGCGCAGGTACACGGCCCAGGTCACTGCCATGAGCACCAGATACCCGGCCACAAAGGCGAGGAAGGCGTTCTCGTAACCACCTGTGGCCTGGCGGGAGGCGTTGAGGACCTGCGGAACCAGGAATCCGCCGTAAGCGCCAATCGCGGAGATGATGCCCAGCGCGGCCGACGCCTTGCGGGCGGCACTCATTTTGCCGCCGTCGTCCGACTTGGACCGCAGCGCGAACACCATGGGGATCATGCGGTACGTGGAGCCGTTGCCGGCGCCTGCTGCGGCGAAGAGCACCAGGAACAGGATCAGGAACAGCCCGAAACTGCCCAGCGGGAGGGTGAGGAGCTGGGCCAGTGCCGTGAGGGCCAGGACGCCGAAGCAGGCCACTGTGACCCGGGCACCGCCCCAGCGATCGGCCAGTTTCCCGCCAAAGGGACGGGCCAGGGAACCCACCAGTGCGCCCAGGAAGGCCAACGAGATGATGGCCGGGCCAATGGGGATGCCCACGCCGGAGCCAAAGGAATCCACAATCAGTTTCGGGAAAACGGCCGCAAAGCCAATGAACGAGCCAAACGTGCCAATGTACAGCAGTGCCAGAATCCACAGGTGCGGTTCGCGCAAGGAGGCCAGCGAACCGGCAATGTCCGACTTGGCGCTGGCCAGATTGTCCATGTACCTCCAGGCACCCCACGCAGCGATCAGGATCAGCGGCACCCACATGAGCCCGGCCAGCGGGAGTCCAAGGGTGCCGGCGGCGAGGAAGGTGACTGCCAGCGGGACCATGAATTGTGCGACGGCGGCGCCCAAGTTCCCGCCCGCAGCGTTCAGTCCCAGCGCCCAACCCTTTTCACGGGCCGGGAAGAAGTAGGTGATGTTCGCCATCGAGGAGGCGAAGTTGCCCCCGCCCAGCCCGGCCAGTGCCGCAACGGCCAGCATGGTGCCAAACGGAGTGGTGGGATCGCTGAGGCACCAGGCCATGCCCAGTGTGGGTATGAGCAGGAGCAATGCCGAGATGATGGTCCAGTTGCGCCCGCCAAACTTCGCCACCATGAACGTGTACGGGATGCGCAGGGTGGCTCCCACCAGGGATGGGATGGAGATGAGCCAGAACAGTTCTGCAGAGCTGAAGGTGAAGCCTGCACCGGGCAGGAACACCACCACTATGGACCACAGCTGCCACACCACGAAGCCCAGGAACTCGCAGGCGATGGACCACCAAAGATTGCGCCTGGCAATGGCCCGGCCCGAGGTTTCCCATTGCGCCGTGTCCTCGGCGTCCCAACCGTGCAGCCACCGTCCCGGTGTGCCCGTCAGTGCCGCGCCGGTGGTTCCGGCGCTGGTTCCGGCCTGAACCATTGAGCCGTTCATGTTCTCTACAGACATGACATGCCTCCCTCTTCGCTTCGCTGTGTGATCGTCGCTGTGTTTCCAACCCTGTGTGATCAACGTTAGGGAGGCGGCGTTTCGGGGGCCGTCACCGGGTGTGAAATCGTTGTGACATTTCCCTATCCACGCGCGGCCCGGCGTTGTTAGGCTGCGTCTGCAACGCACCCGAATGTCCAAATAGTGGCGCTAGTTGTCCAATGGGTGGACGCTACCTATAGAGTTGACGGTCGCACAAAGTATCGCCAACGCCTTGTATCGGTTCACAAATGTCTGACAGGGCCCTTAGAGAAAGCCGAACCATGAGCACTCCCCAAAAAGCGGAGACAGTGGAGATTCCACAAGCGAATAGCCGAGGACGGGTCATCGTGGCCAGCCTTATTGGCACCACTGTTGAGTTCTACGACTTTTATGTTTATGCCACAGCAGCGGTCTTGGTCTTCCCGGCCCTGTTCTTCCCCAATGCCGAGGGCTCCGTTGCCCTGCTGAGCTCCTTCGCCATCTTCGGTGTGGCGTTCATTGCCAGGCCGCTGGGATCCATTGTGTTTGGCCACTTCGGTGACAAGTTTGGCCGCAAGGGCACGCTGGTGGCGTCCCTGCTGACCATGGGCATTGCCACCTTCCTCATTGGCTGTCTGCCCACGGCTTCGGTGCCGGGTTGGACTTTCTGGGCACCGGCCCTGCTGGTGGTCATGCGATTCATGCAGGGCCTGGCCCTTGGCGGCGAGTGGAGCGGTGCAGCGCTGCTGGCCACCGAAAACGCCCCCGCGGGCAAGCGAGCCATCTACGGCACGTTCCCGCAGCTGGGCGCACCCATTGGCTTCATCCTGGCCAACGGCATCTTCTTGGCCCTGAGCCTTGGCCTGACCACTGAACAGTTCACCTCGTGGGGCTGGCGCATTCCGTTCCTGCTCAGCGCCGTCATGGTCATCATTGGCCTGTACGTCCGCCTGAAGCTGGTTGAAACCCCGGCCTTCCAGAACGTGATCGACGCCGGCGAAGTGTCCAAGCTGCCCGTTGGCCGGGTCTTCAAGACCAGCTGGCGCCCCCTGATCATTGGCACCTTCGTCATGCTCGCCACGTACGTGTTGTTCTACCTCATGACAACCTTCACGCTTTCCTACGGCACAGCTCCCGCCACCCTTGAGGCCGCCAAGGCCAAGGCCCAGGCAGCCGGCAAGCCCATGAGCGCCGACGCCATCGCCGCCTGGGTTCCCGGCCTGGGCTACACCCGCAACGAGTTCCTGATCATGCTCATCATTGGCGTGGTATTCTTCGGCATCTTCACCCTGGTTTCGGGCCCGTTGGCTGAGAAGTTTGGCCGCCGCAAGACCCTGCTCTGGGTCACCGGAGGCATCCTGGTCTTCGGTCTGACCTTTGTGCCGCTGTTCGGTGCCGGCATGGTGGGCGTCATGGCCCTGTTGATCATCGGCTTCACCTTGATGGGACTCACCTTTGGCCCCATGGGTGCCCTGTTGCCTGAACTCTTCCCCACCAATGTGCGCTACACGGGATCGGCCATCAGCTACAACATGGCCAGCATCCTGGGTGCGGCCGTGGCCCCGTTCATCGCCGTTGCCTTGTGGCAGAGCGCCGATGGCAGCCCCGTGCTGGTAGGCGTGTACCTCTCCTCCATGGCAGTGCTGACCTTGATAGCCCTGTTCATCATGAAGGAAACCCGCGACCTGGACTACACCACCAACGTCAGCTGACCCCTCCTCCGATTCCAACGCTCCTGCAGTAGTGGTTGTGTTTTGGCGGACGCTCCTTCAGCAAAGGGGCACAAATGCGAAACGCTCGCTCACCAATTTCCATTGGTGAGCGAGCGTTTCGCATTTACGCCCCATATGTGAGCGAGGGTTAGTCTTGTTAGTCCTCGATGGTGGCCAGGACTGCTCCTGCGGCGACGGTGTCACCGGCTGCTGCACTGAGCCCGGTCACGGTACCTGCCTTGTGGGCCGTGAGGGGCTGCTCCATCTTCATGGCCTCCAGCACCACAATAAGGTCACCCTCGGCCACGACGTCCCCATCAGCGACAGCCACCTTCACGATGGTGCCCTGCATGGGGGAGGCCAGCGCGTTGCCGTTGGCGGCCACCGGGCCAGCACTGCGGTTGCGACCGGCCTTCTTGGCCTTCTTGGCGCCACCACCGTTGGAAACGCTGCCCACAGCGAACTGTGCCGGCAACGTCACTTCAAGCCGCTTGCCACCCACCTCGACGGTGACGCTTTGGCGCGTTCCGGCGTCGTCCGCGGCAGCGGAAACACCTGAGAGGTCGAAGGCGGGGATGGTGTTGTTGAACTCGGTCTCGATCCAGCGGGTGTGCGTGGTGAACGCGGCGCCGTTGGCCGGGGCGAAGGCGGGGTCAACGACCACTGCGCGGTGGAAGGGCAGCACGGTGGGCAGGCCGCCGACCTGCATTTCCTCCAGTGCCCGGCTGGAACGCTGGAGCGCCTGCTCGCGGGTGGCCCCGGTGACAATGAGCTTGGCCAGCATGGAGTCGAAGTTGCCGCCGATGACCTCGCCGGCGGTGATGCCGGAATCGACGCGGACACCGGGGCCCGTGGGCAGTGTCAGCGTGGTGACGGTGCCGGGGGCCGGCATGAAGCCGCGGCCCGGATCTTCGCCGTTGATGCGGAACTCGAAGGAGTGGCCGCGGACTTCGGGGTCGCCGTAGCCCAGTTCCTCGCCGCGGGCGATGCGGAACTGCTCGCGCACCAGGTCAATGCCGGTGACCTCTTCGGAGATGGTGTGCTCCACCTGGAGGCGGGTGTTGACCTCGAGGAAGGAGATGGTGCCGTCGGTGCCCACGAGGAATTCGCAGGTGCCGGCGCCAACGTAATTGGCTTCCTTCATGATGGCCTTGGACGCTTCATAAAGGCGCTTGTTCTGGTCATCGGTAAGGAACGGTGCGGGGGCTTCCTCCACCAGTTTCTGGTTGCGGCGCTGCAGGGAGCAATCCCTGGTGGAGACGACGACGACGTTGCCCGCCGCATCTGCCAGGCACTGGGTTTCCACGTGGCGGGGGGCGTCGAGGAAGCGCTCCACGAAGCACTCGCCGCGGCCAAAGGCTGCGACGGCTTCGCGGACTGCCGACTCGTACAGTTCGGGGATTTCTTCACGGGTGCGGACAACTTTAATGCCGCGTCCGCCGCCGCCATAGGCTGCCTTGATGGCCAAGGGCAGGCCGAACTCTTCAGCGAAGTCCAGGACTTCCTGGGTGGAGGCCACCGGGTTCTTGGTGCCGGGCACCAGGGGTGCGCCAACCTTTTCGGCAATGTGGCGGGCCTGGACCTTGTCACCCAGCGCGGCGATGGCTGCGGGGGAGGGGCCAATCCAAATCAGGCCGGCGTCGATAACCTTCTGGGCGAAATCGGCGTTTTCGGCCAGGAAGCCGTAGCCGGGGTGGACGGAGTCGGCACCCGACTGCTTTGCGGCGTCGAGGATCTTCTCCATGACCAGGTAGGAGTCTGCTGCGGTTGACCCGCCGAGCGCGAAGGCTTCATCGGCCATGCGCACGTGCAGTGCGTCCCGGTCCGGCTCAGCGTAGACAGCAACGGAGGTGATGCCTTCGTCGCGGGCCGCCCGGATGATGCGGACGGCAATTTCACCGCGGTTGGCGATCAGGACTTTGCTCAGCTTTTGCGCACTGGCGGACTGTGAAATGCTCACACGAGACTCCTTCTATTCTTCACAGAGCCTAGCGTGACTATGTGGAATTTCCTCACACATCATGCCTATTATGCGTGTGCGTGACGGTTCTTTTGTGGAGAACCTACAAAATGCTCTTAGTTAGTCCCCGGCCATTAGTCCCCGGCAATGAGGCGCAGTGTGGCCATGTGGTGTTCCCATGCCTGATGCCCGACGGCGGTCAGCTTCACCGAGGTGCGGGGAAACTTGCCCACAAAGGCCTTCTTGACCTCAATGAAGCCAGCCTTTTCAAGCGTGGAGAGCTGCTTGCTGAGCACGGAGCCGCTTACCTGGATGGTGTTGCGCAGGTCCTTGAAATCCATGGTTTCGGTCCTGGCCAGGGCCGCGGCAATGGAAAACCTGACGGGCTGGTGCAGCACTTCACTGAGTTCGTGGCGGGGGTGCTGGGTTCCCTGCTGTTCCTGCGGGGCTGGGCTCTCTGCTTGGGCTGGCTGCTTACTCATGCGCGCAACTCGCGGAATGCTGCGGCGACGCCGGTTGCCGCGAGGATGACTGCGGCACTGATGTAGTAGACCAGGCTGCCGTTGGCGAACGCCAGGGCTCCCGTGGCGATGGCGGCTACGTAGAGCACGAAGTACGCGATGAGCGATGTGGCGAATCGCTTGGAGAAGCCGGCCTTGGTGGTGCGCAGCATAAACGTCCAGGTAAAGGCTGTGATCATGGCCCAGGCGGCCACGCTCATGGCCAGCAGCGGTGCTCCGTAGCCGGTGTGGGCAACAATGTGAAAGCCGATCATCATCATGGAGCCGATGATGGCCAGCGAATTGAACACCATGGCGGTTGGCCAGCCGGCGGCACTGGTGGCCGTGCTGCCGATGCCTTCGGCCCGGGCGAGGAGCTCGCGGGCTTCTGCGGCCGAGGGGGAGCTGTTCTGCCGAGTCATGGACATGCCTTTCGCTGACGTTGTGTTGCCTGATGACACAACTATATGAAAGTACTTTCTATTCCGTCAAGTAGTTTCTGTGGCGTCCCTGAAATTATGCGTGAAACCCGCTGTGGGTTCTGCGCATAAATGCGTATGCGCAGAACTCACGGTGGGTTCCACGCATACGTTCATGATTTTGGCCGCTCAGGCCCACAACTCTGTGATGGAAACGCCCGTTTTGGCCAGCAGCCGCCGCAGCGTGGAAATGGACAGCCCAACCACCGTATGTGGGTCACCATCCACGCCGCTGATGAACGCCCCGGCCAGACCGTCAATCGTGAATCCGCCCGCCACCTGCAGGGGTTCGCCCGTGGCAACATAGGCGAGAATTTCGGCGTCGGACACGTCCTCAAAGTGGACCACGGCGCTGTTGATCTCGCCGTGGGCAACTGATTCGCCGCCGGCAGCGTTGATGAGCCAGTGGCCGGTGTGGAGCACACCCGACTTGCCGCGCATGAGCTGCCAGCGTTCAAGGGCGACGGCGGCCTCCCAGGGTTTGCCGTACGGCTCGCCGTCGAACTCAAAGACCGAATCGCAGCCCACCACGAGTCCGTCGGACATGTCGGCGGCTACGGCCTCGGCCTTGGCCCGGGCCAGGAGCAGCGCTGTTTCGGCGGGGGTCAACGGGCCGGCGGCGGCACTGACGGCGTCCTCATCCACGTCCGAGACAAGAATGCTGTGCGCAATTCCGGCGTCGGAGAGCAGTTTGGTGCGGGCGGGGGACTTGGAGGCCAGAACAAGGCGTGCGGGTGTGGTCATGATTCAAGCTTAGGCTCGGTTGTTGCGCGGAACGTTTGAAAGAGCGCCTGGCACTGATTTTGGCGGTTCAACAGCTGTGCCACAGATCGGAGTTACTGCTGGGAGGCGGGCACGAAGCCGTCCACCAGCCGGGAGCGGATCAGGAAACGTTTGCCCTCCGGCGCCTCGACGGAGAACCCGCTGCCCCGGCCGGCCACCACATCCACCGTCAAGTGGGTGTGCGACCAATAGTTGAACTGTTCCTTCGACATCCAAAACTCCACGGGCCCGCACCCGGGGAGCTCAAAGAGGCCCAGCAGGATGTCAGCTTCTGCCGTGATGAACTCGCCCGCCGGGTAGCACATGGGGGAAGAGCCGTCACAGCAGCCGCCGGACTGGTGGAACATGAGCGGGCCGTGGATGCCCCACAGTTTTTGCAGCAGTTCCACGGCCATGCCGCTCAGGGCAACCCGGGACTGTGTTTCGCCCGGGATGGTGATGGCGGCATCCAAAACTTGGCTCATGGTGTGGCTCGATTCGGCAATTGCATTCGACGGGCAAACTGGGACAAATGGGTGCGCCGGGCACCTGCGGAAGGTGCCCGGCGTCGTGCTTGGTAAGGCCCTAAGACGAGGCAGCTCGCTTAGTAGGCGATGACCACTCGACCGTCAATCGCACCGGCCTTCATCTCCTCCAGCACCTCGTTGATTTCGCCTAAGCTGCGGGTGGAGACGGTGGGGTGGATCAGGCCGCGGGCGTAGAAGTCGATGGCCTCGGTCATGTCCTGGCGGGTGCCCACGATGGAGCCGCGGATGGTCAGGCCCTTGAGTACCACTTCAAAGATGGGCGCCGGGAAATCGCCCGGCGGCAGACCGTTGAACACGATGGTGCCGCCGCGGCGGGTCATGCCGATGGCCTGGCCAAACGCTGCCGGGTGGACCGCCGTGACCAGCACGCCGTGGACGCCGCCGGTTTGGCGCTGGATGGCCTCCACCGGGTCCTCATCCCGGGCATTGACGGTGATTTCGGCGCCGTGCTTGCGGGCCAAGGCCAGCTTGTCCTCGGCAATGTCCACGGCTGCAACACGCAGGCCCATGGCCACGGCGTACTGGACGGCAATGTGCCCCAGCCCGCCAATGCCGGAGATGACAACCCACTGGCCCGGGCGGGCCTCAGTCATCTTCAAGCCCTTATAGACAGTGACGCCGGCACACAGTACTGGCGCAATCTCCACGGGGTCGGCGCCCTCGGGGATGCGCGGGGCGAACTCGGCATCGACCAGCATGTACTCGCCAAAGGAGCCGTCCACGCTGTAACCTCCGTTTTGCTGGGACTCGCACAGAGTTTCCCAGCCGGTGCGGCAGAATTCACAGTCGCCGCACGCGCTCCACAGCCAGGCGTTGCCCACACGGTCGCCAACCGCCAAGGAGGTGACGCCGTCGCCCAAGGCAACCACTTCACCCACGCCCTCGTGGCCGGGTACGAACGGCGGGCTGGGCTTGACGGGCCAGTCGCCCTCGGCAGCGTGCAGATCCGTGTGGCAGACGCCGCTGGCGATCAACTTCACTAGAGCTTGGCCCGGCCCGGGGGTGGGCAGCGGGTATTCCTCAATTCTGAGGGGTGCGCCGAATTCCTTGACAACTGCTGCATGCATCGTGGTCATGTGGTTCTCCAATGAACGTGGTGATGACGGGCGTGCGCCGGGCACCTAGGGCAGGTGCCCGGCGTCGAGCGTGGAAAAGGTGCAGGAGCGTTCCCGAAAAACGCCCCGTTAGTGAGCGAGCGTCGGTGAAAACAGCCCCGTTAGTGAGCGAGCGCTGGGAGGGGGTTTTAGAAGAAGCCGAGTTTGTCCTCGCTGTAGCTGACCAGCAGGTTCTTGGTCTGCTGGTAGTGGTCCAGCATCATGGCGTGGTTTTCGCGGCCGATGCCGGAGGACTTGTAACCGCCAAACGCTGCACCGGCGGGGTAGGCATGGTAGTTGTTGACCCAGACGCGCCCGGCCTGGATCTCACGGCCCGCCCGGTAGGCCACATTGCCGTTGCGTGACCAGACACCGGCGCCCAGGCCGTAGAGGGTGTCGTTGGCGATGTGCAGCGCGTCGGCGTAGTCGTCGAACTTGGTCACCGCGAGCACCGGGCCAAAGATCTCCTCCTGGAAGATGCGCATGTCATTGGTGCCTTCGAAGATGGTGGGTTTGACGTAGTAGCCGCCGGCCAGATCTCCGGGCAGGATGTTGCGCTCGCCGCCGGTGAGCAGCGTGGCGCCTTCCTGCTTGCCAATGTCCATGTAGGAGAGGATTTTCTCCATCTGGTCGTTGGAGGCCTGGGCGCCGATCTGGGTGTCGGTGTCCAGTGGGTTCCCCTGGATGATGGCCTCGGTGCGGGCCACGGCGTCGGCCATGAACGCCTCATACATGGAGGCCTGGACCAGGGCGCGTGAGGGACAGGTGCAGACCTCGCCCTGGTTGAAGGCGTAGAGCGTGAAGCCTTCAAGGGCCTTGTCGTAGAACGCGTCGTTCTTGTCCATGACGTCGTCGAAGAAGATGTTGGGGCTCTTGCCGCCGAGCTCCAGCGTGACAGGGATCAGGTTCTGCGACGCGTACTGGCTGATGAGCCGGCCCGTGGTGGTCTCACCGGTGAACGCGATTTTGCGGATGCGCTTGCTGGAGGCGAGCGGCTTGCCGGCCTCCACACCGAAGCCGTTGACCACGTTGATGACGCCGGCGGGCAGGATGTCGGAGAGGAGTTCCATCAGGACCAGGATGGAGGCGGGTGTTTGCTCCGCTGGTTTAAGCACGACGGCGTTTCCCGCTGCGAGTGCCGGGGCCAGCTTCCATACGGCCATCAGGATGGGGAAGTTCCAGGGGATGATCTGGCCCACCACACCGAGCGGCTCATGGAAGTGGTAGGCCGTGGTGTTGTCATCGAGCTGGGTCAGGCGGCCCTCCTGGGCGCGGACCACAGAGGCGAAGTAGCGGAAGTGGTCTGCCGCGAGCGGGATGTCGGCGTTGAGGGTTTCGCGCACGGCCTTGCCGTTGTCCCACGATTCGGCCACGGCCAGGAGCTCAACGTTTTCATCGATCCGGTCTGCCACCTTGTTCAGGATGGCTGCACGTTCGGCGGCCGATGTCTGCCCCCAACTCGGGGCCACCTTGTGGGCTGCGTCCAGGGCGAGTTCAATGTCCTCGGCCGTACCGCGGGCCACCTCGCAGAACACCTTGCCGGTGACGGGTGTGATGTTTTCAAAGTATTCACCCTTGACGGGGGCAACCCATTCGCCGCCAATCCAGTTTTCGTAACGGTCCTTGAAGGTGACCTTTGAGCCTGGCTGGCCGGGCTGTGCATAAACAGTCATTGTCTAAACTCCTCTGCGTGGGGGACGTCGATGTCCTTGCCCAGAACAGTACGGGGAGTCACGTTGCAAGCACGTTGCAAGGTCCGGGGCCCACTAGTCTGGGATGCTTCTATAACTGTCAAGGGTTGACCGGGTCATGCCATAGGGGACTAGCCCGGTAGCCGGCTACTGATCCCGGGAGTTTAAAGAAGAAGTGGCCAACCAATCAAGGCGGTTAGCCACCTCCCAGAAAAGAGAATACACACACGCGCTGACACGCAACATATACCCACCGTTCGCGGCCACCACCAGACAACCCCAGTGAAAGGTTCCCTGACCGCGTGACACCACCAACTCACCCGGCCCGGCTCCCGGACAACCAAATATCTCCTCACAAGAACCACCGCGGCCTAGAGGCACACACAAAAATTTGCACCAGATCCCCAGCAACTTCTTAAGCGCCGCGTGTCCGGCCAGCAGCGATCACTAAGGCAGATGACTACGATGACGTGCCGCTAAACCAATGCGAGCCACAAGGTAGATCCCGAGCCAACCGCAAAAGGCGACCAAACTCAACCGTCCGAAGACGACTTGACGAGATTTCAGAGAGTGGCTATATTTTTTCTCGTAAGAAAAAGAGAACGGAAGTTCCCCCGCCCAAAGTAGTTGAAGTTGCTTGTCTAGGGGGAAGCGCCGTTGCAGCAAATCTGGCCGTCAAGCAGTAGGAGACGGACACAAGCAACACCAGCAGTATGTGGTTGTCGACAGTTTGAGATGACCACGGCAGTACCAGCAGTACCGGACCGTCAGGCAGTAGGAGACGGACACAGCAACACCAGCAGTATGTGGTTGTCGACAGCTTGAGACGACCACAGCAGTACCAGCAGTACCGGACCGTCAAGCAGTAGGAGACGGACACAGCAACACCAGCAGTATGTGGTTGTCGACAGCTTGAGATGACCACAGCAGGACCCGGAAAGCGTGGTTGTCGACAGCTTGAGACGACCACAGCAGTACCAGCAGTACCGGACCGTCAGGCAGTAGGAGACGGACACAGCAACACCAGCAGTATGTGGTTGTCGACAGCTTGAGAAGACCACAGCAACACAAGTAATGGCAATACCAGCATTATGAGAAGTGCCCGTAGTACCGGACCGTCAAGCAGTAGGAGACGGACACAAGCAACACCAGCAGTACGTGGTTGTCGACAGCTTGAGACGACCACAGCAGTACCAGCAGTACCGGACCGTCAGGCAGTGGGAGACGGACACAGCAACACCAGCAGTATGTGGTTGTCGACAGCTTGAGACGACCACAGTAACGCACCTTATGGGGCGGGCAAAGCAAGTGCATCGGTATGCATTCCTTGCCCGCCCCGCACCTTTTTGCTATGGGTTGCGTCGCTACTCGGTCGGCCTTCTCAACAGGGGTGGGTAGGAACTGAACCCCCAATTATGGGCGTTGCCAAAGCCGCTACCTGGCGCTTGAACAGGTCCAGAGCAACGATGCTCATGTCTCCTCCAATATCGACGGTTACTGTCAGTCATGTGACGCATCGAAAGGGTTACCGCTTGGCAGGTCTGTAATGAGCCACGCCAGTGTTCATGGCGGGCAGGCTTCTTATCAAGCCAGGGCAGTAGACAGAACCGATGCTGAACCTAGCCCGGGCGGACATATCCAAGACAGCGCACTCACCCCAAGCGGAGGAGGCAATTCCATGGGTGAGTCACACCCGAACCGAGCCACAACATCAGACTGCCAGTCACTCGCAGAGCGACCAACAAAATACTTAGAGTCCATGGGGAATGAGTCTGTTGTTCTGGTGTTGGGTTCCATCGTGGCAACTGTGGTGGTCTTGGTGGCCGGCTGCGTGCTGCTGAAGAAGATGGCCGACGTCCGCACCTGGCGGATGTAGCTGGCCGTGGTTCCGGTGGCGACGGCACTCATGCTGTGGGCCAGCCTGAAGCGCTGGTGGATGTGGGACTTGAGCCGGGCGCCCGCGAAGGACCGTGCCGCGCAGATGCAGCCCGCCATCCCATCAAACTGACCCGCAGAAAACGGCGAAAAAAGCCGATTTGGTGGTGATTATCGGCGTTTTCTGCGGGTCAGTTGGAAAAAGGGAGGCTACCGCGCCAGGGCTTCCAAATGAGCCACGACGGCGGAGCGCTTGGGTGAGCGCGGCGGCAGGACACGCAGGGCGCAGCGCCAGGCTTCGACGTCGTCCGCTGCCTCGGGAAGCTGCAGGTACGTCAGCAGGACTTCGGGGCTGGCGTCGTTGAGAATGGCTTCGCGGAGCTGGATGGCCAGCCGGGTGCGCAGGCCCTCGATCTCCGGGGCCGCCGAACGCGGCATGACCTCGCCGCGGTAAATGTTCAGCGCCAGCCGGTGCGCGCCGCGGTCCAAGTAGTTGTGCACCTGCTCGGCATCCACCACGAGCGTCCGGGGCAGCCGGTACGGGCGGGATTCCGGCACAAGCGTGGGGGCCTCCGCCGCCAAAAGCTTGCGCAGGCGCACCATCTCGGCCCGGATGCTGGTCAGCGAGGTGCCCTCGGGGTAGACCTTGTCGGAGAGTTCCTCAGCGCTGAGACCCTCGGGATGCAAGGCCAGCACGGCAAGGATTTCGGTGTGGCGTTCGCTGAGGGTCAGTGCCTGGCCGGAAACATGCAACAGGCCCTGGTCGCGACCCAGGACCTGCAAGCTGTCCCGGTAGAGCGGCTTGTTGAAACTGCCGTGCTTAGGAGTCGGATGCTGCACCCGCTGTTCCAGCCGCTCGATGCGCAGCTGCGCCTGTGCTGCAGCCACGGTTGCCTGCACCAGGGACAGCGTGTTGGCACCCACGGCGTCGGGCCCGCCCGTGATGTCCACGATGCCCAAAATGGCCCCCGAATCCGGGTCGTGGACGGGAACTGCGGTGCAACTCCAGGAGTGGACGGCGGGATTGAAGTGTTCCTGGCCAACAATTTGCACGCTCCGGCCCAGCACCAGGGCCGTGCCCGGGGCGCTGGTGCCAACAACTGTTTCTGACCAGTCGGCGCCCATGGCGAAGTTGATGTGCTCGCCCTGGCGGCGGGCTGAGGGATCGCCTTCCACCCACAGCAGCCGCCCGTGCTCGTCGCCCACGGCGATCAGCAGGCCGGTGTCGCGGCTGGGTTGGACCAGCAATTTGGAGATGACGGGCATGATCGCGGCCAGCGGGTGATCGCGGCGGAATTCGGCAAGCTCCCGGCTCTCCCACACCACCGGAGGAGTGAGGCCGGCGGGCGTGCTCAGGGCATCCATGGAGCGCTGCCACGACTCGCGCACCAAGGGCCGCAAGGCTGGCAGATCGGCAAGCAGGGGGTGCGTCGGGGGCATCAACTCTCCAAAACCACAGCGTCATTGGTAGGAACAGCGTCATTGGTGGGAACAGCGCCATTGATGGGATACGGCCCGCAGATTTGCGAAGATGTGCCGCAGATCACCAGTCTAGACCAGCTGGCTGGGGACGGGTCCGCCGTCGCATCGTCACTGGACAGATAATGCCGCTTCCACGGTGGGAAGCGGCATTATCTGTCCAGTGACGCGTTGCGGTGCCAGCTAGCTAGCGCGAGGGTTCCCGATCCCCGCTCAGTTCCCGCGCATCGGCAGGGGCGTCGGTGAGCGTGGCCAGCTTGGCGCCCTCCACATCCACATCCGGCAGGATCTTATCCAGCCAGGCCGGGATCCACCAGGCAGTTTTGCCCAGCAGGTGCATGGCGGCCGGAACAATGGTCATGCGCACCACGAACGCGTCAATCAGCACGCCAAACGCCAGCGCAAAGCCCAGCGGCCGCACCATGGTCAGGTGGCTGAAAATGAAACCGGAGAACACACTGATCATGATGATCGCGGCCGCCGTCACCACCGGGGCAGCATGCTTGAACCCGGTGCGGACAGCCTGCTTGGCGTCCTGGCCGTGGACGTACGCCTCACGCATGCCGGAGGCAATAAACACCTGGTAATCCATGGCCAGCCCGAACAGCACGCCAATCAAAATAATCGGCAGGAAGCTCAGCACGGCTCCCGGGTTCTCCACACCAAAGACGCCAGAGAGCCAGCCCCACTGGTACACGGCCACCACGCCACCAAACGCAGCAACGAGCGAAAGCAGGAAACCGGCGGTTGCCAGCAGCGGCACCAGGATGGAGCGGAACACCAGGATCAGCAGAATCAAGGAAAGTCCGACGACGATGGCCAGGTAAGGCGGTAGCGCCGCTCCCAGCTTCTCCGAGACATCAACGTTGGCGGCCGTCTGGCCGGTCAGGCCAATGGTCACGTCAAGGTCGGACTTGATGGTGGAGCCCTGCTCACGCAGTTCATGGATCACCTGGACGGTGCCTTCACTGGCAGGACCCTCGGCCGGGATGACCTGGTACACGGCCGTGCGCAGGTCCTCGCTGAGCATGACTGGAACGGCGGCCTTCACATTGGGAACCT
Organism: Arthrobacter glacialis; assembly: GCF_002909415.1. Classification (NCBI taxonomy): domain Bacteria; kingdom Bacillati; phylum Actinomycetota; class Actinomycetes; order Micrococcales; family Micrococcaceae; genus Arthrobacter; species Arthrobacter glacialis. Next base: position 185,865 of record NZ_PPXB01000002.1, on the reverse strand, counting down.
GGCGCAGCTGATCGGCAACATCGAGGTTCAGCGTGGTGGCGCTGGTCCTGTCCAAGCCCGCTGGCAAAGAGCCGACCACAATGATGGGCCCGTTCATGCCTTCGCCAAAGTTCTTGCCGGTGATGGAGTACGCCTGGTAGGCGCTGGAATCTACGGGCTCCGAACCGCCGTCGGGCAGGGCCAAGCGCAGACCTGTAGCCGGTATGGCTATGACAGCCAAGGCCAGCACAGCGCTGATGAGGGCAACCACGGGGTGCTTGGTGACCAGGCCACCCCAACCGCGGGCGCTGCGGGCAACATCTACGGCTTCATCGGCGGCAGCCTTGCCACTGGCATCCAAACCTGCCAGCTTGGCGTCGTGCGCAGCAGTAGCGGCCGCATTCTTGACCCAAACACGCTTGGAGATGAGGCGGGTGCCAATCAAGGAGAGCAAGGCAGGCGTCAGGGTCAAGGCGATGAGGACTGAAACGGCAACGGTTGCGGCCGCGGCCAAGCCCAGAATGGCAAGGAAGGGCAGTCCCGTGACCGAGAGTGCCGCCAAGGCAATGACAACCGTCAAGCCAGCAAAGGTCACTGCGTTGCCTGAGGTGCCGGTGGCCTTGGCGATGGATTCACGCATTGCCAAGCCGGCGAGGAGCTGCTGGCGGTGCCTGTTCACGATGAACAGCGAGTAGTCAATGCCAACAGCCAAGCCAAGCATCAGGGCCAGCATGGGGGAGATGGAGGACATTTCAATGACTGTTGTCAGGGCCATGGTGCCGCCCACACCAATGCCCACGCCAATAACGGCCATGAGCAGCGGCAGGCCGGCGGCAACAAAGGTGCCCAGCATGATCAACAGGACCGCTGCTGCCACGGCAATGCCCACAACCTCTGAGACTCCGAACAGCGAGGAGACGTCCTCGACAATTTCCTTGCTGTAGGAGACAGTGATTCCGCTGGAATCCAGGGTGTTGAGCTTTTCCTGGACCAGTTCACGGTTTGCAGGTGTCACGGCGTTCATTGACTCGGAGAACTGGATCTGGCCGATGGCGGCCTTGTTGTTTTCAGAAACAAAGAGCACTCCCGCTGCTGCGTCTGCCATGCGCTGGCCAGCCGTGAGCTCGGCCTTCGTGGCGGCCAGGGTGGCCTGCCCGGCGTCGAACTTGGCCTTTCCAGCCAGGTAGGCATCTTGGCCGGCCTGCCACTGGGTTTTTTGGGCGTCCAGCTGGGCCTGGCCCGCGGCGATTTGCGCGGCGGCACCGGCTGCTTCCGGAGAGCCGGCCGGCAGTGCTGCGGCTTGGGCCTTCTGCGTGTCCAACTGGGTCTGGGCTGCGTCCAGCTGGGCCTTGCCGGCGGCCAACTCCGCGGCTGCGGCATCCAGTTTGGGCTTTTCGGCAGCGGCCTGCGCCTCGCCGGCAGCCAACTGCTTGGCGCCGTCGGCCAGCTGTGCAGCGCCTTCAGCCTTCTGGGCGGTGGTCAGGAAAGGGTCAATGACGCCCTTGACGGTTGGCACGGTTGTCACTGTTTCCAGTGCCCCCGTGATGGCTTCTTCCTGGGCCTGGGTGAACGGTTCGCCGTTGGTGGTGGTGAACACCACCGCGCCGGTGCCCCCGGATGCCTCCGGCAGGTCAGCCTGCAGCTTATCTGCCATCTGCTGAGTTTCGGTGCCGGGAATCTGGAAGTTGTTGGACATGGGGCCCATGAACAGGGCCGCGGCACCGCCCACCATTCCCATGATGAGAGCCCAGGCGGCAATCACCAGCCAAGCGCGGCGGGCGGAGAACCGTCCAAGTTTATAGAGCCAGAGGGCCATGATCGTTCCATTCTCTAAGGGTGCCGGCGCGGGCGGGGCGCAGGCTGTTGTGCTGTGCGGAGCGCAGAAAAGACTAGCTGCTGAAGCCGTTGCGGATGTGGGAAATGGTGCTGTCCAAGAAGGCACGCAAATCAGCCAACGATTCGTCGGTGATGTTGGTTCCATGCTTCTGGAACCAGACTTGGAACGCCGCCCGGCAGCTGCCGGTAACGGCGCCCACTAGGGCGTAAAGGTAAAGTTCATCGGTATCCGGGGGCAGGCGGTGCCTGGCAACTTCAGTGATTTTGAGGCTGCATTCCTCCCAGGCCTGGAGCTGGAAGCGGCCCAGCTGGGGGTCCTGAGTGAGGGCGAAAGTCTCGGCCAGAATGGCCAGGTTGCGGGCGCTGCCCACGGCTGACAGGGCGATCTGGGCGGATTCGAGCACCGGTTCGTCGGCTGGCCGGGCTTCCAATTCCAAAATGACCTGGTCCAGGTAATTTTGGGTGAAGCTGGCAACGGCCGCTTCCACGGAGGAAAAGTAGTTGAAAAAGGTGCGCCGGGAGACACCGGCTGCCACGGCAACGTCGTCAACGGTGAAGGAGCTGAGGTCGCCGCTGCGCAGGAACTCGAGGGCGGCATTGGCAATCGCGTCCCGGGAGGCGGCCTTGTTCAGTTCGCGGCGGGAAGGTTGCGGATCAGCCAGCGGCTGTTGGGTGGGAAGTGCAGAAGAACTCACATCTCTACACTAAGTGCAAGTTTGCACTTAGTGCAAACTGTTTGGCGGGCGGTCGGCAGGAACCTGTCCGACACACAGTCTTCGGCGAACACAAAAATCCCGCCCAGGTGACGATCTGTTGATCGGCTCCGGGACGGGAGTTCTGTACTGCCAGCTAGCGAGCTGTTACACATCAGGTGCTGCTGCCAAACGGTTAGGCGTTGGCAGCCTGACGCTTGGGATCGACCTCGTCGGCGCTGTTGGCTGCGTTCAAGTCGGCCAGCAGGTCATCGCTGTCGTCGGCAAAGGGGTTGCCGTTGCGGGGGGCGTTGTACAGTTCCTCATTCAGGATGCCCTGGCGCTTGGAGACGATGGTGGGGACCAGCGCCTGACCGGCCACGTTCACTGCCGTGCGGCCCATGTCCAGGATGGGGTCAACGGCAAGGAGAAGTCCGACGCCGGCCAGCGGCAGTCCCAGCGTTGACAGCGTCAGCGTGAGCATGACGACGGCGCCGGTGGTGCCTGCTGTTGCCGCTGAGCCCAAAACGGAGACCAGAACAATGAGCAGGTACTGGCCCAAGTCCAACTGGATGCCGAAGAATTGTGCCACGAACACGGCCGCGATGGCCGGGTAGATTGCCGCGCAACCGTCCATCTTGGTGGTGGCGCCCAACGGCACCGCGAAGGAAGCGTAGGCGCGGGGCACGCCCAGGTTGCGTTCTGTCACGCGCTGGGTCAGCGGCAGCGTGCCGATGGAGGAGCGGGAGACGAAGGCCAGCTGAACTGCCGGCCAAACACCTGAGAAGTATTGCTTGATGGACAGGCCGTGGGTCTTGATCAGCACCGGGTAAACCACGAACAGCACCAGGGCCAGGCCCACATAGATGGCCAGGGTGAACTTGCCCAGCGAGCCAATGGTGGTCCAGCCGTAGGTGGCCACCGCTGTTCCGATCAATCCGACCGTGCCGATGGGAGCCAGGCGGATGATCCACCACAGCACCTTCTGGATGACGGCCAAGGCTGAACCGTTGAGCTTGAGGAACGGATCCGCTGCCTTGCCAACCTTCAGTGCCGCAATGCCAACCACAATGGCAATGACAAGGATTTGCAGGACGTTGAAGCTGACGCTGGTGGTCAGGGCGCCCGATTCGGCGGCCTTCGTGGACGCGCTCAGGCCCAGGAAGTTGGAGGGGAACAAGCCGATGAGGAAGGCCCACCAGTCGCCGGACTTGCCGGTGTATTCCTTGGGCGTTGCCGTTCCAGTGCCGGCACCGGGCTGGAAAAGCACTCCGAGGGCGATGCCGATGGTCACGGCAATCAAGGAGGTGATGGCGAACCAGAGCAGGGTGTTCCATGCCAAGCGGGCGGCGTTGGTGACTTCACGCAAATTGGCAATGGAGGAAACCACTGCCGTAAAGATCAACGGCACAACGGCCGCCTTGAGGATGGAGACGTAGCTGTTGCCAACGGTGCTCAGCGTTGTGACCAGGCCGTTGGGATCCGTTTTGGGATCCCCGCCGAGCTGGCGGGCAATCAAGCCCAGGATGAGGCCGGCGAGGAGGCCGGCAATGATTTGAACGCCGAAGGAGCTGGCCCACCTGGGCAGCTTCGACACTTTGTTGGTGCTCGCTGTGGAAGTCATGGTCCAACGGTAGGCGCGGGACAATATCACTATGAAATTTGTGTGTCCTCTTGTTACGCATAGCAATTTCAATTGTTACGCGCGTTACCCACGTTGCCCGAACGCCGTCCTTTTTGGCCCAAGGTCGCGGCTAGCCGTGAAGCAGCGCCATCTTGAGGGTGTCCAAACCCACTGAGCCAAGATTCAAGGCTTGGGTGTGGAAGTCGCGCAGGGAGAAGGAAGCGCCGTCGCGCTGGGCACGGGCGTCGCGGATGTCCTCCCAGAGGCGCTGGCCAATCTTGTACGACGGCGCCTGGCCGGGCCAGCCGAGGTACCTGTTGAACTCAAAGTCCAGCTGGCCGGCGGAGATGTCGAGGTTTGCGCGCAGGAACTCCAGCCCCTTCTCAGGGGTCCAGTTCCCGGTTCCCCACGGGGCAGGAATGGGCAGTTCCAGGTGGACGCCAATGTCAAAGACCACCCGTGCGGCGCGCATCCGCTGGCCATCGAGCATGCCCATCTTGTCGCCCGGATCGGCCAGGTAGCCCAAGTCATCCATGAGTCTTTCGGCGTACAGCGCCCAGCCTTCGCCGTGGCCGGACACCCAGCACACGTTCCGCCGCCACTCGTTGAGAAGCCCCGACTGGTAGATGGCCGTGGCCACCTGGAGGTGGTGGCCGGGAACGCCCTCATGATAAACAGTGGTTGTTTCGGCCCAGGTGGTGAAGGAATCCTCGCCAACGGGGACCGACCACCACATCCTGCCCGGACGGGAGAAATCTTCCGACGGGCCCGTGTAGTAAATGCCGCCGTCCTGGGTGGGTGCAATGCGGCATTCCAGGGTGCGCATGATGTCCGGGATGCTGAACTGTGTGCCGGCCAGCTCAGCCATGGCCGTGTCGGAGAGTTTCTGCATCCACGCAGTCAATGCCTCGGTGCCCTGGAGCGCGCGGGCGGGGTCGGAATTCAGTACCGCCTTGGCTTCCTCGATCGAGGCGCCCGGCTTGATCTGCTCCGCAACGGCTTCCTGTTCGGCGATGACGCGTGCCAGCTCCGCCACACCCCACGCGTACGTTTCCTCAAGGTCAATGCTTGCACCCAAGAATTGCCGGGAGGCCAGTGCATAGCGTGCCCGCCCCACGGCATCGGCCACGGGTGCCGACGGGAGCAGTTCCTCACGCAGGAAATCCACCAAAGTTCCGTAGGCGGTTCGCGCCAATTCCGCGTTGGCGAGCAGCGCGGTGGCGAGACTGGCAGGGAGGGAAGGTCCGGCGTCGTGCGGGGATGCAGAGTCCGGGGATGGGGTATTCGGGCCCGCGGGATCGAGGGCAGCCTCACGGGCCAGGGCAGCAAAGTAGCCCTCGGTCCCGGCATGCCGCTCACACTGCTCAATGACTGTCAACACCTGCCGCCGGGCGGCCACCAAACCGCGCCGTGCACCGGCCCGCAGGGATGCAAGGTAACCGTCAACGGCGCCCTGAACATTGGCCAGGCGGGCGGAAATATGCTCCCAATCGGCCACAGTGGCAGTGGGCATCAGGTCAAAAATGGCCCGAATCTCCTGCGCAGGGGAAGCAATATTGTTCAAATCCGCCAGCAACCAGCCGCTGCTGTGGAGCTCCAAATCCAGGCCCAGACGCTCATTCATGGCGTGCAGTGTCACCTGGTCCACGGAATCGGCCGGTTCCAGCGCTGCCAACGACGCCAGGGCAGCCCGCGTTGCCTGCTCAGCCGCCGCCAAACCGGCGGGGGAGTGGTCGCGATACTCACTTTCACGCCCCGGCCGGCCCAACGAGGTGGCAAAGCCCGGGTCGAGCTCCAGCAGCGTCTCGGTGTAGGCGTTGGCAAGCTGGTCAATGGCAGTGGCGGCCCTGGTGACGGGCTGTGCGGGCAAAGTCATGCCCCGAGCCTACCGCCTTGTTGCTTATCAGCTGGCAGTTAGCGCCCCGAGCGACGCCAGGCACCAGCGCCGGGTTTGGGCGGCAACTTCAGGAGTGTCCGCCGGGCCCAATGCCGACTGGGAGTTTTGGCTTCCGACTCGCCGGCGCCAGCCTGCAAGGCAAGCACGACGGCGGTAACGGCGGCGAGTTCCTCGGGCGTGGGATCGCCTTTGGTGACGGTAAGCAACGGCTCGGCCGGGATCACAGCGGGATGTTCCCGTGCTTCTTGGCGGGCAGGCTGGCACGCTTGTCACGCAGCGCGCGCAGGCCCTTGATGAGCTGGATCCGGGTGTCGGAGGGGGCGATGACGGCGTCCACGTAGCCAAGCTCGGCGGCCTGGTACGGGTTCAACAGCTCGTCCTCGTAGTTGCGCACAATCTCGGCACGGCGGGCTTCAACATCGCCACCCTCTGCTGCCACTGCTGCCAGGTCGCGGCGGTACAGGATGTTGACGGCGCCCTGGGCGCCCATGACGCCGATCTGGGCTGTGGGCCAGGCCAGGTTGAGGTCTGCGCCGAGCTTCTTGGAGCCCATCACAATGTACGCTCCGCCGTAGGCCTTGCGGGTGATGACGGTCAGCTTGGGCACGGTGGCTTCGGCGTAGGCGTAGAGCAGTTTGGCGCCGCGGCGGATGATGCCCTGGAATTCCTGGTCCTTGCCGGGCAGGAAGCCCGGCACATCCACCAAGGTGATGATGGGGATGTTGAAGGCGTCACAATTGCGGACAAAGCGGGCCGCCTTTTCCGAGGCGTTGATATCCAAGGTGCCGGCGAACTGCATGGGCTGGTTGGCCACGATGCCCACGGTGTGGCCCTCGATGCGGCCGTAGCCGATCATGACGTTGGGCGCGTACAGGGCCTGCATTTCCAGGAAATGGGCGTCGTCCACGATCTGCTCAATCACTGCACGCATGTTGTACGGGTGGTTGGCCGAGTCAGGGATCATCGAATCCAGGGCGAGGTCGCCGGCGTCGAGCTCCAATTCCTGCTCATGCTCGGTGACAGGGGCCTCTGCGAGGTTGTTGGAGGGCAGGAAGTCAAGGAGTTCGCGGACAAACTCAATAGCGTCGGCCTCGTCGGTGGCCAGGTAGGTGGAGGTGCCCGTGGTGCTGTTGTGCTGGCGCGCGCCGCCCAGGGTTTCCATGTCCACGTCCTCGCCCGTGACGGTCTTGATGACGTCGGGGCCGGTGATGAACATGTGGGAGGTCTTATCCACCATGACAACGTAGTCGGTCAGGGCGGGGGAGTACGCTGCACCGCCGGCGCACGGGCCCATGATGAGGGAGATCTGCGGGACAACGCCCGAGGCGTGCACGTTGTTGCGGAAGATGTCGGCAAACATGGCCAGCGAGGCCACGCCTTCCTGGATGCGGGCGCCGCCGCCGTCGTTGATACCAACTACCGGGCAGCCGTTGCGCAGGGCAAATTCTTGGACCTTGACAATCTTTTCGCCATTGACCTGGCTCAGCGAGCCGCCGTAGACACTGAAGTCCTGGCTGTAGACGGCGATGAGGCGGCCATCCACTGTGCCGTAACCGGAGACGACGCCGTCGCCCAGGGGCTTCTTCTTCTCCATGCCAAACGCCGTGGAGCGATGCACGGCCAGGGCGTCGAACTCGACAAAGGAGTCCGGGTCAAGGAGCAGGTCAATGCGTTCCCGGGCAGTGTTGCGGCCCTTGGCGTGCTGCTTCTCAATGGCAGCTTCCCCTGAGGGCTTTTCCGATTGGGCCATCCGGTCGCGGAAATCGGCAATTTTGCCTGCTGTCGTTGAAAGGTCGTGGCTCATTGGTACTCCGGCTCAGTAGGTGGAAGCTGGCAGCCCTCGCAGTAGGAACCGCACAAAAGGGCAAACTCTTAGTTCATTCTAGTAACGTATTCCGGCCTTGCGTGTGTAGGAACCCTACAAAGTCGACAGTTAGCAATGGCAGGTTCCTCCACCCCATGGCACCTTGCACCCCGTGATGCCTTGGCGTCTGCCCGCCAGCTGTCCGCAGCTCTCCTACAGGCTGCCAACCGCGCAGACATGAATGTCAGTGGTGCCGGATAAGATTGAGGCCATGACCGGCGCGCCACAAGCACTTAACCAGCCTGCACTGAAGGCTGCTTTGTTGCGCCCCCAGGGATCCTTCGGGCGGGTGGAGATTGTGGGCACCACCGGATCCACCAACACCGACCTGGCCGGCAGTGCTGGCGACCCACATCAGCTGTGGCCGGATTTGAGCGTTTTGATAGCCGACGCCCAAGAAGCCGGCAAGGGCCGGTTGGGCCGGACATGGGTGGTCCCAGCCGGGGCGGCCATGATTTCAAGCGTGTTCCTGCGCCCGGGTGACCGGGCGCCGTCAGCTGCGGGCAGACCCGGATCAGGCGCAGGCAGTGCACCCACTTCTGATGCACCCACTTTTGGTGCACCTGCCGCTGGCCAACCCGCAGGCGGTGCGCTCCCCTTTGACGCACATACTTCTGGCGCATCGGCTTTCGCCCTCACCGGCTACGCCTGGCTATCCATCCTGGCCGGCGTGGCACTGTGTGAAGCGCTGCGGGTGCACACCTCCGTCCCCGCGGCACTGAAGTGGCCCAATGATGTTGTGGTGAACGGGCGTAAACTTGCCGGCATTCTTGCCCAGCTGGTTCCGTTCACCACGGGTGGGCCCGGCGTGGTGGTTGGCGCAGGTGTGAATGTCAGTGCCGACGCCCACCAGCTCCCAACGGATCGTGCCACCTCGCTGCTTCTGGAAGGCGCCATCCCGGAAGCCCTGGACAGGAATGTGCTGCTTCCGGCGTATCTGAACACTTTTGCCGCCCTGTACAACGAATTTGTTGCGGCAGCCGGTGATGCGGCAGCGCCCCTTATTGGCGGTGTGGGGGGTGGGCGCAGTCTGCTGGAACTGGCAGCACAGCACATGAGCACCTTGGGCCAGGAAGTTCGGGCGGAACTGCCAGGTGGCGCAATGCTGCACGGTACTGCGACGGGGCTGGGCAACGACGGCAGTTTGTTGATCCGTGACGCCGCAGGAACATTTCATACTGTCAGCGCCGGTGACGTTATTCATCTGCGCCGCACAGAAACCGATGGCACGCTGAACTATGCGTAGTAGCTGGTTGGAGCAGGGGGAGCAGGTTCTCATCGACACCCGGCCCCATTCCCGGGTTCTGCTCTGGCCCATCACGGTGGGGTTGATGATGATCCTTGGCGCGTCCGCCACTCTGGCCAAGTTGCAGCCGGGGCCCTTCGCCGATTGGGCTCCGCAGTCCGGGCCGGCGCGCGAACCAGCCATTGTGCTGCTGGTGACGGCTGTGGTCCTGCTGTTGTTGGCCTATCCGGTGCGGCGCACGCTGAGGTGGGCCTCCACACATATTGTCCTCACCAATCAGCGGCTGGTGGTTCGCCATGGACCGCGGCGCCGAAAGGCCCACTTCCATGTCTTGGCACACATTCAGGAAGTGCGTCCCGTGCAAAATTGGCGGCAGCGGCTGGTGGGCTCGGGGGACCTGCAACTGCATATGTACCGCGGTCAGATGCGGACAATAAAGGAAGTACCTGTCGTCAAAGAGTTCAATAGTGAAACTCAACAGGCCTGGACGGCAGTATTTAGGGCATCCATTCAGCAAACACCCCAGCAAGGGGACTAGGCTATTGACGAACTTACAAGAGAAAAGGAGCTGCGCCAGCTTGGAAGAGACCACTGACCGGCCCGAGCCGCTGTTGCCTCCTGCCTCACGCAACCAAACCAAAGCCCTGGAAACTCAGCTGTTGGGCGGCGAGCGGACACTCAAACGCCGCGACGTTGCTGCCGGAGTTGGCGTATCACTGCTTTCTGCACGCAAAATTTGGCGTGCCATGGGCTTCCCCAATATTGGCGATGAAGACGTGGCCTTCACCGAGCGCGATCAAGAGGCGCTGCAGATCGTTGTCACCATGGTCCGTGAAGGCTTGTTGACGGAAGAAACAGCCATCTCCGTCACCCGTTCCATCGGTCAAATGACTGACAGGATGGCTGTCTGGCAGATTGAGGCGCTGGTTGAGGATTTGGTGGCGGAGCATGGCGTCAGTGACGCCGAGGCCCGACGCGCAGTGGTGTCCGAACTGCCAAGCCTGATTGCCCCGCTGGAAGAACTCTTGATTTATTCCTACCGACGCCAGCTCAACGCAGGCGTTCAGCGCCTGGCCGTGCGTGCCGAGTCGGGCCTGGCTGCCAGCGAGTTGGGGCGCGACGGCGATGAAGACGACGCGCCGCTGCCCCTGGCCCGAGCCGTGGGTTTTGCCGACCTGGTCAGCTACACCTCACTGTCTCGGCGCATGAATGAAAAAACCCTGGCCAAGCTGGTGCAGCGTTTTGAGAACGTTTGTGCCGAGATCATCAGTGTTGGTGGCGGCCGGCTGGTGAAGACCATTGGCGATGAGGTCCTGTTCAACTGTGAAACACCCGTTGCAGGCGCCCAAATTTCCTTGGCTCTGGCCGAGGCCATGGCGGCTGATGACTTCCTGCCCGAAGCCCGTGTGGCCATGGTCTGGGGCCGCGTCCTGTCACGCCTCGGCGATATTTATGGCCCCACCGTGAACCTCGCTGCCCGCCTGACGTCGTTGGCTGAACCGGGCACCGTGTTGGTTGACTCCGTGACAGCCTCGGCGCTGACCAACGACGACAGGTTCATCCTGACCCAGCTGCCCGTGGAGAACGTGCGCGGTTTTGGTGAAATTGCCCCCGTGCTGCTCCAGCGTGGCAAGGGCCAGGGCCTAGTAGTCGACTAAGCAGCCTTCTCCGGCGGCTCAGATGGCCCATTCCGCGACAGCCCGTGGTGGTAGTTGTTGCGGCGGGCGCGCTGAGTGGGGTCGAGCCGAAAGCTGGGGATGTACCACGGCACACCCTCGTGAAACTCGATGGTCCAGTGGCCGCGGTGCACAAGCTGGTGATGCAGGCTGCACAGAAGGGTGCCATTAGCCACTATTTGTTAGTCTGACCCCTATGAAGACACCTCGATCGGCCGCGATCTATGCCCGTATCTCGTCTGACCAGTCCGGGGAAGGCTTGGGCGTCACCCGCCAGTTGGAGGACTGCCGTGAGCTCGCCGCGAACCATGGATGGACGGTCGGGGACGAGTATGTCGATAACGACATCAGCGCCTATAAGGGCAAGCCGAGGCCCCAGTATCAGCGAATGCTCGATGATCTTGCCGAGGGCTACCGGGACGCAGTGATCGTTTACAACATGGATAGGCTTACCCGGCAGCCAATGGAGCTCGAACAGTTCTCTCGATTGTGCGAGCAAGCAGGGGTGACGCAGGTAAAGTCTGTGACGGCTGACATAGACCTCGGAAATGACGATGGTCTCTTCATGGCACGTATCCTCGCGGCCATCGCCTCCAAGGAATCTGGCCGGAAGTCTGAGCGTCTTCAGCGCAAGGCGCGCCAATTGGCGGAGCAAGGCCTGCCCAACGGCGGCCACCATCGCCCGTTTGGATACGAACAAGATCGCATGACAGTGAACGAGGCTGAGGCCGAGGTTCTACGTCAAGCAGTGGGCCGGTTCCTGGCCGGGGAATCTTCACGTTCGATCTGCGTGTGGCTCAACAATGAAGGCGTTCAGACGACGGCCGGGGGTCCCTGGCAGACGGTGACCCTTAACGCGATCTTCAAGTCCGGGCGCATTGCAGGGTTGCGGGAACACAAAGGAGTCGTGGTTGCTGACGCTCAATGGCCAGGGATTATCACGCCAGCGCAGAGGCAGCAGATTCTTGGTCACTTTGAAACGAAGAAGCGGACGAATACGCGCGCACCACGTCGATATGTGCTGTCCGGCCTATTGCGCTGCGGCAAGTGCGGAAACAAGCTGTTTTCCTCAATCCGTGTCGACACTCGCCGCTATGTTTGCCTTGCAGGTCCGGACCATGGAGGTTGTGGGCGCCTAACGATCGTGGCGTCACCGGTGGAGGAGTTCATTTGCGCTGCTGTCCTCATGCGGCTCGATACTCCCGAGATGGCAGATGCATTGACCGGCCGCCGTGCAGTGGACGAGCGGCAAAGCAGCCTGTTGGAAACTTTAGAGGCAGACCGTAGCCAGATGCAGGAGCTATCCGAGATGTGGGCAGCCAAGGATATTTCAAGCGTTGAGTGGAAGGCGGCCCGTGACCCCATTGAGGCGAGAATTAGGTCGACCGAGCGACAGCTGGCGCAGGCATCCAGTTCAAGTGCCCTGGACGGCCTGATCGGTACAGGGGAGCAGCTAATGACCGCGTGGTCGATGCTGAACCTCGACCGGCAGGCCGCGATTATCAAGGCGGTCCTGGACTACGCAACGATTCTGCCGGGTACGCTCGGAGCACGAACGATGGACCCGGCACGGATTCAGCCCGTCTGGCAACTATGACGCCGCGGCGGTACTCCGGCCGCTGTCGCGTCCGTCCGTTCCGGGCGCGGCACCCAAAAGCACGCCAACCCGCCCGAGAACACCGGGGTCGGTCACATGCACTGGGATACCCTGAGCAGCACAGCTGGCATTTAGCCATTCAGCAATCGTCATCTGATCGAACATCAGATACCCCACTGCGCCCAAATCGCAGGAGCCCCGGCCCAGTCCTCCACAGAAGAGGACGACCACTGAGTTTGCGGTGGCCCGTTGAGATAGTCCGACGCCTGTGCCAGTACATCACCTGGAGAAACACCACTTAGAGCGAGTTTGACCGGCTGGAAGCCCTGGGCGACATCATAGCGATGAAGCCCGAACACCTGAGAGGTCGGTTCCGTAAACGTTTTGGACACGTATTTCGACAGATAACCGGCAGCCTTGCGGGCCTCGGACAATGCCCCCGAACCCACAGGCAAGTCACCCAGCAGCTTAATATGAACGTGCCCACGGCCCCAAACTTCTTTGATCAGTCGGCGGTGGATGAAACGTCCGACGGCGAAATGGGCATGTAGTCCATGGTCCGTCTTATGCCATTCCGGAACCCACGCATACGGCAAGGGCGCTCCGCCAAGGTCCGCCCGAATATCTCGGAAGAATGCGCCCAAATGGGTTCGCAATTCCTGTGGGTCATGGCAGCCGGTACCGGCATAGGTCAGTGTCCCGAGACGGTTAAGTTGGTTTGCGGCACAGTAGCGTCGTAGTTTGGACCCAGCGCGCCGACCGGCTTCGGCCGCGGCGCGCTCAGGATTGGCTGCTGAACCCTTGGCAACGAACGACCGGTTGGGCTTGTACGAGGAGCGGAACCCGCCTCCGCCCTCACCGGCGTCCGGATAGAGAGAAAAGAACCAGCCGGCATCCGGAGCGATGAGCCGGCCAAGTGAAGTACTGACAGCAGAAGTGGACATTGGGACCCCAAGGAACGAAACCGACAAGGAATCGCTGAAGTCACCGCCAAGGAGAAGAAAGAGAATAGCGCTACGACGGGGCTTCAACATCCGGTCTCACTCCGGATGGGCCCTCTCTGTCTAAAACCATGAGCATATTTAGGAACGCGGGCCTACCACGCTGCTCGACCCCTCAGGAAGGCCACCTGCAATTAATGTATTCCGGCCCTGAGTTGGTCCCGCCGGGTACAGCAATGCCCCTATCTTGCCATACGAATTACACAGCTGTCACTAGCTGCCGCACGACCGTTCGTCCTCGGACGCGGAGCGTCCTGCGGGCGCTGCGTCCCTTGCCACATCCCACCCGCTACTCTGAGCACATGTACACAAGTCACCTCCCCAATGGAGAACCCGGCCCAGACCTTCTAATCGTCGACACCCCGGGAGGCATCCAACCCCACCTTGCGCTACTTGATGAACCCCGGATGACATTCTGCGGTGTGGAGACCGCCGGACCATCGAGAACCTGGTTCGGACTGACCGGATGCAAACGCTGCAGCAAGTCGGCCCGCAAAAAGGGGTTCGCAGCAGTCACTGATGTCGACGGCGACATGTGCCTTATCTAGTGTCCGAGTTATGTTGCTATTTCAAGTAAAGTCCCCGCCGCAGCTTCGCTGCGACGGGGTTGCCTCTGGTCGCGACTACTGCTTGTCGTCGGAGGTGGCCGACGCAGCATTTTCCTCACCTTCTTGTATTGTGGCCTCTGGATCTTCTTCTGCCACCAAATTGTCGCCACCAGTGTTATTGGAAAACGTAGCTTTGACCATTCTTTTCAATATGCTTTTTCCGTAGGACGAAAGCGACCAATATTCACTATCATCGGTAACGGGATGCTTACGCTTAGACGGTTGAACTAAGTCAAGTGCCATGAGATCGGCGATGAGGCTTCTAAGTTGGTTATGGGCCACCGTATTCCATTGTTTGTCTTTATCGGTTCTAATATGCATTGCGAGCGTGTTGGCCATGTCGCGAATATCCGATTCAACAATCAATTCTTTGCCCAGCCAGTGAAATGCATCAAAAAGTGTCACTGTCGCATCATCTTGCCATGCGTTGTCACCTTCATATCGATATGATGGTTTACGAGTTGTATCGAACATGGTTTGGAGCGTCTGCTGTTCCAAGTCCAGCTGATCTTTTACCGAGGCCGCTTTTGCGTCTGCGAGTTGCTGTCGAAGAGTAGCGTTCTCGGAGCTCAACCGAACGACTTCGGCTGTGACCGCCGGGCCTCCTTCGGCGCTCGATGCTCGAACCCACCCCTCGCGAGGGTTGGCTGTAATTGCCTTCATTAGGGCGACTAGGAACTTGCCGTACAAGTCCTCAGCGTTCGACCAGAAGCCAACTGGCTTTTCCTTGACCAAATTTTTGAATTCGATTAGTGCCTTTTTCGTGCCGGTACTTGTGTCAACCCTGTTCGCTGGCCAGCTTGCATTATCGTTAAGTACAAATCCAAGAATTGGAATTCCCTTGGAGGCAGCAAATTCATATTCCTTACGTGTGTAGCTGAGCCCGCCATCCGCCAATGACCCGAGTCGATGGGCAATGATCACGGCATAATAATCACTTTCCTCAATGTGCCGGGCAATTATCTTCCATTGCTGATCATCGGCGGCGCTGAACATCTCCATGCCGACCGGGATGTGCCCCATTTCAAGAACTGCTCGAATTACTTGGTCGCGTTCGTCTTTCAAATCCTCGTAAGTAGAGCTGACAAAAACCTGATACTTTGCTGAGGTGGCCAAGAATTCTCTCGTCCTTAATCGATTCACGAGGCATAAATCCTCGACCCGCAAATGGCGAATTATTAGCCAGAATACCGCATCGCCGATTCAATTCATATCGGCAGGATGAATTGGACGAACGAAGATCGTGGGTGTCCTGGTACTTGTGGGCCAGATGAGCCAGGTCATTCGGCCCCACCCAGGCAGGGTGACAAGTTGCAGGTACACAAGATGGCGATCCCAGAGCAGTCGAAGCCTGTTTGGAAAGGAATGATGGAATGGGGTAAGCATCGAGAAGGCAACCTCCTGACCTAAGGTCGCCTGAGGGGTCATATTTACAATTTGCCCCGTTGGCGATGCTGGTCTCGCCGCCGTCCTGCCACGGGATGATGTGGTGGGCGTCGCACCAACAGGCGGGGGCTGTGCAGTCAGGGAAGGTGCAGCCCATGTCGCGGGCCAGCAGGATCTTGCGTTGCGCCGCAGTGAATAAGCGTTGGGTGCGCCCCACATTGAGGATGTCCTGGCCGTTGCCCAGGACCATGGTGGTGACATCGGCGTCGCAGAGTTCCACCTTGAAGAGTTCCAGCGGCTGGGGCCCGCCATAGGGCAGAAACGCTATTCCGCCTGCACCGCCAGCTGCGGTTCGTCGCTGAAGATCGGCCTCGGTGGTGCTGATGAAAAGTTGGGATTTCAGACCGCCGTTCAGCGGCAGTTTCCCCGTGCGGGCTGCCAGTTTGACGCAGTCGATCAGCCCATCGAGGAGTTTTTGCCCGTGGCTGCGCCTGTCCGCCACCGCCGAGTCGGTGCTGTTGGGATCGATCGGGTCCAGCCCGGGGAGGTCTTGCTCGTAGCCGGGCTCGGGCACAGGGATCCCGTTGACAAGGTGCGGCCACGATTCCGGAGGGGTGCCATCCGCGCTGGCAGTTTCGCCTGACGCCCAGGCGGGGACTGGGCCCTGCGGTGGTGGCCAGTTAATGGACGGAGGTGCCTGTCCGCCTCCAAACGCCGCGGACATGGTAGAGATGAAGTCCTGCAGTTCCATTTGGCCGGGCAGCTCCTGCACGCCAGTTGTCCTGGCCGAGCCGCTGGCCGCACCGCTGTCCGCGCCAACCCCGCCGGCCGCACCGCTGGCTGCGCCAACCCCGTTGGCCGCACCGCTGGTTGCACCAACCCCGCTGTCCGCGCCACTCCCGCTGCCTGCGCCACCTCCGTTGGCGGGGGCGCTGGCAGCACCACCCGCCGCGCCCGCCGCTTCAGCTTGATCCATGAGCGGGTCCACAGTGCTGATGTCCACGGTGTTTATGTCCACGGTGTTCGTGTTCACAGAGTTGATGTCCCCATGGGTGTTGGGGTTGGTGGCCCAGCCTATGGCGGACATCAGGGTTTCGTATTGGGGGACGCTCAGGTGCCCGTCAAAGTGGACCAAACCGCGGCGGGGATGCCGGAAGAAGATGCCCTGCTTGGCCAGGAGTTCACCGTCGCTGGGTTGCTGTCCATCCGGGTCCAGAAGGTTCACTGCCCTGGTGCCGATGCGGCGCAGGAAATCCGGTGGCTCATCCTTGGCGTAGTTGGTGAGGGTGGTTTCGAGGTCGTGGGCGCTTTCCTCGGGAATTAGACCGGCAGCCGAGAGATGGCGGGCGTCGTCGGCGAAACCGGAAACCACCAGGGCCTGCTCCACGGAGAGCTCCCCGCTGAAGAACGCCGATCCCAAGATGGGCTGAGTGGGTGGGGTGATCACCGTGGTGAGGACATCTGTGACAGGAAGAAAGTGCTCGGCCAAGCGCAGGCGGCGCGAGGCCTCGGCGGCACCCAGTTTCAGGGAGCTGGTGAGCAGGGCAACGGGCTTGGTGAATCCGGCGTCGCTAAACCGGGACGCCCGGGTGCGTGCTGCGAGCTCTCCGGCCACCTGTACCTGCAGGGCTGAGAGGATATGGTCCAGCTGCTCCAAGGATTGTCCCCAGCTGATGGTCTGGGTATCGGTGAGGCCCGCCAAATCCACGCCCAGCGGCACCTCAACCAGTGGCGTCCCAAGCAACGGTGCCTCAACCGTGGATCCCTCAGGAGCGGCGGGAGAACAGGCGGGAGAATCGGCCAGCGCGGCGGCAAGGCGGAGAAGCTGGTGGATGTGCTGCCCCACCGCTCTCTGAGACCTTGTGGATCCGGGATTTCCCGGCGTCCTTGCCGTGGCTTCCATACCTTAATTTTAGGGCAAGGCACCGACATTCTTGAAAGATATATACGAGTGTGTGGATAAACTATGCCACTTACCCGTACTGTGTATGACTGAAAACCGCCCAGACGGCCGGGCTACCAAACAATCCGCTCAAATAGGGCACGCAACGTGGCCCCTCGGCCGGGATTGACGCTTGAAACCCAAGCCACGCGCCCCATCAGGTGTGCCCGGAAATTCGCCTGGCCGTCGCGGTTCTGGCCCTCGGGCCCAAGAGATACACAGTTGTGCAGCACGGCTTTCAAGGCATCGTAGTCACCCCGGGTGACGTTGGTGTGCTGGTTGACCACCACCCCTGTCACGCTCTGCCGCACCCCGGCCCTGTGCACCCGGGTCTTCAAACGGTTCAGCGAGTGGCCCTCATCGGCCACAATCCGGGCAGCCCCGCGGACAAACGCATCGGCGCGCCGGGCCAGTTCAGAACCCCCGCTGAAGGCGAGGTCGTCGGCGTAGCGGGTGTAGCAGGCGTCGAACGCGCCAGCCCATCCCGACAGTCTCGAATCCAGCCGGCGCAGCGCCAAGTTGGCCAGCATGGGCGAGGTGGGCGCGCCCTGCGGCAGGTGCGGCAAGGCCAGGGCCTTGCGCAGCGCAAAGCGGTCCGTGGGGTCGCCGCCGGGTGGCATCTCGGCGAGGACGCCAACTGGCACCGCATGCGTGCACAGCCCCGTCAGCCGGTGTGCCACCGCCTCCGTGAATCCGGCTTGGCGCAGCACGCCAAACACCTTGCCCGGGGTGACATGGGTAAAGAAGGCAGCCAAATCCAGGTTCACCACCACCTCGGCGCCGGTATGCGCCCGGGCACCACTCACGGCGCTGCGTCCGGGCACGAAACCGTGCGCGGCGTTGTGCAGCGGGATGGGTGCAAGCAGCTCGTGCAGCACCGTACGTTGGAGCGCGCGCAGCCGCGGCTGCGGAATTTCTAAAAGCCTGGGCACCTTCCCGGGACGGCTGCGCCACTGGTACCTGTAGTGCTGCAGCCGCTTGCTCGTGGCCGTGCGGTTCCACTGCCGTGGATCGGCAAACCACTCAAGTTCACCGATGCTCAGGCCCAGTAGCCCGGCCAGCCCGGCCAGCGTGTCGAGGTGGGGCACCCGGGCCTCGCGGGCCACAGCAGGTTGCACCACGTAGTGGGCCACGATGATGGGCTTGCGCGCCTTGGCGGCCTTTTCAACTGCCGTTTCAAACGCTTCGCTGTGAAGCACGACGGCGACCACCTCACGTGGGGCGTCTGCCGGGCGCCGGTGGTAGAGGCCCAGAATGTGCTCGGCCAGCGGCCCCAGCCAACGCCGTCGTGCGCCCAAAACGCTGGCCGCTGCGCTGATAAGGGAGGGCTTGGACCAGTCCTCGGCTGCCAGGAAGGCATGGGCCAGCGCCGTGGCAATCGCCTGGGGCGTGGGCCGGGGATTGCGCGCCAGAACGGCGGCGGAGAGGGTGGGGATCATGGCTGCGACGGCTTCGATGATGACCAATCTGTCTGTTTGGGCGCCGCGCTTCGCGGAGCGTAGCGGCGCGCCCAAGGCGCATGCTGGAGGTACGTCTTCGTCCCCCGGGGTAGCCCCGGAGAGGGTGGGTCACCAAGGTGACTCCCCATCTCATCGACGAAGCCGTCGCATCCTGACACACTAGCGCAGCGGACGTGTGCCGGGAGCAATGTTGCGGGTCTGTTTTTGAGTTGATGTGTGCCGCCAAAACGGTGCGGATCTGATGGCCCCGGCGTAGAATGGGTGCCATTCCTCCTCTAAAGGCGATGATTGCAATGTCCCTTGCATCCAGTCCCGCAACAACCGTTCTGCCGGTGGCCAATGGGGCCCGTTCCCGAGACTATTATGCCGAGTCCCTCGGCTTGGAATTCCGTGGGCAGTCGGCCGATGGAAACCTGATTTTTGCTCTGGAAGGCTCTGCCACCCTGGCGCTCATGGAAGATCCTGCCGCGGCCCCCTCAGTGCACACTGTCATGAGCTTCGAGGTTGCGGACATTGAGGCCTCGATTGGCGACCTGGGCACCCGCGGCGTGGTCTTTGAGGACTACGACCTGCCCGGGCTCAAAACAACTGACCACATCTGCGTCCTCGGCGCCGAAAAAGCCGCCTGGTTCAAGGACCCCGATGGCAACATCCTGTGCCTGCACGAAGGCACGCCGGCCGAACTGACCGGCAAATAGCGAGCTGACCGGCACGTGTGCGGCGCGAAGGCGCCGCCCACCCCTAACTCTTCGCTGCCCGCTTCCCACGGCCTACTGCCGCTGCCCACTGCCGCTGCCCACTGCCCGCTGCCCACTGGGCCCGCCCGCAGCCCGCTTCCTACTGCTCTCTGCCTCGCCCGACATGTTTAGCCCATCATTTGGATCAATCCGATAGGATTCTAGGGGCGCCTCCCTTTGCGTAGGCCCAGAGTCAGTTTGGACCCGCATTCTGGCTTAGGAATCGGATGAATAAAGGCTATTCATGGCATTGAGCGATCTCTTCACCAGATCAAGCAACAAAAAGCAGGTCTTCACGGCGTCGGCTGCGATTGTGCTCTCGGCCGCAGTGGTGACTGGGGCAGTGGTGTACCCGGGGTTCACCACAGCCGATGTTGACCTCAATGACGGCAGCGTCTGGGTCACCAACCGTGTTGACGGCCTGGTGGGCCACCTCAATGACCAGTCCAAGGTTCTTGACGGCGGGTTCACGGCCACCACCACGAGCTTTGATGTGGTCCAAAACGCCGACAACGTCTTCATGAGCGCCGACGGCGGCAATCTCCTGAATCCCGTGAACATCCCCATGATGGCCATGGCCTCGGAGACAAGTCTTGGCGGCGGCACGGCAGTGTCCCAGGGCACCGGCATGGTTGCCTTGACCGACGCCGGCACCGGCAAAGTGTGGGCCGTGGCCAACTCGAACGTTCCCAGTTTTAATGACAAGAGCACCGTCCCCATCCTCACGGGCCTGCGCAACCCGGTTTCCGTGACGGCCCCGGATGACACCATCTACACGGTTGACGCGGAGTCCGGTGAGCTGATTTCCACGGTGCTGGACGACGCCGGCAAGGTCGCCTCCCAGGAGCGGGCCAAAGTTGAGGGGCTGGCTGGGGCAAAGGACCTCCAAGTCACCGTGGCCGGTGGCAAGGCTGTTGCGTTCTCGCCCGAATCCGGAAAGCTGTTCCTGCCCGGCGGCAAAACCGTGGACATCCCGGACTCTGCCGGCGCACGCCTGGCCCAGCCCACGGACCAAGGCAACTTTGTGGCGCTGGAAACCTCCACTGCCTTGTTCACCCAGCCGCTGGACGGCTCTGCTGCCCAAGTATTGCAACTGGGAAGCACCGGAAAAGCCGTGGCACCCGTGGTGCAGGACGGGTGCGTCCACGCAGCCTGGTCCGGCGCCAACAAGTACGCCCTGTCCTGCGGGGGAGCGGGCGATCTTATTGACATTCCCAAGGCTGGCGGCACATCACTTTTCGTCTTCCGCAAGAACCGTGACGTGGTGGTCCTGAACGACATCAACTCTGGAAACGTCTGGCTGGTCAACCAAAACATGCTCCTGGTGAACAACTGGGATGACCTCAAAACTGACCTGAAGAACGCTGACAACGCCGACAAGGATTCAGCCGACCCCAACGTGGTCAGCACACTGCCGGACCGGACCAAACCCAACCGCCCGCCGGAAGCTCTGCCGGATGAATTTGGTGTGCGCGCAGGAAAAACAACCATCCTGCCGGTGCTGTTCAATGACTCCGACCCCGATGGTGACGTGCTCACGGTGGAGGCTCCCGCCGTCGACCCTCCCATGGGCGCCGTCCAATCCATTTATGGCGGGACCGGGCTGCAGATCAACGTTCCCCAAGAGAGCACGGGTTCGGGCCAGTTTGGCTACATCTCCAATGACGGCCGCGGCGGTACCTCCCGTGCCAGTGTCAATGTGCGCGTTGTGCCGGCTGGCGAAAACACCCCGCCCAAGGTTTTGCGTGATTCCACCATGGTGGTGGAGCTTGGCCAAACCATGAGCCAAAACGTTCTTACCGACTGGATTGACCCCGACGGGGATGACATTTTCCTCACCGGTGCCGTCTCCGACGACAAAAGCGCCGTCATCAAGACCACCCCCGACGGCGAACTGAAGTACACCGACGACGGCGAAAAAGACGGCCTGAAGTCCATGACCATCACCGTTTCCGACGGCATAGACAGCACGGAGAAGAAGGTAAAGGTCAACGTCAAGACACCCGGCACGGTGCCTCCTGTGGCCAACGCGGACTTCTTCCGCGCCGTGGTGGGCCAGCCCATTGCGCTCTCGCCGCTCAAAAATGATCAGGACCCCTCCGGCGGCACGCTGCGCCTGGCCAGTGTGTCCAAACCGGCCAATGCCACCGTCTCCAAGATTGCCGACAACGGCACCGTGACCTTCACACCCAGTGCCGCCGGGCCCGTGTACCTCGATTACCAGGTGACCAACGGCCCCATGAGCGCCACCGGCCTGATCCGCGTTGACGTGGTTCCGGCCGAGCAACAGGGCCTTCCCGTAGCCGTGAAGGACCTGGCCATGCTGCCCGCCGGCGGCTCAGTGCTGGTGGACGTGCTGGGCAATGACGAAGACCCCGCAGGCGGCGTGCTGGTCATTCAATCGGTGGAGGTTCCCCCGGGTGCGCCCGTGGCCGCCACCATCATTGAACGCAACGTCATCAAGCTGAGCGATGTGCGCGGCCTCAACAACAACTTGAGCATCAAATACACCATCTCCAACGGGGCGGGCAGTGCCGTGGGCGAGGTCTCCGTGATCAGGATTCCGGCAGCCGACAAGCTGCTGCCTCCGCGTGCCGAGGATGATTCTGCCGTGGTCCGGGTGGGGGACATTGTGAGCATTCCCGTGCTGGCCAATGACACCGACCCCAACGGTGAAGTGCTCAAGGCACCCGAGGTGACGGAGACGGGGGATCCGGAAGCGGGCAAGCTGTTCGCCGACCAAAACCAGCTGCGCTACATTGCCGGCCAGACGCCCAAGAAGGTCACTGGCATCTACAAGGTGGCCAACAGCTCCGGGCAGTTTGACTCGGCCACGGTGGACATCACCATTGTGGCCGCCGATCCCGAACACAACCTGCCACCTGCTCCCAAAAACCTTACGGGCCGCGTCATTGCGGGGGATACTGTGAAGATCCCCGTCACCCTGAACGGGATTGACCCCGACGGCGATTCCGTGGAATTGGTGGGCATCGACACGGCCCCCAAGCTCGGCACCGCTGAGACGGGCAATGGCTACATCTACTACACAGCCGGGGGCAGTTCCGCCGGCACCGACTCCTTCACCTACCGGGTGCGGGACAGGCTGGGTGCCGAGGCCATGGCCCGCGTTGACGTGGGTGTGGCCCCGCCGCTCACCATGAACCACCCGCCGGTCACCGAGGATGACTTCATCACCATGCGTCCGGGCCGCAAAGTGGCACTGGATGTGGTGCTCAATGACTCAGATCCCGACGGCGGCCAGCTGGGACTTGTCAAGGACGGCTTCAAGGGCCCCGAGGCCATGGCGCCCTCCATCACACCCAAGGGCAAGGTGGTTCTGACAGCGCCGCAGGAACCGGGCATTGCCACCACGATGTACACCGTGGCGGACAAATTCGGGGCCACGGCGACCGGCAACATTCGCATGACGGTCACCCCGGACGCCCCGCTGAAGGCGCCGCTTGCGCGCGATGACAGGGTGACTGTCAAGCAGATGCTGGGCAAAAACACCGTTGACGTGCCGGTACTGGACAACGATGCTGACCCCGACGGCGTGACCGAGGCACTAGCGGTGGCCGTGGAGTCCGCTCCCGGCAAGCCGAACACCACTGCATCCGTCACCTCCGCCGGTGCCGTGCGCGTGGTGCTCGAAGCCGGGGAACAAATGATCCCCTACACCGTCACCGACCAGGACGGGCTCAAGGCAACGGCCGTGATCTGGGTGCCGGGGCTGGACAAGCAATACCCCGTGCTGAAGAAGAATGACGTCATCCGCGTCACCGCCGGGCAAACCGCCACCATGAAGCTCGCCGACTACGTGCAGGTTCGCGAAGGCCGCAAGGCGCGCCTCACCGAAGCAGCCAAAATCTCCCTGCTGGGTGCCTCGAATGAGAACGTCATCATCGGCGACGGTGAAGGCATCACCTACGCGGCGGACATTAAGTTCTATGGCCCCGGTTCCATCACCTTTGAAGTGACCGACGGCGCCGGTCCCGATGATGCCGCGGGCCTGAAATCAACCCTGACAGTCATGACCCTGGTTGACCCGGCACCGGCCAGCCAAACTGACAAAAAGGAACCCGAAAAGAAGAAGAACACCCCTCCCACCTTCACCGGTTCCACGCTCGATGTGCCGCAGCAGGAAAAGGCCAGCCTGGACGTGGGGCCCATGGCCTTCGACATTGATCCGGGCGACAAGGACAAATTCAAGTACGCCCTGGTGGGTGGTGCGCCGGCTGGCTTCGCCGTCGACTTCAAAGGCACCGTCTTGACGGTTTCCGCCAATGATGACACCCCTGTGGGTGCTACAGGAAACCTCAAGGTGCAGGTGAGCGACGGCAGCAACGACCCTGTTGCGGCCGACGTGATACTGACGGCAACGTCCTCTTCCGAACCCTTGGCGGTGGCCAATGAGGACATTGTGGTGGACGCCCATGCGGGCCGTGCCGAGGTCGTCAAGGTCCTGACCAACGATGTGAACCCGTTCCCTGACGCTCCACTGAAAGTGATGGACACCTCGGTCGAGACGGGGAGCGCCGGAATTATTGTCACCCACGTTGACGACTCCGTCACTGTCAACACCGATCCCGACTACAAGGGAACTGTGGTGGTGCGCTACACCGTCGCGGATAAGACCAAGACCCAGGACAGGTATGTCAACGGCCGCATACGCATCACCGTCAAGGGCAAGCCCGACGCTCCGAGCAAGCCGCAAATCGTTGAAGAAAAAGATGAAGCCGTCCTGCTGACGTGGGACCCGCCGGCGGACAACGGGGCACCCATCACCAAATACGCGGTGGCCTGGGCGGGTGGGGCGCAGGACTGCCAAACCAACACCTGCACCATCACCGGACTGAACAACACCACGCCGTACAAGTTCAAGGTGACGGCCACCAACGGCGTCGGCACCTCAGCGCCGTCGCCGGAGTCGGTCACGGCGACACCGGACCGGATGCCCGACGCGCCAGCTGCACCGTCCACGGTTTTCGGTGACAAGAAGGTGGACGTCAGCTGGGTTACCCCTGTGGGCAAGTTCTCCGCCGTGACCAAATACAACGTGGAAATCTCGCCGGTTCCCGCGGGTCAAAACGGCCAAAAGACGGGCGTCACGGGGAATACCTTGCCTTGGTCGGGACTGGAAAATGGCACTGAGTACCAATTCAGGGTTCAGGCTGTCAACAACGCACCGAAACCCTCCGAGTGGGGCGCGTACTCGGCATCAGTGATTCCTGCTGGACTGCCGGGCGTTCCCGCCACGCCAACAGTTCAAACGCAGCCCGCCGTGGGCAGCAACAGTCAGGTCAGCGTCAGCTGGGGCGCATCCTTTGAAAACGGTGACGCCATCAGCAAATATGACGTTGAACGCTCAGGCGGCGGACAAGGCGCCATCACGCAAACTGTGACGGGCACAAGTGCCACATTCTCCGTGGGCACCTCCACCCAGGGCTACCAGTACCGTGTCCGTGCCACCAACAAGGCGGGTACCACTGCCTTTGGTGGAATGTCGGAACCGCAACGGGCGGTCGGTAAAATTTCCGCAGTTCCGCCCGCACCCGGTATGACGCTGGTGGGAACCGGCGGCGCCGGTGGCCAGGTCCAAGTGACGTATCAGGCGCTGGCGGAGTCACAACTCAACGGGTACGCAAGCTCCGAAGTCGAATACTGCATCACCTTGTCCACGGCGGGCCTCAGCTGCGGTGTGTCCTCTGGGGTTACGCTCGCTGCGCCCAACGGGCAAGCCGTTTTTGCCAACGTATACGTGCGGCCAGTTTCCAATACCAATGACAGGGGCCCGTCCTCGGGTGCCTCAGCGACCATGACACCGTACGGAGTGCCAAACCAAGTGGGCGTGAATGGCAGCACGGCCGGCCAGGGCGACAAGACTGTGCGCTGGAGCTGGAATGTGCCCAACAACAACGGCAGCGGAATCACCCACTTTGAAAGCAGGCTCAACGGTGCCGGCTGGGAGAGTCGTGGCATGGCCACGAGCTACTCCACGGGAACCGGCGGCTACGGTGACACGGCAACATTGAACGTGCGGGCCTGCAACGCCGGTGGTTGTGGCGCCGGCTCCGGACCCGTGACATCCAGGGCCGGTGCCGCCCCGGACCCGCCCGTGACCGAAGTGCGGGTTGAGGCTGGCACCTGGCACTCGTGCACCATGGGTCCCAACGGCGGTGGCGTGTTCACGAACAATCCAGCCACCTGCGATGGGGATGTGTCGCCCGGAGGCAACGTCAACCTAGGTGGGAACTGGCTGGACTACGCAGACGGCTGGGTGCAGGTGACAGGTTGCCGCGGCAGTTGGTATGTCATGTCAAATGGTCCTGTTGCTGGCCGCTGGGTGCGTAGCGATACCGTTGATGTGCGTGACAGCGCCGGAGGCAATATCCGCTGTTAGCAGGTGCCGGGAGCAAGGGGGAGTGTGCCGGCACGGGCACAACTCCCCATTGCTGTCAGTGCTGCCGTCGGCAACACTGACAGTGGCTCAATAGACTTTTTCCTGGTCCACAGTTTCCACAGTTTTATCCGGCTGACTCCAACAAATCGGCCGAGCTAAGGGTTTGTCATGGCTTTAAACGTTTTTGCCCGCAAGAATTCCCGCATCTTCTCCGTCTCCGCCGCGGCCGCCGTTACGGCGGCAGTGGTCACGGGGGCTTTGATCTATCCCGGATTCAGCACCGCCGATGTTGACCTCAACGACGGCGGCGTGTGGGTGACCAACCGCAGCATCAACATGATGGGCCACCTCAATGTCCCCTCCAAGGTTTTGGACGGCGGCTTCACGGCCACCTCCCAGGGCTTCAACGTGCTCCAGGACGCCGGAACAGTCTTCATGGACAACGACTCCGGCACCCTCCTGAACCAGGTGGACGTGCCGGCCATGACCCTGACCCAGGACACCGCCCTGGGCGCCGGCAAGGCAGTGTCGCTGGGCAGCGCCATCACCGTCATCACCGATGCGGCAGCCGGCAAGGTGTGGGCTGTGCCCACCTCAGCGGCAGCAACGTTTGATGAGAAGACCACCAAGCCCATCCTGACGAAAATCACCAACGCCAAGGCCGCCGTCGCCCTTTCCACGCACGACGGCGTGAGTGACGTCTTTGTCCTCGACCCGGGCAAGGCACAGCTCACCCACGCGAAAATTTCCTCCGACGGCAAGGTGGTGGACGCCGCCGAGGAAGCCATGGAGGGCGTGCCGGATTCGGGCAAGCTGGTGCTGAGCGTGGTGGGGGACAAGCCTGTGGTGCTTGACCCTGACACCGGCACGGTGTTCCTGCCCGGCAACAAGCGCGTCACGGTGCCCGATGCCAAGGGTGCCAGCTTGCAGCAGCGCAGTGATAAGTCGGATTTTGTGGCCCTGGAAACGGGCAACGCCCTGGTGCTCCAGCCGCTCAATGGTGGCTCGGCAAGCAGCACTGATGCCGGATCCCTGGGCCGTCCCGTGGCCCCTGTGCAGCAAGACGGCTGTGTCCACGCCGCCTGGAATGGCTCCAACACCTACCTTTTCCACTGCCCCGGCAGTGACTCCAAGCCCATCAGCGTGCCCAAAGCCACGGCGGCCTCGGATCTGGTGTTTAGGAAGAACCGTGACGTGGTGGTGCTCAATGACATGGCCGGCGGGGACGTGTGGCTGGTCAACCAGAACATGCTGCTGGTCAACAACTGGGATGACCTGACGGTGGATCAAAAGAACGCCGAGAACGCTGACAAGGACTCCTCGGATCCCAACGTGGTCAACACGCTGCCGGACAGGACCAAACCCAACCGGCCGCCCCTGGCCGATCCGGACCAGTTTGGGGTTCGTGCCGGCAGCACCACGCTGCTGCCTGTGCTGTACAACGATTCCGATCCCGACGGCGACGTGCTGACGGTGCGGGACAGCGCCGCCTCCATCAAGGCCGGCACCCTGCAAACCGTCTACGGCGGCACAGGCCTGCAGCTGGTGGTGCCCGAGGGTGCCCCCGCGGGAACGGAAACCTTCGGCTACACCAACGACGACGGCCGCGGCGGCACCGCCAAGGGCTCCGTCAGTGTGCGCGTGGTGCCCGACTCTGAGAACACCGAACCCATCTCCATGCGTCCCACCACCATGGTGGTGGCACAGGGGCAGACCATCAGCCAGAACGTCCTGGCTGACATGATTGACCCCGACGGCGACAGCATCTTCCTCGTCGGCGCCACCTCGGGAGAGGAAACCGGGCAGGTCAAGTTCACCCCGGACGGCGAATTGAGCTACACCGACGACGGCTCCTCCAACGGTCTGCGCACAGTGATCATTGAGGTCTCCGATACACGTTCCATCGTGGAGAAAAAAATCAACATCAGCGTGAAGCCGGCCGGGGGAGTGCCTCCCGTAGCCAACGCCGACTATGTTCGTGTGGTGGCGGGCCAAAAAGCTATTGTGGCACCCCTGAAGAATGACCAGGATCCGCTGGGCGGGGAACTGCGCCTGGCCAGTGTGGACAAGCCCGCCACCGGCAGCGTTTCCGCCATTGCTGACAACGGCACCTTCACCTTCAGCTCCGACACCCTGGGCGCCAGCTATTTGACGTACCAGGTCACCAACGGCCCGCAAAGCGCCACGGGGCTGATCCGCATTGACGTGGTCCCGGCCCAAGCAGAGCTGGCACCCGTCGCGGTTAAGGACATGGCGTTGCTGCCAGTGGGCGGGACCACACTGGTGGATGTGCTGGGCAACGACACCGATCCGGCCGGCGGCGTGCTGGTGGTTCGCGGTGTTGACGTGCCGGAGGACGCCGGCGTCTCAGTCACCGTACTCGAACACAACGTTGTCAAGATGACCGATGTTCGCGATCCCGGACTCCCTGTGACCATCCACTACTCGGTCTCCAACGGCCAGGGCACCTCAGTTGGTGCCATTTCGGTGGTGCGCATTCCTTCCGCATCAACCCTGCAGCCCCCGGTGGCGCGCCCCGACGTGGTCGATGTCCGGGTGGGCGACGTGGTTCGCATCCCCGTGCTGGCCAACGACTTTGACCCCAATGGTGACACCTTGAAGCACCCGGAAATTGTCGAAACCCCGGCCGCAGAAACAGGCAAGCTGTGGGTGGACCAAAACGCCCTGCGCCTCCTCGCTGCTGACACACCCGGCTCCGTGACAGCCATTTACAAGGTCACCAACGAGTCCGGCCAGTCGGACTCGGCCACGGTGACCATCAACATCATTGCCCAAGACCCCGAACGCAATCTGCCCCCGGCACCGAAAAACGTTGAGGGCCGGGTCATTGCCGGCGGCCAAACCAAGATTCAAATCCCGCTGGACGGCATCGACCCGGACGGCGATTCGGTGCGCCTGGCCGGGATCGACATTCCGCCCTCGCTAGGTACCGCCGTGGCAGGCAATGGGTTCATCCTTTACACGGCGGCGGGCAACGCGGCCGGGACTGACACCTTCACCTACAAGGTCAAGGACCGTCAGGGCGCGGAGGCCATCGGCACCGTTGAGGTGGGCATTGCGCCGGAGGACTCCAACAACCGGCCGCCCAAGGCTGCCGACGATTTCATCACCCTGCGCCCGGGCCGCGCCGTGGCACTCGATGTGGCGCTCAATGACAGCGATCCCGATGGCGACAAGCTCTTTGTTGTCAAGGACGGCTTCAGCGGGCCCGAAGAAATGAAGCCCTCGGTCACCGACCTGGGACGCGTGCTGCTGACCAGCCCGGCTGCCGCGGGCATCGCCACCATGGGCTACACGATCGGTGATCAGGCCGGTGCCACGGCCACCGCCAACATCCGCATGAGCGTCATCCCCGATGCGCCGTTGCGTGCGCCCATTGCCCGCGATGATGAAGTAACGGTGCAGGAAGCGCTGGGCAAAAACACCGTGAACGTGCCCGTGCTCAAGAACGACGAGGACCCGGATGGGGTTGCGGAGAATCTTGGCGTGAGCCTGACGCTGCCCAACCCGAACGTTTCCGTGAACGCCGACGGAACGCTGCGCATTGCCCTCACGGCCGTGCCGCAAATGGTGCCCTACACGGTCACCGACCAGGACAAACTGCAATCCACGGCCATCGTCTGGGTGCCCGGCTTGGATGCCCAGTACCCCGTGCTGACCAAGAATGAGGTCATCAAGGTCAACGCCGGGGAAACCGCCGTCGCCGCCCTGGGCGACTATGTGAAGGTTCGCGACGGCCGCACACCGCGGATCACGCAGGTGGACAAGATTAAGATGCTCGGCGCCGCCGGCACCGACATGGTCACCCCGGACGGTGCAGGGCTGCGCTATGCATCCGCCATTGATTTCTACGGTCCCGGATCCATCACCTTTGAGGTCACCGACGGAAGCGGCCCGGAGGATCCGGACGGGTTGAAATCGACGCTGACCATCATGACCGAGGTGACCCCCGCCCCGGCGAAGAACCTGGCCCCGAAGCTTCAGGGCACTTCCATGGTGGTGGCCCAGCTGGAATCCAGCACAGCCAATCTGAACTTGCTGGCCAGCGATCCCGAAAAGGATCCGCTGACGTTTTCCCTGGCCGGGGACAATCCGGCCGGGTTGAAGGTTAAGCTCGACGCCGGGATCCTCACGGTTGACGCGGGGAAGGAAGCGGCACTGGGCTCCACCTCGACCCTGGGAATTTCCGTGACGGACGGCCGCAACCCGCCCGCCACGGCAGCTGTCACCGTCAATGTCACCTCCTCGACCAAGCCCAAGGCCGTGGCCAATGACGATTCCGTCCCGGACGCCCACGCGGGCCGCCTGGAAACGGTGCCCGTCCTGGCCAATGATGTGAACCCATTCCCGGACACCCCCCTGAAAATTGTGGAATCGAAAATGACGACCGGCGCCGCGGGCACCAAGGTGGCTGTGGACGGGGACAAGGTCACCGTTGAGGCTCCGGAGGACTTCACCGGCAATGTGGTTATCAGCTACACGGTTGCTGATAAGACTGGCGACGACGCACGGCGGGTGGTGGGACGGGTCACCTTGAACGTGAAGGGTAAGCCCGCCGTTCCCGCCGTGCCGCTGGTTCAGGAAGTCAAGAGCCACACTGTGTTGCTGAAATGGGGCACCCCCGTTGACAACGGTTCGCCCCTGACCGGCTACACGGTTAAAAGGAGCGACGGCGTCACCCAGGAATGCGCCACCAACACCTGCTCCATCACGGGCCTGGCCAACGCCAAGCCGTACACCTTCACCGTGAATGCCAAGAACGCCGTGGGGGAGTCGGCCTTCTCCAAGGCCTCGGCATCCGCCACACCCGACACGCAGCCAGACAAACCTGCCGCTCCCGTCGTCGTGCGTGGAGACAAGCAGCTGGACGTCAGCTGGGTGACACCTGTGGGCGAATACTCGCCTGTGAAGTCCTACAATGTGCAGATCTCCCCGGTTCCGGCCGGCCAGAACCCGCAGCGCCCGGCCGTGGGCAACAAGCTCACCTGGCCCGGGCTGGTGAACGGCACCGAATACACCTTCCGGGTGCAAGCCGTGAACAGTGCGCCCAAGCCATCCGACTGGAGCGAGTACGCAGCCAAGGCCGTGAAACCGGCGGGCAAGCCGTTCACTCCGGCCGCACCCACCACTGCCTTGGTGGACACGGTGGGCAACCAAAATCAAATGCGGGTCAGCTGGACCCAGCCCAACCTCAACGGCGGTGAGCTGAAGAATTACACGCTCATCACGTATCTGGATGGGAAGCAGACCGACTCCATCACCAGCACGGCGACCAGCCAGACCGTTTCGCTGCCCAACGCGGCGGCCAGCTACACCTTCAAGGTGGCGGTGGCCACGGACGTTGAGCCCTCGGATCTTAGCCCGGCCTCCGCGCCGCGGCGTTCTGTCAGCCAGCCCGGGCAGCTTGGCCAGCCCACGATCGCCCCGGCCAACACGGGCGGCGCCGGCGATAGTGTGAGCGTCACCTTCACGCCACTGAGTGGTGCTGCCCTGGGCGGTTCCACCCCCGGGGAGATGAGCTACTTTGCCAATGTCACACCGGGCGGCAAGAACATCCCGGTGTCACCGGGCGGCACGGTTCCCGCCAGCAACGGCGCCGGTACCTCCGTCACGGTCTATGCCAAGTCCTCGGCCTTCGCCAGCGCTGGGAGCGCGTCTGCGGCGTCGAACGCGGTAACGCCCTATGGCAATCCGGGCACTGCAGGCCTCAGCGGGAGCAACGGGGCGCAGGACAGCCAGAATGTGTCCTACAGCTGGAGTTTCCCCGGTGGCGCAGTGGATGCCAAGAACGTTCAGATCCGCATCAACGGCGGCGGGTGGTCTGCCAAGGGAAGCAATGGCAGTGACTCCTTCAACACCGGGGGCTACAGCACCCAGGCTGTTATCGAGGCGCGTACGGTCAATTCCATTGGGCAGTTTGGGCCCGTCCAGACGGTGCGGCCCCAAAGTGGTGCCAAGACGCCGCCGCCACCTCCGAAGCCCACAAGCTGGACAGTCCATGCAACTCCCTACAGGAGCTGTTTGGAATCAACCACAGGAAGCGACCACTACACCGACACCGGCACAACACAAACGTGTACGTCCCAGTGGCTGCCGGCAAATACCCCAGTTGAGGTCAATTGCTGGAAGTACTGGACAGGTTCCACGAGCGGCAACCAGTGGTACCACATCACCACCGGTGGCTATGGCAGCTACAGCTATTTGTCAGTTCGCTCGACGAACGTGGCGTCGATCCCCTCGGGCATGCCGCAGTGTTAGGGGCCGTAAAGTCCCCAAATAGTGAGTAACGCCAATTAGTGGATAAACTACTTCAGGTTTCCTGCAGCCACTGCAGGGATCAACAAGATTGAAAGAGGATGAACTATGTCCATGACGCCGGAACAGGCCACGTGGTTTGCAGGAACGTTTGAAAAGCTGGTTGCCAATGTTGGCCAGGCCATCTTGGGCAAGTCCCACGTTGTCAGTTTGACCCTGGCCGCCATGCTCGCCGAGGGCCACGTCCTCTTCGAGGATGCGCCGGGCACGGGAAAGACCATGCTGGCCCGGGCCATTTCGGCAACCGTGAAGGGCACCAATTCGCGCATCCAATTCACCCCCGACCTGCTGCCCTCCGATGTTACGGGTGTCATGATCTATGACCAGAAGAGCCAGGTATTTGATTTCCACAAGGGCCCCATCTTCGCCACCATCGTGCTGGCCGATGAGATCAACCGTGCCTCGCCCAAGACCCAGTCGGCGTTGCTTGAGGTCATGGAAGAATCCCGCGTGACCATGGACGGCACCACCTATGAGACCGGCCGTCCGTTCATGGTGCTGGCAACCCAGAACCCCATTGAGCAGGCAGGCACCTACCGCCTGCCCGAGGCGCAGCTTGACCGCTTCCTGGTCAAGACCTCCATCGGCTACCCGGACCACGCCTCCACGGTACAGCTGCTCTCCGGCTCCGGGCAGCGAGACAGGACCTCGACCCTGCAGGCCATCATCACACCCACCGCCGTGGCCGAAATGGCTGATCTGGCCTCCACCACACACACGGACGCCGCTGTGCTGGAATACATTTCACGCCTGTGCGAGGAGACCCGCAACGCGCCGGAAACCCGTTTGGGCGTCTCGGTCCGTGGCGCCATTGCCATGGTTCGCATTGCCAAGGTGTGGGCAGCAGCCAAGGGCCGCAACTACGTTCTGCCCGACGACATCAAGGAGCTTGCTCCTTATGTGTGGACGCACCGTTTTGTTATGGACCCGGAAGCGGAATTTGCCGGCGCCACCCCCGAAGTTGTGCTGAGCCGGGTGCTGGCCGAAGTTGCCGCACCGCAGCAGCGCGCCTCAGCCTGACGCCAGCAACAACGCGTTTCGCAGCACGTCCAGCAACAGCACATTGAGTCAAAGGTCAATCATGAGCATGAAGTCCAGCGCTTCGAAGGTGGGGGAGTTCCTCTCCCGGCCCTTCCACAGCGAAGGCACCCCAACACGCCTGCACCCGGCGTCGTTGACGCGTGAAGCGTCCAAGGTGGCCGGTACCTATCTGGGCCCGGGGTGGGCCAAGGCCATGGGTTGGCTCAAACGCTGCGTTGGCCCGGTGCTGGCCACCATCAGCACCCTGGGTTTTGTAGTGCTGGGAACTGCTGTGCTGCTGTGGATCCTCGGGGCAAGCTATGGCTGGCAGGAAGCCAAAGTGGCTGCCCTGTTGGCCACCGTGCTGTTGCTGATTGCCATCGCCTTTGTGCTGGGCAAGTCCATGTACGCGGTCAAACTGGACTTGGCACGCACGCGCGTTGCTGTGGGCGAGCACGCAGTGGGCAGCATTGCCGTGGAAAACACCTCACCGCGCACGGTGCTGCCGGCAGCCTTGGAACTGCCGGTGGGCCTTGCCACGGCACTGTTCCATTTGCCCACGATGAAGCCGGGGGAGATCCACGAGGACCTCTTCACGATCCCCACCACCCGGCGCGCAGTCATCACCGTTGGCCCGGTCCGCTCGGTGCGTGCCGACCCGCTGCACCTGCTGCGCCGCCAGGTTCTCTGGACTGATCCCACAGACTTGTTTGTGCACCCCCGCACCACCTCCCTGGACGGGCCCGCAGCCGGGTTCCTGAAGGACCTCGAGGGCCTCACCACCAAGGACCTGTCCAACTCAGACATTGCCTTCCATGCCCTGCGTGACTACGTGCCGGGAGATGACCGCCGGCACATCCACTGGAAAACCACTGCCCGCACGGGCAAGTTGATGGTGCGCCAGTTTGAGGAAACCCGCCGCTCCCACATGGCCGTGGCCTTGTCGGTGAACACGGACGAATATGAGAACGACGACGATTTCGAGTTGGCCATTTCGGCGGCAGCCTCGCTGGGCCGCCAAGCCATCAAGGAACACCGCGAGCTCAGCGTCATCACCCAGCGCGGACCCATTCGCTGCGAAACCGGCAAGAACCTGCTCGATGACATGACCAGATTGCTGGGCTACAACCGCCGCGGCACCTCGGTGGATCTTGCCCGAACGCTCACGGATGCCGTTCCCAACGCCTCCGTGGTGTTCTTTGTGGTGGGCTCGAAGGTGACACCGGCACAATTGCGCAGCGCAGCCGCCTCCGTGCCACCGGGTGTTCGTGCCTTCGCCGTACGCTGCTTTACCGGGGCGAAATCCGCCCGCGCCAACATTGCCGACCTTACGGTCCTGACCCTGGGTGACTTGAGTGATCTGTCCATGGTGCTGAGAAAGGCCATCGCATGAACGCCCGCAGGAGCGCGGCAGCGCAGCCGCAACGTAAGCCCTCAGCCTTTTCCGGCGGGCGGCTGTGGTGGCATTTCATGATCGACGGCGCAGTGCTGACAGTGCTGCTGGGCCTTGGCGTCCTGGGCTTTGGCCCCACCTTTGGCCACGATCCCCACTACCTGCTGGCGGGCTTCGGTGCCATTGTCATCGGCTTGGCAGTGGCGGCCGCCGGGGCGCACTGGCGCCTGGGCCTGGTCACCATGATTGGTCTCGCATTCGCTGTTTACATGATCTTCGGCAGTGCCCTGGCGGCGTCGAGTACGGCAATCATGGGCTTCATTCCCAGCCTGGCTTCCCTGCGCGGACTCCTGCTGGGGATCATGCTGTCATGGAAGCAATTGCTGACCCTGGCCCCGCCCGTGGGCATCAGCGTTGAGGTCATGGTGGTTCCATACCTCAGCGCTTTTGTGGCAGCTGTGGTTGCCGGCACCCTGGCGTGG
Organism: Arthrobacter glacialis; assembly: GCF_002909415.1. Lineage (NCBI taxonomy): Bacteria > Bacillati > Actinomycetota > Actinomycetes > Micrococcales > Micrococcaceae > Arthrobacter > Arthrobacter glacialis. The sequence continues at coordinate 150,689 of NZ_PPXB01000002.1, read as the reverse complement.
CGGCTGCGCAGCGCCTACTGGGCCATGATCCCTGTCATTGTCTTGTTCATTACCGCCATCCTCTTTGGCACAGCCCAGGTGTTCCTGCCCGTGCTGCGTGGTTCCCTGCTGAGCATCGCCGCGATCGCCTGGCTGGCCTACAGGCATGAAATGCGCCGGCGCGAAAATGCCGGCAGCATCTCCGCCAACCAGCAAGTCCACGACGCCTCCGGGGCACGAACCTCCCTGCTGCGCCGCATCGGCCTGGCCGCAGGAGTCATTCTGGTGGCTGGGGCGGTCACCATGGCTGCGGCGCCGGCACTGACCAGCAGCGCCAGCCGTGAGGTGTTGCGTGACACGGTCATTCCGCCGCCGGATCTGCACGATCTGCCCTCGCCGCTGACCAAGTTCCGCGACTACGTCAAAAATGAAAAGGAAACAGTCCTCTTTGACGTGACAGGCCTGCCCAAAAATGGCCGTGTCCGCGTTGCTGCCATGGACAACTACAACGGCGTGGTGTTCAACGTGGACCCCAACAGTTCGGCATCCTTTTCCCCCATTGGTGACCCTTCGGCACTGGGGAGCGCCAGCGATGGTGGGGGAACCGGCGTCGACCTTGTCATTGACGGGTACCAGGGCGTCTGGATTCCCAGCGTCTCCGTGGCGAACAGCCTGCGTTACCAAAGCGCCAGCGGCCCAACCCCCACCCTGTACCTGAACAAGGATTCCGGTTCGGCGCTGAATCTTGACGGCGTTGCCAAGGGCGATTCCTACAGCATGGACGTGGCGTTCCCGAGCGTTGACGGCAACAAGCTGGCGGGCTCGGACTTTGGTTCGGTGCGCCTGCCCAAACTGGAAAACGTTCCCGCGGTGGTGGGCACCAAGGCCAACGACATTGTGGGTGAAGCAGACACGCCGCTGAAGAAGGTTCAGGCCCTGGAAGGCGCCCTGCAGCGCGAGGGCAAGTTCAGCAACGGCTTGGAAGGGCAAGCCCCCTCCAATTCCGGCCACAGCGCCGCGCGCGTCACCAAGCTGCTCAGCGGCAAGGAAATGGTGGGCGACGATGAACAGTACGCCACAGCCATGGTGCTCATGGCCCGCCACCTGGGCATTCCGGCCCGCGTTGTCATGGGTTTCTACCTGGATGAGAAGGACCCCAACAATGGTGCGCCGAGTATAAAGATGAAGGGATCGGACGTTCACGCGTGGGTTGAGGTGAACTTTTCCGGTCTGGGTTGGGTGCCTTTCAATCCGACGCCGGACAAGGATCACGTGCCCAACCCGCCGGAACCGCAAAACGCGTCCAAGCCCAAGCCGCAGGTGCTCCAGCCCCCGCCGCCGCCGCAGGAACCGGCGGACCTTCCCCCGGACAGCGCTCCGGACGCCCTGGACACCGATGGCAAGAAAAACAATCAGGCCGGCATCCTTGGCCAGATTTTGATGATCATTGGTGTGGCTGCCATCCCCTTGATCATCATTGCCCTGCCGCTGGTGCTGATTGTGGCGTTGAAGACCCGGCGCCGCAAGAAGCGCCAAACCCAGGGCCTGCCCACCGACAGGGTCAGCGGTGGCTGGTCCGAGGTCCTGAGCCTGGCGACGGACCTTGGCGCTGGCATGGACACCAACGGGACCCGCCGCGAGAGTGCAGTTTTGCTCAACGACGCCTTCCCCGCCAGCTCAACAACCACTGCGTTGCTGGCCGAGCGTGCAGACGCCGCCATCTTCGGCCCGGGCCAGCCCAGCGAGGAACAAGTCGCCATGTACTGGCAAAACGTGGAACATTCGGTCAAGGGCATGAGCGAGTCGGTAGGATTCTGGAAGCGGCAACGGGCAAGGTTCTCACCGAGGTCGTTACTGGCCGATGCCCAGGCCCGGGCCAGGCGCAAGGCACTTACGCGCGATGCACAGGGCCAGGAGCAATCATGGCGTTCGCGTGGTGTGGCACTAAGCTCCAAACTGTCTCAGCTGTTCAAGAAGTCATAAGAAGTCATAAGAAGGGTACTAAGTACATGGCGCAAAAAGCGGCCGAACCCTGCCGGAATTGTGGAGCCGTGCTCTCTCCGGGAGCGGCCTTCTGCACACTGTGCGGTGCCGCGGTGAACAACCGTGCCGCCTCATCGGCACCTGCTTCGGTGCCTTTGGGTGTGCCTGGTGCAGGGTCTCTGCCGGGCATTGTGTCCGTGGGCACCACGCAGACGGGCCCTTTGGTGGCCCCGCGTGAGCGCGAGGTTGATCCCCGCATCGCTGCCGCCACAGCCTTGGTTCCGGGCGGAGCCGGACGCCGTTTGGCGGCGAAACTCATTGACGGGGTGCTCCCCGGCATTCTGCTGGGCGTGGCCGCCGGCATTGGGGCCAGCAAGATCGCCGTCACCCAGGTTGGCGAATTTGCCCAGGTGAACCTGAGCTGGCTGCTGATCCTGACAGGCATTGCCAGTGTCCTCTCGCTGGCCTATGGCATCTGGCTGTGGCTCTGGGAAGCCAAATCCGGCAAGACACCCGGCAACATCATGGTTGGCCTGCGCACCACCAACATGGACGGCGGCCCGGCCGGTGTGCTGGCCATCTTCCTGCGCAACGTGGTCATTGCCGTCAGCTCCATTGTTCCCACCCTTGGTCCGCTGCTGGTGGTCATTTCCAACACCTGGGACGCCAATGGCAAGCGGCAGGGCTGGCACGACAAACTGGCCCACACCCTGGTTTTCAACGTCAAGGCCGGCCGCGACCCCCTGGAAACCGGTGGGATAGAGGAACGGGCCAACTTTGTGCCCGCGGCCGTTCCCACCCTGTCTCCTGTCACCTCGCCGCTGGCTCAGCGCCCGGCAAGCGAAGCAGCGCGAAGCGCAGTGGGCAACAGCGCAGCTGGCAACAGCACGACTGGCAAGAGCGCAGCTGTGCCCGGACCAGCTGTGCCGGGAGTCCAAGGCCAGCAGTTCCAGGGACCCATCACCTCTGTTCCGGGCGCTGCCACCAGTGCCGCGCCGCTAGTGCAGCAGCCGCAGCAACCACCGTCTCAGCCAATTCAGTTCAGCCAGGCCTCCTCCTTTGCCCCGCCGCCGCCAGCAGTCCGGGAGACAACCACCAAACCCTACGCCGGGCAGCAGCCAATCGGGCTGCTCGATGACGACGCCGGGGACACCCGTGTGCGCCCCATCCCCGCCGCTGCGGGGCTCCGGCTGACCTTTGATGACGGCCACACCGAAGACATCACAGCCGTGGCGCTCATTGGCCGCAACCCCGCCGGATACGATGGTGAGATGATTTCTCGCCTTGTGTCAGTTCAAGACTCCAGCAGGTCCGTCTCCAAGACGCACCTGCATGTTCGGGCCAGTGGTGAGGGCCTGTGGGTTACCGACAGGAACTCCACCAACGGCAGTGCCATCACAGCCGTGGGCGGGGGCAGGACTGCGCTGAACGGAGGTACCCCGGCTTTGGCCGGCATTGGTACCCGGGTGCATTTCGGCGACAGGTCATTTGTGGTGGGGCGTCCATGAGCGCTGGTGAGGGTACCCCTGCCCTGGACAGCTTGGCCCACGGCGCCCCCGGCGTCAGCCTGAGCTTTGGCTTTGGCACCGACAGGGGGTTGCGCAGGGAACTCAACGAGGACTCGTTCCTTGCAGCCGATCCCTTATTCACGGTTGCCGACGGCATGGGCGGGCACGAGGCTGGCGAGGTGGCCAGCCGCGAATGCATCCAAACCCTGAGTGAGCAAAGTGTCCTGATGGCCAGTTCCCGCCAGGCAACGGCGTCGGACCTGGCGCACGCCTTGCACCTTGCCGATGCCAGGATCCGCGAACTCACCAACGCCCGGGCCGGCACAACTCTCTCCGGGGTGGTGCTGGTTGAAGAGCGTGGTGTGCCGTATTGGCTGGTCTTCAATGTTGGCGATTCCCGAACCTACCGGCTCAGCCAGGGAAACTTTAGCCAGGTCAGTGTGGACCATTCCGAGGTGCAGGAATTGGTGGACGCCGGTTTCATCACCCCCGAGGAAGCCCTGACCCACCCGCGGCGCCATGTGGTGACACGTGCCCTGGGTACCGGAACTGACACGGAAGCTGACTTCTGGCTGATCCCGGTCGAAGAAGGCGACAGGATTCTGGTGTGCTCCGACGGGCTCTCCGGAGAGTTGAGCGACACCCAAATTCACCGTGCCCTGAGCACCCTGCGCCACCCCCAGGACGCCGTGGATTCCTTGATCCAGGCGGCCCTGCGCTCCGGCGGGCGGGACAACATCACTGTGGTTGTTGTCGATGCCAGCAACGTCAACGGCGGTGTCGGCGGGGAAACCCTGGGCAAGGCGAGCATGGCATCCACTGTCGCAGAGGACACCCTGCCGCGCATGACGGCGGCACAGGAAGTCATTCCCGGCGCCGTGGCGGACACCCACCCCACAGAAGTTCTGGAATCCATTCCGAAGGAATTTCTGGCGCCCGGGCAAGAATTGCCCACACGCGTCAACGCACCCCTGCACGAGGAGAATCATGGTTAGCACCACGTACAGCACAGGTTCATGGTTAGGCATTGTGCGATCGGGCTCGGTGATTGTGCTTAAGGGGCACACCGAACAGGTAATCGTGAGTGCACTGTGGGAGTTCCTGGGGCAGGAGCCCACCATTCACGGTGTCCTCAACGAGGTCACACGGCAGTTCGGCACGGAGCTGACAGGGCTGCCCGACTTTGCCATTGTGGTCCAGTCCGACCGTTTGCACGCCATTTTGCGTGGCGACATGACCTTGGTGGCGCAGACTGGCGACTCCTCGGAGATGGTGTCAGGCCGGGACGTCACCACCTGGAGTGAGCGTTCGCTGCCGCTGCCCGAATCCTTTGAACTGACCCTGGCGCAACCCACAGAGCCGGCCGAACCGTCCCTGCTGCTGCCCGTGGGCGAGGCTGTCATCTTGCTGCAATCGCTGCGCATGGAGCTCGCCGAGGCAGTGCTTGCAGAGCCTGTGTTTGCCGAGGCAGCGCTTGCTGAGACGGCGCCCGCCGAGACTGATTGGTTGGATCAATTCGTTGAGTCGGAGCAGGACGCCACGGAACTGGCGCACCCCATCGCCGATCTTGCCGACGGCGGGCCCGTGCAGGACGAGGCCGACGACGTCGAGGTGAACGATGCCGAGGTGGCAGGCGCCGCGGTGCACGACGCTGGGGCGAACGATGCCGTGGTGACTGACGACATGGTGAATGGCGACGGGGCGGAAAACGCCGAGGTGGACGATGCCGAGGACGACGACGACGCCTATGCCAGCTTTGCCATGGCCGCCGAGGCCGCCGATGCTGAGTGGAACGCCCAGCTTGCCCCCATGGCGGCGCTGAACGAGGCAGACCTGAACCTGACCATCCGCCCCGACTTGTCCGAGGAAGAGTCCTCGGAGCCGGAACCTTTCCACGCTGAACCCCTCGACGATGGGCAGCCGGCCTTTCACGAATCGTTGACTGAAGACGTGGCAGTGCTCATCGACGCCGCCGAGACAGCCAGCTATGACGGCCAAGCTGAAGCCGCCGGCACGGCCCTTGCCCACGGCCTCACTTCCGAGGAGCATGCAGCCGCAGAGCCGGCTGGCAATGAGCCGGAATCCGAAGGGCACCTCGCCGGGCAAGAGACTGCCGAGGACGGATTCACCACCAACTACGACCACTTGTTCGGCCCCACAGTGGCCAGAAGTGTTGAGGACGCGGCCGTTCGTCTCGATGACGACGGCCAGGCGATTGCGCACGGCGTCCCGGAGGCGCAGCTGCCACCGCTTCCGCCCTTGCCGCCCGTGGCGGGCCTTGCCGAGGAAGTGGCTGCAGACCTCAGCGCCGCTGCCCCCGCGCAGAGCGCCCAGGAGCAATGGCAACCCGAAGGCTTGTTGATCGACTCCGTGCCGTGGGCCAAGCAGCCGGACGCCGGCTCTGAAAGCGGTGCCGGTTTTGAAGGCGGTGCCGGTTTTGAAGGCGGTGCCGGATTTGCTGCGGGCACCGAAACAGGCGCATCCGCCGATCAGCCCTACGATCCCGACCACGACGGCCATACCGTCATGCGCGGTGACGTCAGTGACGTCACCGGGGCCAGCGGCGAAGAAGCTGGCGCACCGGCGCCGCTGGAGTCGCGCCCGCCCACCGGACCCATGGTTTTGGCGCGCATGTGCCCCCACGGCCACGCCAACCCGCCGAGCCGCTCCGAGTGTTCGGACTGCGGGGCTGGAATCAACTCCGAACCACGCGAAGTGGGCCGGCCACGCCTGGGCACCATGCACATTTCCAGCGGTGAAGTGGTTGCACTGGACCATTCCTTGATCATTGGCCGCCAGCCCTCCGTCTCCCGGGTCATGGGCGGAGCCATGCCACGCCTGGTGCAGGTCAACAGTGGAAATGACGATATTTCGCGCTCCCATGTGGAGGTCCGCCTTGACGGCTGGGATGTGCTCCTGGTGGATCTGAAGGCCACCAACGGCACGGTGCTGGTCCGTGAAGGCCAGGCGCCGCGCCGGTTGAGCCAAGGTGAGCAGGCCATCTTGCTCAACGGTGACATCGCCGAGCTGGGAGACGGGATCTCCTTGCTCTTTGAAGGCCTGCTGTGAGTAGCAAGCGTGTTCCCGCCGCGCCCCCGGTGCTTCCTGGCTACAGGTTCGTCTCCGTGCTGGGCTCCGGCGGATTCTCCGATGTGTACCTCTATGAGCAGGACAGGCCGCGGCGCAAGGTTGCCGTCAAGGTCCTGACGGCCGATCTGAAGACCAGTGGGGCCAGGGCCAGTTTTGAGTCCGAGGCCAACCTCATGGCCCAGCTTTCCGCGCACCCGTACATTGTCACCATCTTTGAAGCCGAGATCACCGATTCCGGGCACTCCTACCTGGCCATGGAATACTGCTCCCGGCCCAGCCTTGACATGCAGTACCGGCAAGGCCGTTTCAGTGCTGACAAGGCCCTGGAAATTGGCATCCAGGTTGCCTCGGCCGTGGAGACAGCCCACAGGGCTGGCATTGCCCACCGGGACATCAAGCCGGCCAACATCCTGGTCACCGACTACAACAGGCCGGCGCTGACCGACTTTGGTATCTCCGGAACCATGGATGCGGTGCAGGCCGACGGCGGCGGCATGTCCATTCCGTGGTCGCCGCCGGAATCCTTTGGCTCCGGCGCCACCGACGGCATCAAGGTGGATGTTTGGGCGCTCGGCGCCACCATTTACACGTTGCTGGCCGGGCATTCGCCCTTTGTTATTCCGGGGGCGGACAATTCCCAGAGAGAATTGATTGCCCGCATCAACGCGGCCCCCCTGCCCGCCTTGGGTAGGGCAGACATCCCGGCCGAACTTGAGCTGGTCCTGGCCACCGCCATGGCCAAGTCACCGGCCTCGCGGTACAGCAGCGCCAAGGACTTTGCCCGCGCCCTGATGCGCATCCAGGCTGACATGAACCTGTCCGTCACCCCCTTTGAGGTGCAGGAAGAGATTGTTGCGGCGGATTTTCGTCCCGACGACCATTCCGAGCCCACACGAGTTCGCAGCGTCGTTTCCATTGACCCCGATGCCAGCACCTCAAATCCCACGTTTCCCTCACGTCAAGCCAACAACACCGGCGGCGGGGCGTCCGCGGCTGCTCCGCACGTCAACACCGTGCCGGGCGAGACCGGGTCCACCACCGGCCTGAACCGCAACGGCCAAACCCTGCCGTCGGCGGGCCCGGCCACCCCGGCAGGGCAAGCTGGTGCACCGTCCCTTGGTGCACCGTCGCTTGGTGCGCCGTCGGCGCAGTGGAACCACCCCGTGCTGGAATCCACGGTGCCGCGCAGCGATCAGCTCCGCCCGGCCCCCGGCGAAGCGCCGGCGTTAAGCGCACCGGCAGTGCCCAGCAAGAAACGGCTGTGGCTGGGATTGGGCTCGGGGCTGGTACTGGTGGCCGCCGTCGTGGTTGGAATCATGGTTTTCGTGGGCGGAGGGGCGCCGGCAACGGTGGATCCGCAGGCGCAAAAGACCTCGCCCCCGCCCACGGCCCTGATAGTGGGCGCGGAGGTCCCGCCCGTTAGCGACCTGGCGGCCGCACCAAAAAACGGCGGTTCCGAGTGGAGCTGGAACAACCCGGATCCGCAGGAGGGCGACAAATACTTGTGGGCCTCCGTCAGCGCCGTGGATACCGGAACGTTCAAGCCCATCACCGAGAACCGGGCGTTTGTGGTGGACGATCCCAACGGCCAGAGCTGCATATCGGTGAAGCTTGTTCGCAAGGACGGCCAAACCTCAGCGGAGTCCAAGAAGTGCTCCTAGATTCTTTTTAGTCATCAGCAATAAACCCAGGGGGCTGCCGTCATGGCGGAATTAACAATTGATTTTTGTGGCGAATGGTACGAGCCGGCGCCGGAAGAAGTTTTTCGGATTGGCCGTGAGGGCGACATTGAAGTTGATGACAACCCTTATTTGCACAGGAAGTTCCTGGAAGTCAGCAAATATGACGGCATTTGGTGGCTGACCAACGCCGGCACCATGCTCTCGGCCACGATTGCTGATGCCGCAGGCGGCATGCAGGCGTGGATGGCACCGGGCGCGCGCATCCCCTTGGTCTTTAGCCAGACAAACGTGATTTTTACCGCCGGCCCCACCACGTACGAATTCTCGGTTCACTTGGAATCGCCGTCGTTCATGTCCCAAAGCCGCGAGGACGACTCTGCCGGTTCAACCACCATTGGGCCCGTAGTCTTCACCGAGTCCCAGAAGGCGCTGATTGTGGCGCTGGCCGAGCCCATGCTGCGCCGCGGCGGGACCGGATTCAGCGCCATCCCGTCCTCCGCGCAGGCCGCCAAGCGCCTGGGCTGGGCGCTCACCCGCTTCAACCGCAAACTGGACAATGTGTGCGACAAGCTGGACCGCGTGGGTGTTGTTGGCCTGCGCGGCGGCGGCGGAAAACTGGCCACCAACCGCCGTACCAGGCTGGTGGAACATGCAGTGACCTCCCACCTGGTCACCCCCGATGACCTGCCACTGCTGGACACCCAACGAGGAATTGATGTGCAATGAGGATCCGGCTGACGCTTCGGCGTGACCCGCAGGAGGCAAAAAATCTGGCCGTCACGGTTGACGGCCTGGCCTCGGTGGGGGACATCGCCACCGAACTGTACCTGTCCGATCCCGCCCGCAAGGGGGCTGCCGCCCCGCCAAACCTTTCCCTGCTAGTGGAGGAATCCGTGGTGGGCGGGGTGCGCGGACGCACCCTGCCGCCGGAGAGCAATCTGCAAGAATCCGGGCTGCGCCCCGGCGCCACGGTGTCCCTGACGCAGGTCAGCGAAACCTTTGCCGTGCCCCAACAGGACCGCGGGCCAGCAGCTGCCACCTTGCGCGTCACGGCCGGGCCGGACCTGGGCCGCGAGTTCGCCCTGCCGCTGGGTACCAGCTATGTGGGCCGCGACTTTGACGTTGACGTTCGCCTCAGCGATCCCATGACCTCAAAACGGCACGCCCGCATCACCATTGGCGAAACGGTGGAAATTGCCGATACAGGCTCCGCCAACGGCCTCATGATGGAAGGCACCCAGATCTCCCGGGCAGTGCTGGGCTCCTCGGATGAAGTGACACTGGGGGAAACCACCATTTCCGTGGTGGGCCTGGGCCGGCGCACCCAATCCGGGCCCACGGGCCCCTTGGTGGAATTCAACCGCTCGCCCCGCGTGGTGCCGCACTTTGCCATCGAGGAACAAATCCTTCCCTCCGGCCCGCAACGGCCCCGGCGCGAACGCTTCCCGCTGGTCATGCTCATCGCCCCCGTGCTGATGGGCGGTGTCATGTTTGGCGTGACCCGGAGCCCGTTCAGCCTCATTTTCATGGCCATGATGCCGCTGATGATGATTGGCGGCTACCTGGATCAAAAAGCCAACGCCAAGCGTGAACTGAAGGATTCCATTGAGCAGTTCCGCGGGGCCATTGCCGAGTTCCGCCGCCAAATGACTGCCCGCCAGCAAGTGGAGCGGGCCGTCAGGCTGGCGGAAAGCCCGTCAACGAGCGAAACCGTTGACGCCATCTACAAGCTGGGTCCGCTGATGTGGACCCACCGCCCCGAACACTCAGCATTCCTGTCGTTGCGCTTGGGCGTGGGCCGCCAGCCCTCACGCACTCCTGTCAAGGCACCGGCGGATAGCAATACGCTGCCCGAGTACATGGCCGAAATCCAGGACGTCAAGACCGAGTTTTCCGACATCGACGCCGTGCCTGTTGTTGCCGCGTTCCGCACCAGCGGCGCCGTGGGCGTTGCCGGGCCGCGCGGGGTAGTTGACGATGTGGCCCGTGCCCTGGTGCTGCAGGCCGTGGGCCTGCATTCGCCGGCGGAACTTGCCGTAGCCGCCATGACATCCACGGAATCCAAGCAGCGGTGGGAATGGCTGCAGTGGCTCCCGCATGTTGGTTCGGTGCATTCGCCCTTGGCCGGGGAACACCTGGCCTCTGGCACCGGCGCCTCCAGCGTACTCCTGGCCGCGCTGGAAGATTTGTTGGTGAACCGCGGAGTGAACATGGCCGCCAACGGCGCCGCACACCGCGGCTCCCTGGATCGCGCCAAGGTGGAGATTCCTGCGCCCGTGGTGCCGGCCCTGCTGCTCATTATTGAAGACGACGTCAAAGTGGACCGTGCCCGCCTGAACCGGCTCACCGAATACGGTGCCGACGTGGGTGTGCACATTCTGTGGGTTGCCACCTCCATCGAGGCGCTGCCGGCCTCCTGCCGCGACTTTGTCCATGTGGCCGAAACCGCCACCACGGGCCAGGTCCGGCTGGGCCAACTGACGTATCCCGTGAGCTGTGAAAGCGTCAGCGACGAGCTGGCCGCACAGCTGGCCCGCATGCTGGCACCGGTGGTCGATTCCAGCAAGCCGGTGGATGACGACTCCGATCTGCCCCGCAGCGTCTCCTATGTTGCGCTGGCAGGCCACGATCTGGTGGAAAGCACCACAGGCATTGCGGACAGGTGGCTGGAGAACAACTCCGTGGCCTCCCGCGCCGTGAAGAACCGCAAACACCAGGGTTCCCTGCGCGCCCTGGTGGGGTCCAAGGGTGTTGAACCCATGTACCTTGACCTGAAGACCGAAGGCCCGCACGCCCTGGTGGGCGGCACCACGGGTGCCGGAAAATCCGAGTTCCTGCAGGCTTGGGTGCTGGGCATGGCTGCCGCCTACAGCCCCGACCGGCTCTCCTTCTTGTTTGTTGACTACAAGGGTGGGGCGGCCTTTGCCGACTGCGTGCAATTGCCGCACACGGTGGGCCTGGTGACGGACCTTTCCCCGCACCTGGTGCGACGCGCCCTGACCTCCCTGCGGGCGGAACTGCACCACCGCGAGCACCTGCTCAACCGCAAAAAGGCCAAGGACCTGCTCGCCATGGAGCGTGAAGCGGATCCCGAGACGCCGCCGTCGCTCATCATTGTGGTGGATGAATTTGCCGCGCTGGCCAAGGAAGTGCCGGAGTTTGTTGACGGCGTGGTGGACATTGCCGCCCGTGGCCGTTCGCTGGGCCTGCACCTGATCCTGGCCACGCAGCGCCCCTCGGGTGTCATCAAGGACAGCCTGCGCGCCAACACCAACATGCGCATTGCCCTGCGCATGGCCGATGTTGACGATTCCGTGGACATTCTGGGGGAGCCGTCCGCCGCGTACTTCAGCCCATCCATTCCCGGCCGCGGCGCCGCCAAGACCGGGCCCGGCCGGATCCAGGGGTTCCAGACCGGCTACGCCGGCGGCTGGACAACACGGACCCCGCAGCGTCCCCGCATTGACATTGTGGAGATGGACTTCGGTGCCGGAAACCCGTGGGAGCAGGAACTTGCCAGTGCCCCCGTGGCGGAGTCGGGCGGCCCCAATGACATTTCCCGCGTGGTGGCAAATATTTCCCTGGCCGCGGTGGAACTGGGCGTGAAGCCGCCGCGCAAGCCGTGGCTGAGCGAGCTGTCCGAAGTCTATGACTTCTCCAAGCTGCCTACTGCACGCACCGATGAGCAGCTGCTCCTGGGCGTCATGGACGATCCCGAACACCAGGCCCAGCCCACGGTGTTCTTTGAACCCGACAAGGACGGCAACATGGCCATCCTCGGTGCCAGCGGTTCGGGCAAGTCCGCAGCACTGCGCACCCTGGCCGTTGCCGCCGCCATTACCCCGCGCGGCGGCCCCGTGCAGGTGTATGGGATTGACGCCGCCTCCAACGGCCTGCAAATGTTGGAGGTGCTCCCGCATGTTGGCGGCATCATCAACGCCGAGGACAACGAACGGGTGGGGCGCCTGCTGCGTTACGTCCGTGGCCTGATCGAGGAACGGGCGCAGAGTTTTGCGCAGGTCAAGGCTGGCAGCATTGCCGAGTACCGCCGCCTGGCCAACAAGCCCCACGAGCCGCGGATCATTGTCATGGTGGACGGCCTGGCCGCTTTCCGTGAACTGTATGAATTCCGTGCGGGCATGAACCAGTTTGAAACCCTGCAGCAAATTGCCACCGACGGCCGTCCCATGGGTGTGCACCTTGTCATTGCCGGGGACAGCCCCAAGTCCCTGCCGGCGTCGTTGGCGTCCTCCGTGCAGCGCCTGCTGGTGCTCCGCCTGGCCACCTCCGACGACTACTCAAACCTTGGCCTGCCCCGCGACGTCCTGGGCGCTGCTTCGCCTCCCGGCCGTGGCATGATCGACGGCGGCGAAGTCCAGTTGGCCATTTTTGGCGGCACCTCCAACCTGGCCTTGCAGGCCCGGTCGGTCGCCAGCCTGGCCGAGACCATGCGCCGCCAGGGCGTGGCGCAGGCTCCGAGGGTGGAAGCCCTGCCGGAGATGCTGGACCTGAATGTGCTCCCGGCGGCAGCTCCGGGCCACGTGATCATTGGGGTGGACGACTACAACCTGGAAGCCGCGGGCCTGGAAGCCAGCGGCGCGCTCATGCTCACGGGACCGCCGTCGTCCGGGCGAACCACAGCTCTGGTCACCCTGGCCGAAGCCCTGAAACGTTCGACGCCGGGCACCCGCCGCGTGTACTTCGGCTCGCGCCGCTCCGCCATCGCCAAGCTGCCGGTGTGGGATGAATCGATTGTCACCGCAGCGGCGCTGGAACCGGAATTGCAACGCTTCATTGACCTGGTGGAAAGCGAAAGCCAGCCCGTGGCCTTCTTCATTGAGGGCCTCACGGAGTTCACCGATTCCGAGGCGGAAATGGACCTTGCCACCTTGATCAAGGCAGCCATCAAGGCCAACGCCTTTGTGGTGGGCGAGTCTGAAACGTCCACGTGGTCCGGTGCCTGGAGTTTGGCCGGGCTGTTCAAGGCCGGCCGCCGCGGCCTGCTGATGAACCCCGGGGATGTGGAGGGCGACACCTTGATGAACACCTCCCTGGGCAGGATCTACCACAACAAGTTCATCCCGGGGCGTGGTTACGTGGTGGGCCGCGGCAAGGCCTTCAAGCTGCAGGTGGCCAGCACCATGGACCACGAGCGGTAGTTCGCGCCCGCCGTGCCGGGTCCCGGGCCTTGTTGGGAGCCCGCGGCGCCCCGTTCCGCTTGTGGCGCCCCGTTAACGGGGCGCCACAAGCGGAACGGGGCGCTTTTTCGTGCGTCGGCGCGTCATTGCGTAATCGCCTACTCGTGGCAGGATAGAGGCGTGAGCAGCGAGCCAGAAGAAACCCAGCCAATCCCCGCCGACGCAGACCGGGAGCGCTACGGCGTCCTGGTGGATTTGATCCAAAAATACCGCGCGGCGTACTACAACGACGACGCCCCCTTGGCTTCCGATGCCGAGTTTGACGTGCTGTACACCGAGCTGGAGACCCTCGAGGCCCTGCATCCGGAACTGATCACCAACGATTCCCCCACCCAGACGGTCGGAGGTGAAGCGTCCGTGGCGTTCGCCGCCGTCGACCATCTGGCCCGCATGTATTCCCTGGAGGACGTTTTCTCCCTCGAGGAGCTGGAAGCCTGGTTGCGCAAGGCCGAAGCGTCGGTTCAGAAGCAGCACGGCCTGGCCCCGAAGTGGCTGACCGAGCTGAAGATTGACGGCTTGGCCGTGAATCTGCTCTACCGCGACGGCGTGCTGGTTCGCGCTGCCACGCGCGGCGACGGCTTCACGGGTGAGGACATCACCCACAATGTGGCTACCATCAAGGACATTCCGCAGCGCCTGCACGGCACCGGTTTCCCGGCCGAGGTGGAGATCCGCGGCGAAGTGTTCATCGCCTCCAAGGACTTTGCCGAGCTGAACGAGAAAATGGTGGCCGCGGGCAAGGCGCCCTTTGCCAACCCGCGGAACTCGGCGGCAGGTTCGTTGCGCCAAAAGGATCCCGCCGAGACGGCCAAGCGGCCGCTGAGCATGTACGTGCACGGCATTGGTGCCCGCGAGGGACTGGAAACCACCAGCCAGTCCGAGACCTACGCGCAGCTTATGGAGTGGGGCATGCCCACCAGCCCCTACTTCAAGGTGCTGGACACCCTCGAAGAAGTGCTGGAATTCATCGCCCACTACGGCGAGCACCGGCACGATTTGATCCACGAGATCGACGGCATTGTGGTCAAGGTTGATGATTTTGCCACCCAGCGGGCTCTTGGCAACACCTCCCGGGTGCCGCGCTGGGCCGTGGCCTACAAGTACCCGCCGGAGGAAGTCCACACCAAATTGTTGGACATTCGGGTAAATGTGGGGCGCACCGGCCGTGTGACCCCGTATGCGGTCATGGAGCCGGTGAAGGTGGCTGGTTCCACCGTGGAAATGGCCACCTTGCACAACCAGGACGTGGTCAAGGCCAAGGGCGTGCTCATTGGCGATGTTGTGGTGCTGCGCAAGGCCGGGGATGTGATTCCGGAGATCGTGGGCCCCGTGGTGGCGCTGCGCACCGGGGACGAGTACGAATTTGTCATGCCCACGCACTGCCCGTCCTGCGGTACTGAGCTGGCGCCGGCCAAGGAGGGCGACATTGACATCCGCTGCCCCAATGCCAAATCCTGCCCCGTGCAGCTGACCGAACGCGTGGCGCATCTGGCCGGCCGGGGCGGCTTCGACATTGAGGCACTGGGCTATGAGGCTGCTGCTGCCCTGACCAACGGTGCGGGCCCGGACCCGGCGGAGCACGACGGCGTGATTGCCCCGAGCGGCCCTGGCGTGATCACCAGCGAGGCGCAAATCTTCCAACTGGCCGAGAGCTACCCTGATCCTGCGCTGCGCGAGGCGCTGGCCGGGGTCACCGTGTGGCGTGAAATCCGGGCCAAGGGAGCCGGCACCGGCAAGTTCCAACTGGTCCCGTATTTCTACACCAAGGCCACGGCCAAGAAACCCTCCGTGCCGTCCAAAACCACGGAGAAGCTGTTCAAGGAACTGGACAAGGCCATGTCCCAGCCGCTGTGGCGTGTTCTGGTGGCCCTGAGCATCCGGCATGTTGGCCCCACGGCGTCGCGCGCCCTGGCCACACGCTATGGCACCATGGACGCCATCCGCACGGCCCTGAAGACTGAGGATGCGCGCGAACAGCTGGCCAACGTTGACGGGGTGGGCGCCATCATTGCCGACGCACTTATCGAGTGGTTTGCCGTGGACTGGCACCTGGAGATCGTTGATGCCTGGGCTGCCGCCGGTGTGGTCATGGCTGACGCCGTGGATGAATCCACCCCCCGCACCCTGGAGGGGTTGACCATTGTGGTGACGGGCACGCTGCCCAACTTCAGCCGGGACGAGGCCAAGGAGGCCATCATCACCCGGGGCGGCAAGGCCTCGGGTTCGGTGTCAAAAAATACCTCGTACGTGGTGGCCGGTGAAAACGCCGGCACCAAGCTGGACAAGGCCGAATCGCTGGGCCTGAAGGTCTTGGACGAGGAAGGTTTTGCCCGACTGCTGGCCGAGGGGCCGGCTGTTGAAGAATCAAGCACAGAAAACTTAGGGGAGTAGCCATGCACCAGAATCGCATTGACGAACTTTTGGAAGTGGCCTTGCGCGCGGCCGCGGCGGGGGCGGCCGTGCTGGCCGTCCGGGATCCGGCAGGGTTCGGCGCCACGGAAAAGTCCTCCGATGCTGACTGGGTGACGGCCTTTGATGTTGCCGCCGAGAACGCTGTCCGCGCCGTAATTGCCGATGTGCGTCCGCATGACGTCATCACGGGCGAGGAGCTGGCGCCGGCACTGCCTGCTGAGCCGTCGGGCTACCGGTGGAGCATCGACCCGCTCGACGGGACCATGAACTTCATCCGCAACATTGCCTACTACGGCACCTCGGTGGCTGTTGCCGGGCCCGACGGCGAATGGCTGGCCGGCGTTGTCAACGCACCCGCCCTGCGCCGGATCTACTTCGCCTCCCGCGGCGGCGGTGCCTGGCTGGATGAAACCCGGGCCGACGGCGTGTCGGCCGTGCGTCAGCTGACGGGCCCCACCGATGCCAGGGGCGGGACCCTGCTGTCCACGGCGTTGACGTATGAGCCGGCCATCCGGCGTCGTCTGGTCTCCGAACTGGATGCGCGGATGGACCACTTTGGGGACATGCGCCGCCTGGGCTCGGCCTCTTTGGAACTGTGCGCCGTGGCCGAGGGCGGTGTGGACGCCTACCTGGAGTACGGCCTCTTTGAGCATGACTTTGCCGCCGGTGGCTTGATTGCCGAAGAGGCAGGTGCCTGGGTGAGTCGCCCGGTGCTGAGCCCGGCCGTCAACGGCCTGCCCACGCGCGAGGAAGTCCTCGGGGTGTGGACAGCCGCCTGCGTGCCCGGGCTGGAAGGCCACTTCGCCCCGGAGGAGTAGCCCCGGCTTAGGTCACAGCGTTCCTTAGCGCACGGTCAACGCAGCCCCCACAACGCCTGCCGTGTTGTGCAGGAGCGCCGGGCGCACAGGGGTGTCCAAACGCAGCTGCGGCAAAAATTCCTCATGCCGCACCGAGATGCCGCCGCCCAGAATGATCAGCTCGGGGGAGAAGAGGAACTCCACATGGGCCAGATAATCCTGCAGCCGCAGGGAGTATTCCTGCCAGCTCAGGCCGTCGCGTTCGCGGGCCACGGCTGAGGTCCTGGCTTCAGCTTTTTCCCCGCCGATCTCCAGATGGCCCAGCTCAAAATTGGGCACCAGGGCCCCGTCCACCACCAGGGCCGAACCAATCCCTGTGCCCAGCGTCAGGACCAGAACCGCCCCGTGCTGTCCCTTTCCTGCCCCCATGGCCGCCTCGGCCAAACCGGCGGCATCGGCGTCGTTGATGACCAGGACGTCCCTGTTCAGGGCTGTGCCAAGCAAGTCGTTGACCTGCCGGCCTATCCATTCATCGCTGATGTTGGCCGCCGAGCAGGCTGTCCCGCGGCGGATGATGGCGGGGAAGGCAACACCCACGGCAGCGTCCGGCTCCGGCGACTGGTCCCAGCCTTGGACGTCCGCCACCACTGCTTGGAGGGCCCGTGCCACGGCGTCGGGTGTGGCGGGGTTTGGTGTGGGCAGTTGGGCCATGGGGCTGGCCAGGTTTCCGGTGTCCGTGTTGACCACACCGTACTTGATGGCGGTGCCGCCAATGTCGATGCCCAGGCGCAGGGCTTCGCGGGTTGTTGATTCCATGGAAAATCCGTTCAAGGGGCTAATGCGCGCTGCCGCCCACCCCGGATGCTGGGGTGGGCGGCAGGCTCGGGGAGGGCGTGGTTGGGCCCACGCCCGCGAGGGGCCCCTTTGATGGGTCGCTAGCGACCCATCAAAGGGGAGCGGGTGGGGACTAAACGAGCCAGGCCGTGGCGTTGGCGGGCAGCTTGCCGCCTGCCAAGGGAACGCTGCTCACGGCAACAGTTCCTTCGGGAAGCTCGACGGCGGTATCGCCAAAGTTGGTCACGACATTCCAGCCGTTGGGACGGGCAAAGTGCAGCACGTCCGCGTTGGCGTTGGCAATCCAGTCCAGTTCCTCACCCGTCTGCAACTGGCGGCGCAGGGCCAGGGCGTCGCGGTATAGGGTCAGGGTGGAGCCGTCCACGGAGTCCTGGGCGGATGCTGCGTGCTCAGCAAACCAGGCCGGCTGTGGCAGGTGCGCGGCGGCCTCGCCAAAGCCAAAGGACGTGTCAGTGCTGGTCCAGGGCAGGGGCACACGGCAGCCGTCGCGGCCCACTTCAATGCCCGTGTTACGGAAGAACGCCGGGTCCTGGCGGTCGGCGTCGGCAATGTGGGCCACCTCGTGCAGGCCCAGTTCCTCACCCTGGTAGAGATACGCCGAGCCGGGCAGCCCCAGCATGAACAGCGTTGCGGCGCGGGCGCGGCGCAGCCCCAGCTCGCGGTCCAGCTCGGATTCCTCGCCGCCGTTCAGGAGCCAGTCCTTGCCGTCCTGGGTCTTTTCCGCATCGGCCAGCTTGGGCAGGCCGTAGCGGGTGGCGTGGCGGACCACGTCGTGGTTGGAGAACACCCAGGTGGAGGAGGCGCCGGTGGCGGCGGACTCGGCCAGATTCTTGGTCACGATCGAGACGAAGGATTCGGCCTCAAAGTCTGCCATGAGCAGGTCAAAGTTGAAGGCCTGGCCCAGGCTGGTGGGGGACGCATAGCGGGCGCGGCGGGACTGGTCCACCCAGGCCTCGGCAACGGCTGTGCGCGGCGGGTTGTACTCGTTGAACAGTGCACGCCATTCGGCGTAGATTTCGTGGACCTGATCGCGGTCCCACAGCGGGTTGGAGCCGTTGTGCAGCTTCTCCAGCCTGCGCAGTTCGGCCTTGTTCGGCAGCGGCTCGGAGAGGTCCTTGGAGAGTGCATGGGCCACGTCGATGCGGAAACCGTCCACACCCCGGTCGGACCAGAAGCGCAGGGTCTTCAGGAAATCGTCACGGATTTCGCGGTTGTCCCAGTTGAAGTCGGGTTGCTCGGAGGCAAACAGGTGCAGATACCACTGTCCGTCAGGCACCTGGGTCCAGGCCGGGCCGCCAAAGATGGAGCCCCAGTCCGACGGCGGCAGCTCGCCGTTGGTGCCCTGGCCGTCGCGGAAGATGTAGCGGGCCCGGGCCGCGGAACCCTTCTCGGCGGCGAGGGCCTCCTGGAACCAGGCGTGCTGGTCCGAGGAGTGGTTCGGGACAATGTCCACAATAATCTTCATGCCGGCGTCGTGGAGGGCTGCGGCCATCTCGTCAAAGTCGGCCAAGGTGCCCAGGCGCGGGTCAACGTTGCGGTAGTCAGCAACGTCGTAGCCGCCGTCGGCCAGTTCGGAGGGGTAGAACGGGCTCAGCCATACGGCGTCCAGGCCCAGTTCCTTCAAGTACGGCACCTTGGCGGTGATGCCCTTGATGTCCCCGAGGCCGTCGGCGTTGGCGTCGTGGAAGCTGCGCGGGTAGATCTGGTACACGGCTGCCTGGCGCCACCAATGGGGATCGGCGGCCAGAGTGTCGGCGTTCAGGACGGAGAGCGGGGAAACGGTCATGGTGTATTCCTTCGTGTGGGGTGGTTTGGGAAGCGTTGAAAGATGGGGGAGCGCTATTTCACTGCGCTATTTGACTGCGCTATTTGACTGCGCTATTTCACTGCGCCGCGCATCACGCCGGACATGATCCAGCGCTGGGCGAACAGATAAACCAACAGGGTCGGCGCCAGGGCCATCAGGTACGAGGCGAAGGCCAGGGAGTAGTTGGTGTTGAACTGGCCCTGGAACAATTGCTGGACCACCGGCAGGGTTTGCAGTGCGGGGTCGGCTATCAGCATTTGGGGGAGCAGGAAGTCGTTCCAGGAACCCAGGAAGGCGAAGATGCCTACCGTGGCGCTCATCGGCGCAAGGAGGGGGAAGATGACCTTGCGGAACGTCTGCCAGGTGCTGGCGCCGTCGAGCCTTGCAGCCTCCTCCAGCTCCACCGGAATGGAACGCAGGAAGGCGATGAACAGCAGCGAGTTGAAGGAGATGCCACCCACAATGTGGATGAAGGCAACACCTAGCGGGTTGTCGAGGCCAAACATGGCCGTCTGCTTAATGAGCGGCAGGATGACCACCGGGAACGGCACAAACATGGCGGAGAGGAAGTAAATGTAGGAGAGCCGGAAGAACTTCTTGTCCCAGTTGCGCACAATGGCGTAGGCCACCATGGAGCTCGCGGCCAGGGCACCCAGCACGGAGATGACTGTGATGAACGCCGTGGACATGAAGGCGGCAGGGTAGTTGGTCAGCTCAAACGCCTGGGCGAAGTTTTCCCAATGCGGGTCCGTGGGCCAGGCAAAGCCGGTGCCGGAGGCAGCTTGTTCGGGGGATTTCAGGGCCATGCTGATGGTGAAGTACAGCGGAACCAGGATGGTCAGTGATGCCACGAGCAACAGCGACGTCATCCACCAGTTGATCTTGTAGCCTTCGCGGTTGATGCGCCGGGTCCTGACGGGGCGGGGAGCGTCCAGTTTCGCCGGACCGTGGAGTTCCGGGCGCAGAGCAGTCACTTTTGATGCGGTTGTCATTGTTGGTGTCATTAGAGTGAAACCTCCCGGCGGCGCAGGATTTGCAGCTGCAGCAGCGAAATGATGAGCGTGATGATGAAGAAGATGATCGCGTTGGCCATTTGGTACGAGTAGTCGCCGCCGGCAAAACCGGAGAAGATGCGCATGGCAACGGACTGGGTTGCCGTGCCGGGGCCGCCGCCGGTCAAGGCGACAATGACTTCATAGGTGCCCAGGTAGCCCTTGAAGCCCAGGATGATGTTGATGACAACGTAGCCTGCGATCAGTGGCAAGGAGATGCTGCGCAGCTGGCGCCAGGGCCCGGCCCCGTCAAGGGAAGCAGCCTCATAAACGTCCTCGGAAATGCTCTGCAGGCCGGCCAGATAGATGATGGTGGCACCCGGAGCTGCCTGCCAGACGGTGACAAACACGATGGCTGCCCACGCCCACTGCTCGTTGGCCAGGATGCTGGTGGCCAGGGGCGCAATGCCCAGGGCTTCGGCAATGCCGGGGAGTGTGTTGGAGAACAGGTAGTTGAACACGTAGGCGATGATGAGCCCGGAGAGCACCATGGGGATGAAGTAAATACCGCGGATGCCAGTCTTGAACTTGATTTTCGAGTTCAAGCCCAAAGCCAGCAGCAGGGCCACCACATTCACCACAACGGTTGCCATAATGGCGAAGAAGAAAGTGAACGCGTAGGACGCCAGGATTTCGGGGTCTGAAAAAATGTTTTGGAAGTTCCGCAGGCCCACCATTTTCCAGTCGCCGTAGCCGGCGTAATTGGTGAAGCTGAAGAATCCACCAATCAAGGCCGGAATGGTGCTGAAGATGGCGAAAAGGACCAGAACCGGAACGATCATCCAGTAGTAGGTGGGGTCAACCTTGCGTTTCTTGTGGTTGATCTTGAGTGCTGTGTCGCTGGCAGCTGGGGCAACTGTGCGGACGCTGGCTGGGGCAGTCATGATTTTCTCCTTTGAAAATCTAGGCGTTGCGGGCGGCAACACGGTGCCAAGAGTCGTCGAGGGTGGTCAGGAATGCGTCAGTGTTTTTGTTCAGCGCCAGCGTTTGGAAATAGTTGTTCAGGGTGATGGCCGGCGGGAAGTAGTTGGTCACGTTGAGGTAGTACTTGCCGTCCGTGATGAACGGTTGCAGCCCCGCGACTTGTTCATTGGTGGTCTTCTCCGCGTTCTTGAGAGGGGAGAAAGCAGAGAACTTGTTGTTGTACGCGTTGACCACGGCCGGCTCCATGAGGTAGCTGACAAAGCGTTTTGCCGCGTCCATCCGCGGTGTTGAGCGGGCTATGGAGAACGTCATGTCCAGGGTGACCTGGGCCTGGGTAACGCTTGGGTCCTCGCTCATGGGCAAGGGAAAGGTGCCGAGCTGGATGGCGGGGTTGATGGTGGTCAGCTCCGAGAGCGCCCAGGGGCCCTGCATGTACATCGCCGAACCGCCCTTGGCGAAGGCCGCGTTCCCGTCCGTGTAGGCACGGCTGCCGGCGTCCTTTTGCATAAACCCGAGCACCTGCAGGAACTTCTCGGTGGCAACTTTGAAGTCTTTGGTGAAGGAAACGTCCGGGTTGTTCTTCAAATCCGCAGCTGTCGTGGGCATGCGGGAGAAGAAGTCAGCCAAATCCACTGTGCCGCCCGAGACGTAGCCATAGGGTTGGCCCAGGGTCCAGGAGTCCTTGAAGGTTCCATAAATCGGGGTGATTCCGGCCGCCGTGAACGTCTGGCAGGCGGCCAGGAATTCACTCCACGTGGTGGGCACCTTCACGTTTTGCTGGGCAAACAAGTCAACGTTGTAGATGACACCGGCCGCGGCCAGGGAGAACGGCAGGGCGCTGAGTTCGCTGCCGTTGTACTGGCCAAAGGAGTTGATCAATTCCAACGCCTTGGGATCAGCCATGGACGCTGCGGGAAGATCGGCGAGGTTGGCGAAGATGCCCTTTTTGGCGAAGTCGGCTGTGGTGACCGAGTAGGCGTTGGTCACCACATCGGCGGGGTTGTCGCGAATCAGGCCGGGAACCCAGTTGCCGCCGTTGAAGTCCTGGACCACACGGATGTCGGGGTTTTTGGCTTCGAAGTCCTTGATGAGGCCGTTGAAGTAATCCACCACCTCGGGCTTGCCCTGCTGCAGGCGGATGGTGGTGACGGCGCCTGCCTTGGCATTGCTGCAGGCAGGCAGCGCCAGGGCTGCGGCGGCGACGCCTGCCACCGCCAGTATGCTGCGACGGCTGATGGCGGAGGCGCTCACAGGGCTAAGCCTGGGGCGGAGAGTGAAACGGCCTTCATCAAAAAACTCCCTTGTTCTTTTGGACTGAGATGGAACAGTTGCAACGGGTTGCGGGTTACCCAACGGTAATGATTTGCACTCTATATTTAGACTCTAAATTTATGCGCTGTTAGTATTATGTACATCACACGGCCGGACGTCAAGGGGCAACTTTTGGAACTCACAGCGAACACCCCCCAGCAGTTGCGCCAGACAAACATGAGTGCCATCTTGAGTGTCATGCGCCGCTCCGGCGCGTTGACCGGCACGGATCTCATCGAGGCCACGGGGCTGGCCCGGGCCACGGTGATAGCCGTGTGCGATGACTTGATCCAGGCAGGCTGGGTCCGTGAACTCCCCGCCCAGCGCACGGCGGTGCAAAAGGGCCGGCCCGCGAGGGTGTTTGAATTTGATGCCGCGGCAGGGGTTGTGGTGGGACTGGACTTTGGCGTTGCCAAGACCACTGCCCTGGTGGCGGATCTGCGCGGCAACATCCTGGCCAAGGCCACCGAGAGTCTGAGCGAATTCTCAGCCCCGGACGCCGAACGCCTCGCCAGCATCGACAAAGCCATCCGGACAGCCCTGGCGAGTGCGGGCGTCACCCATGAGGCCGTGCTGGTTGCCGGGCTGGGAATTGCCGCGCCCGTTGACCGGGCAGGCAACATTCCCCACAGCCAGCCCTTCTGGGAGAACTTTGACATTGGCATCCAGGAAAATCTGCGCGATCGGTACGGCTGGCCGGTGCTGCTGGGCAACGACGCCAACCTGGCGGCCATGGCCGAGCGCTGGATAGGCGTGGCGGCCGGCAGCGATGACCTGGCCGTCATGCTGGCAGGTGAACGCATTGGTTTCGGTTTGATGGAATCCGGGCGGCTGCTGCACGGTGCCTCGGGGCGCAGCGGCGAAGCGGGCCTGCTTCACCTGGTGCACGGGGTCGGAACACCGGAGGGTATTGCCGTGCTGGCCCGCGACATGGCCCTGCTCGCCTGCAAAAAGGGCCTGCCCAAAACAGTCCTGTCCACTCTGGCCGGCGACATCACCGCCGAGGCGGTCTTTGCTGCAGCGGCTGGCGGTGATGCAGTGGCTGCACGGATACTCGATGACATTGCCAAGCGCATGGCCCGGGTCATCTCCTTGATAGCCACTTTCTTTGATCCGGAGCTGGTGGTCATTGGCGGCGCCGTGGCGGAGTCCTCGGCCGTCCTGCTCAAGCCGCTGCAGGCCGAGCTGACAACGCTCATGCCCAACCCACCGAAGGTTGCTGTCTCCACGTTGGGCGACGCCATCGTGACACTCGGTGCCGTCCGCCTGGCCTTGGACTATGTGGAAAAGCATGCGCTGGAGCTGGTTCCGCGCGCGTAACCGGCGCCGTCATGCCTGCGGCGGGCGTACTGTGTTGCCATGGACGTCAGAAACGGAATCTTCCTGCCGCCGGAGGGCATAACTGTGACCGGGGCCGGGACGCTGCCGGCAGCCTTTGATGTCTCGGGGTTTGCTGTTGCAGCCATGGGGGAAGCCGCCACAGCCATAGCCCGGCTGGCCCGGCATCATGGCGGCGCCCGTGCCGACATTTCCATCGACAGGGACCTGGCCTCCCTGTGGTTTGGGCTTTCCTTCACGCCCGTCGGCTGGGAGCTGCCGCCGATCTGGGATGCCATCGCCGGGGACTACCAGTGCGCCGATGGCTGGATCCGTCTGCACACCAACGCCCCGCACCACCGCGCCGCCGCCGTGAAAGTCTTGGGGCTGGGGGCCGACGCCAACCGCGCAACCGTTGCGGCCGTCGTCGAGCATTGGACCGGGCAGGAGCTGGAGGACGCCGTGGTTGCGGCCCAGGGCTGTGCTGCGGTGATGCGCTCGCCGGAGCAGTGGCGGGACCATGCGCAGGGGCGTGCCGTGGCTGGCGAACCCTTGATTGCGTGGGGTTCTGCGCGAGCTTACGACGCCGGAACCTCCGCCCGCGTCCGGCTCGCCAGTGCCGGGCGGCCGCTGGCAGGGGTGCGGGTGCTGGATTTGACGCGGGTCATTGCCGGTCCGGTGGCAACGCGGTTCCTGGCCATGTACGGGGCGCAGGTGCTGAGAATCGACCCGCCCGACTGGGAAGAGCCGGTGCTGGAAGCGGAGATGACGCTGGGCAAGCACTGCGCCCGGCTCGATCTGAAGTCTCCCGAGGGATTCGCCAGGCTGCACGAGCTGCTGGCCGGGGCGGACATCCTCATCCACGGCTACCGCCCCGACGCGCTGGAGAACTTGGGGTTCTCGGACGACGAGCTGTCCGCCAAGTTCCCGCAGCTGGTCAACATAGCCCTGGACGCTTACGGGTGGAGCGGACCCTGGGCCAATCGCCGGGGCTTTGATTCGCTCGTGCAGAT
Organism: Arthrobacter glacialis; assembly: GCF_002909415.1. NCBI lineage: Bacteria > Bacillati > Actinomycetota > Actinomycetes > Micrococcales > Micrococcaceae > Arthrobacter > Arthrobacter glacialis. The sequence goes on along the minus strand of NZ_PPXB01000002.1, from coordinate 125,761 downwards.
GAGCTGCGGCATCGCCTCCTCGGGGATGACTGAATTTGGCGCTAGCAAGCCGTTTCCGCTGCCCGTTCAGGCGCTGGATCATGCCACCGGCTACCTGTGTGCGGCGGCGGCCATCGACGCCTGGCGGGAGAGCCTGGGCGGCTCCGTGCGCACTGCGCGGCTGTCTCTGGCCAGAACCGCCGTGGAACTGGTGCTGACCCGGCCGTCGGATCCCGCTGCGCCGGCGCCTGTTCTTGGTACTTTTACGCAGATTCCTGAGGAAACGCGGTGGGGTCCTGGCCTGCGTTTGCCCGCTGCCATCCGGATTTCAGGGCTTGAGCCGTTCACCGATGTGCCGGCCCGGGGGTTCGGCTGGGCGCCGCCCGCCTGGCCATAGTGCCGGATTCCGGACCAGCTGGATTCGGTACCTCCTGAATTCCTGGATACCCGGAATCCAAACTGCAGCTGATGCGGGTGCCGCCGGCGTCCCCGATTCCAAACTGCAGCTGATGCGGGTGCCAGACCCGAGGACCCGCATCAGCTGCAGTTTCAATGTGGGCAGCGGTCCGGATCAGCCGCGCCAGCCGTGCTGCCGCAGTGCGCGTTTGAACATGTCGACCACATGGGCGTCGCCGCGGCGCATATCCGCCTTGTACACCTTGACCTGCAGCCATCCACGGGCAGCTGTCCGTTCATCACGGGTGCGATCAAAGAGCTGCTTTTCCGGGATCTTGTGCACCTCGCCTTCGTATTCACCGCTGGTTTTGAATTCCTCGCAGGCAAGGTCTGGCGATACTTCCGGACTGCCCGCAATGGCGTAGTTGGTGGTGAATTCGGGCAGCCCCGCACGCTGCAACATTAAACGCAACCGGGTTTCCGGCGGGGAGTCCACACCGACCCGCATCAGTTCCACGGCAGTCCTGGCGGCTTGGAGGCCCCGGATGCTGCGTTTGCCGGCGATATAGGAAGCCAGCGTTTCTGCCGGGACCACAGGCAACTTGGGTGGTTCAAAATAGCGGTCATGCTCACAGACCAGGAAGTCCGCCACGGCCACCAGATCATTCAGGCCCAACAGGGTGCCCAGATCCAGAAACGTTCGTGCGGGCGTGGTGACCGGCACGCCGTCGATCATCATGATCTCCTCGGGCTCCAACGCGTTGTTGTGGCCGATCACGTTCCGCCGCCGCGCCTGCGCCGAGTGTGCTGGCCGGGTGAGATGAATGGTCCGGATTTCATCGTCGAACCACGGCAGCGGCATGCCGTGCAGTTGAGCCGCCGTGACATGGGAGATGCAGCCTGATCCGCACAATGCCGTATAGGGGCGCACCCGGTCAAGCAACTGTTGCTTTTTGCCGCGAGGCACCCGGATCTCCCGGCTGGGGATGGACAGGTCTTGTGCCCGCAACCGGCTGCGCGTGGCGCCGGCGGCCAAGCCCTCACTGAACGTGAAGGAGCGCCGAGGGAGGCTTCCTGGGAGCTGGGGTCGGGCGACCATGCATAAAGTCTGACCCAAATTCCCGAACCGTGTGGGAAGTTATCCACAGGGCAGCGGCGGGGTCTGCTCGTGAGGGAAATCGAAACAGCAGCTAATGCGGGTGCCGCCGCTTTCCCGGAATCGAAACTACAGCTGATGCGGGTGCGCAGGCCCGAGACCCGCATCAGCTGCTGTTTGGAATTGAGGCAGGGCAGGGAATACCGGAAATTTCCGCCCCGGTAGCGGAATGCGCAAGAATTGGAACGCGGGGGCCGCTGACCCTCGTGCCGTTCGCCAGGAGTAGGAATAAGAAACGCATGAACTTGTTGGTCCGTCCCATCACCGAAGCCGATTACGACGCCGTAGCCCGGGTCACTGCCGACGCCTACCTGGGTGCCGGATACTTTGCCAGCGCGGACAATCCGTACATGCGCCACATTCTGCGGGTCCGGGAGCGGGCAGCCGTGGCGCCCATGATTGTTGCTGAGCGCGACGGTGAGGTCATTGGCTCGGCCACCCTGGCAGTTTACGGCGATGAATGGGCTGACATCGCCCTGGAAGACGAGCTGGAGTTCCGTTTGCTGGTGGTGGATCCGGCAGTGCAGCGCAGCGGCGCCGGCAGGGCCATGGTGGAGCATATCCTGGCGCAGGCACGTGCCGCAGAAGGCATCGCGGCCGTCAGCCTGACCACCGGCGATGACTGGCACAGCGCCCATGCGCTCTACCAAAAGCTTGGCTTCAGCCGTGCCCCCGAACGCGACTGGCCCATCCCGGAAAACGGCAAAATGCTGCGCGTTTACCGCATGGAACTCTAGGGGCCCGCGGCGGCCCCGCATCGCAGGCTACCGTCCGAACAGTCGAAAAGCGCAATGAACTCTGCAGGGGGGATGTCCTGCCCTTATAGTGGTGGCTCCACTATCCGGGCGCAAGGCCCCACGACACTAAAGGACATCCACGTGCGCAAAATTTACGGTTCCGGCTCCAGCTGGGAAAAGACCCTTGGCTACTCCCGCGCCGTGCAGGTCGATGACACCCTGTACATCTCCGCGACCTCGGCTGCGGGCCCCGACGGGACGGTTGTTGGCGAGGGCTTCTACGACCAGAGCGCTTACATCCTGACCAAGCTCGACGCCGTGCTGGCGGAGGCGGGATTCTCCTTTGCCGACGTGGTGCAGTCCAAGATCTACCTGACGGACATCAGCGCTTGGGAAGAGGCCGGCCGTGCCCACGGTGAGGTCTTTGGCGAGATTCGACCCACCCTGGCCCTGGTCCACGTGCTGCCGTTCCTTGACCCCGCCATGAAGGTCGAAATCGAACTCGTCGCCCAGCGCTGACGGGCCCACCATCGGGCGCGGGCCGGGCGCTTATTTGGCCAGGGTCCGCGCCAGCGCCCGGTAGTCCTTGGGCCCCATGTCCGGGAGATACGCCTTGCCAATGGCCACGCCAATGGCCGGGAGTTTGAGTGGGTCGGCAAAGGCCATGTGCATGGTTTGGTATTCGGGATTGAACTTGCTCTTGAACTTAAACAGCGAATGAAAGCCGTAGGCCGGTTCCAGGGTGTTGGCGAGAGTATCCAGGAGCAGCGTCATCGCGGAGGATTCGGCGGGCGTTTGGCCGTCAGCCAGTGGCTTGGTGGCCAGTGGCGCCCCGGACAGCGAGAGGACTTCCACGCCGTCGTCCTTCATGCGGAACGCTGCCGCCGCGATGACAAACTCCATGATGCCGGGAATGGCGTTCTCGCCCCGGCGCATGAAGTCCAGCGTGTAGCCCACTGCCTTGCCGTCGCGGTAGCTGGGCAGCCAGCTGGTGATGGCCTGCAAACTGCCGTCGTTGCCAATGGCCAGCAGCAGTCTTACTTCGGGATCCTTGAGCTCGTCCATGCCGCCCAGCGTGAAGCCCATTTCGGGCAATTCCTTCTCCGAGACCCACTGTTCGCTGATGGTGTTGATGCGGGTGGCCATCAACGCCGGCAGCTCTGCCCATGAGGACCAGAGCGTGGTGACACCTTCCCGGGTGCCGCGGTTGCTGGCCGAACGGACTTTTTGCCAGTGCTTGCCGGCCAGGTCAAAGGTGGGCGGGTGCATGAGTGTCTCCTCGCCCACGGGCATGGTGGACCAGTTCAGGGCCGCGAAGGTGGGCAGGGTGCGTCCGTGAACGCTGTAGAACACCGGAACCCAACTGTTCGCATCGCAGAAGGCAACGAATTCGCGGATGGTGGGGTCAACCCGGTGATCCAGGGCGACGGGGTCCGAGAGAATGATGGCGATGCCGTTGATCACGCGGTAGGCGACGCCGGATTCGCCGTCGTCGCTGAACCAATAAACGTTGCCCTTCCACGTACCCATGAAGCTCAGGGTGCCGCCACCGCCGCGGCGCAGCAGCTCCCGGAAACGTTGTTCGTCATCGAGGGAGCGCCCGGTCTCGGTGGCCCGCAGGAGCTTGATGCTGGCCAGCACAAACACGAGCCAAAACACCGGGCCCACCCACTGGAACAGGAACAGCACCAACGGGGCGGTGGGTTCGGCAACAGTGCCCAGCATGGGTTGCAAGCCCCCGGGAATGAAGCGCTGCACGGTGGAAGCCAGAACGGCGCCTGGGGCAACACCGCCGGGGATGGCTACGGCGGCTATCAGATAAACCAGTGCCAGCACCACGAAACTGCCTGCCACGGTGATGGTGAACCACCGAACGCTGCGCCGGGGTGCGCGGATCTGGAACTGGCGCCGGGTGATCAGCAGCAGCACGATCAAGGCTAGCGGCAGCAACAGAGCCGCCATCAGCTCCACCAGAAGCTCAGCGATCGCCAAGAGGTCGCCAGGTGTTGCGTCGGTGGAGTCCAGCGTCAGGTTCAGATCATCCGCGGATGGGGCCGTGAAGGGCAGCACGGCAATGGCTGCGTTGCTGGCAATGGCCAAGATGAGCGCAAACCGGCGGCCGCGGCGTAGTCCACCAGCCGCCACCAACAACAAGACCAGCGGCAATAACGCCAACAGCACCTGGCCCAGGCCCTGGCTGTCATCGAGGCTGGCGCCGAAGAACAAACTCACGAACGACAACGGACCCGACCCGCCGGGAGGCAGCAGCGCGGCGAGAGGCCCCAAGGCAGAGATGGCGACGACGGCCGCCACCAGGGACCGGGTCTCGGCGTGGGAACTGCGCCGGAAGCCCAGGAAGAACGGGCCCGGGCGCAGGATGGCGCCCAGGAACAGACCAAGCAGCCCGGCCATGAGCCGGTAGAAATTGTTTTGGTCCCCGTTGTACAGAAAAAACATGAGCACCGTGGCAAACGTGAACAGGCGTATGCGCCGCCGCCACAGGGTGGGGGCAAATGCGCTCGCCGTGACCAGGGCGCCCACGATGCCAATGGTGGGGTCGCCGGTGAAAATCTCGTGCGTGTATTGCGCCCAAAGTTCCCCGGCGCTGGCACCGAGCCACTGCAAGCCAATGCCCACAGCGATGCCCAGGGCACCCGTCAGCACGAAGGCCAGGGCCGTGCGGCTGCTGCCAATGAGACGCTCGGCTGCTGCCAGCGCGGTCAGGGAGAGCAGCACCACCACGGCGAGTTGGGCCGGGTTTTCGGCAACAAAGAGCGCTGTCAGGGGTGTCCACCACAAGCCCTCACCGATGGTGTTTGATACTCCGGCGGCCCACCACGGAGCGTCCTGCCCGGAGGCTGGAAATTTCCACAGGGTGCCTGCCATGGCTGCCGTGAGCACGGTGATGACCGCGAGCGCCATGCTGATGGGGGACCTGCGCAGGTAGCGCCCCAGGGCGAGCCGCAGCGCGGATGGTGGTGGGGGGATGGTGTCCGGGACGGGTTTTCCTGCTACGGACGGCTCAGTCACGGGACCTCCAAGGGGACTTTTGCATCACACTACGTGTCAACAGGGCCCCAGTCCAGAGCGGGAGGCAATGCCATGGGCCTTGACATGCGGGGTGGTTTTCGCCAGACCCGGTCTAAGATGACCACATGAATCCCACGCCGTCAGCGGACCCCGGCTTGAGCAAGAAGTCATGGCGCAGCAAGTGGCCTACCCGGCGCCGCTCCACCAACGCCGTGGTGGACAACGTTGTTTTCGTCTTCAGCGGTGTTGCTGCCCTGTGGCTGGCAGGGCTGGTGCTTCAGGAAGGTTTCGCCTGGGGCTGGTATCTGGCGCTGTTCTTTGTCCTCTTCTGGGTGGTGCTCGCCTATCTGGTGTTGCCCCGGCTGCACAGGATCCTCACCTCCATCTACGTCCCGGACTACTTCATTGGCCGGGCCCGGACCAGTGATGGTTTGCTGGGGGACCCCATCAATGTGGCAGTGGTGGGAAGCGAAGCCCAGATCCATGAGGCCATGACACATGCTGGCTGGATCCGCGCCGATGAGATCACCTTGGCCTCCAGCCGCCGCATCATCACTTCCACGCTTTTCAAGCGCAGCTACGATGAGGCACCCGTGAGCCCGCTGCTGCTGTTTGGCCGGCAACAGGACTTGGCTTACCAGCAGGAAGTGGCCGGCAACCCCGCCAAGCGCCACCATGTGCGGTTTTGGCGTTGCCCCGAAGGGTGGATGCTGCCCGGCGGTCACCAGGCAGACTGGCTGGCTGCCGGCACCTTTGACAGGGCCGTGGGTTTCTCCCTGTTCACCTTGCAGATCACCCACAAGATCGACGCCGACACTGACACCGAACGCGATCACATAGTGGCGACGCTGGCCAACAGCAATGCCGACATCGGTGTTCGGGTCATTGAGGACTTCTCCACCGGCTACCACTCCCGCAACGGTGGCGGGGACACCATTGTCACGGATGGGAACCTGCCCGTAGTGGATGTTGACAAGGTGGTTGTGCCGGCCGATGGGAATGCACTGGGCCCGGACCTTGAGGCCCGCAGGGCAGCCCGGGCAGCGCGCCGCCCGGTTTCCACGGCCCTGGGCGTGCTGCTGATGCTGATTCGGGTGGTGGTGGGTGCTGTTTCAGTGGCCATACTGTTGGGTGACCGTGCGGAGATCCTGGATGTTTCGGCCGCCAGTGTAAGCGCCGACGAGACTGCGGCCCTGGATATTTTTCTGCTCGTGATCGCGGCACTGGCTGCCCTGGGCATTGCCCTCTACCTGGTGCTGGCCTACCTGGTCTTCAGGGGGAGCAACTGGGCAAGGATTGCCGCCATGGCGTTCAGCGCGCTGCTGGTAGTGGTTTCGGCGCTCGATTTCATCGACGGCGAGTCCATCACCTTGAGCACCAACATCTTTGGGCTGCCACTGGACATTTTGGTCCTCCTGGCGCTGTCCGCGCGCAATTCCAGGCTGTGGGCGCGGAGATAGGCATCGCATGGCAGGCGGGTTTTGCCGCCTGCCATGCGAGATAAGCTAGGAGTAAGACAACTTTTGCTATTAAACAGGGGAGATCCATGGCTGCGATCAACCGTGACGACGTGGCGCATTTGGCGCAACTGGCTCACATCGAGATGAGTGACGACGAACTGGACCGCATGGCCACTGAACTGGCAGTGATTGTGGATTCGGTCAAGAGCGTCAGTGAGGCTGCCGGCGACGACGTTCCCGCCACCTCGCACCCGATTCCGCTGACCAACGTCATGCGTGAAGACGTGGTGGGTCACGTGCTGACTGTGGACGAGGCCCTTTCCGGTGCCCCGGATTCCGCCGACGGCCGTTTCAAGGTGCCCGCAATTTTGGAGGAAAGCTAAACCATGACTGCCAACGAACTGATTCGTTCCAGCGCGGCCGAAATGGCCGCAAAACTGGCCGCCAAGGAAATTACCTCCGTGGAACTGGTCCAGGCGCACCTTGACCGGATTGCCGCCGTCGACCATGGAGAACGCGGCGTCAACGCGTTCCTGTACGTGAACACCGAGGAGGCGCTCGCAGTAGCTGCCGACGTCGATGCCCGCCGCGCCGCCGGTGAGGAGCTCCACGAGCTGGCTGGCGTGCCGATCGCCATCAAGGACCTGATCGTCACCAAGGGCCAGCCCACCACGGCGGGTTCGAAGATCCTTGAGGGCTGGATGAGCCCCTACGACGCCACCGTCATCAAGAAGATCCGCGCCGCGCGCATGCCGATGCTGGGCAAGACCAACTTGGACGAATTCGCCATGGGCTCCTCCACGGAGCACTCCGCCTACGGCCCCACCCGCAACCCCTGGGACCTGGACCGGATCCCCGGCGGCTCCGGTGGTGGCTCCGCTGCCGCCGTCGCCGCCTTCGAGGCTCCGCTTGCCTTGGGCACCGACACCGGTGGCTCCATCCGCCAGCCCGGCGCCGTCACCGGCACCGTTGGTGTGAAGCCCACCTACGGCGCAGTGTCCCGCTACGGCGCCATCGCCATGGCGTCCTCGCTGGACCAGATCGGCCCGGTAAGCCGCACCGTCCTGGACTCCGCCTTGTTGCAGGAAGTCATTGGCGGGCACGACCCCCAGGACTCCACCTCGCTGACCGACGCCTCCACAGGCCTTGCCGCCGCCGCCCGCATGGGCAATGTGAAGGGCATGAAGATCGGCATCATCAAGGAGCTGCACGGCGAGGGTTACCAGACCGGCGTCGAAAACCGCTTCAACGAATCCCTGGAGCTGCTGCGCGGCGCCGGGGCCGACATTGTTGAGGTCTCCTGCCCCAACTTCGGCTACGCGCTGGGCGCCTACTACCTGATCATGCCCAGCGAGGCTTCCTCCAACCTGGCCAAGTTCGACGGCGTCCGCTTCGGTGCGCGCACCCTGCCCACTGAGGGCCCGCTCACCATTGAGCGCGTCATGGGCGCCACCCGCGCCGCCGGTTTCGGCGATGAGGTCAAGCGCCGCATCATCCTGGGCACCTACGCCCTCTCCGCCGGCTATTACGACGCCTACTACGGCTCGGCCCAGAAGGTGCGCACCCTGATCCAGCGTGACTTCGCCGCCGCGTTCGAGCAGGTTGACGTGCTGATCTCCCCGACGTCCCCCGTCACGGCCTTCAAGCTGGGCGAGAAGCTCGATGATCCGCTGGCCATGTACCTCAACGACGTCGCCACCATCCCGGCGAACATGGCCGGCGTCCCCGGCTTGACCCTGCCCGGCGGCCTGGCCGATGAAGACGGTCTGCCCGTGGGCATCCAGCTGCTGGCACCCGCCCGCGAAGACGCCCGCCTGTACCGTGTTGGTGCCGTCCTGGAATCCTTGTTGGAAGCCCAGTGGGGCGGCCCCATCCTGGATCAGGCGCCCGCACTTGCCAGCACCGCAGCCGAGGAGGCTAACTAATGCATGTTGACACCATTTTGAGCTTCGATGAAGCCATGGAAAAGTACGACCCCGTTCTGGGTTTTGAGGTTCACGTTGAATTGAACACCAAGACCAAGATGTTCTCTTCGGCACCGAACGCCTTTGGCGACGCCCCCAACACCAACGTCAACGAAGTGTGCCTGGGCCTGCCCGGCGTGCTGCCGGTGGTGAACAAGAAGGCCGTTGAGTCCTCGATCCTGATCGGTCTGGCGCTGAACTGCAAGATCGCCCCGCACAGCACCTTTGCGCGCAAGCAGTACTTCTACCCGGACACCCCGAAGAACTTCCAGACCTCCCAGTACGATGACCCCATCTGCTACGACGGCTGGATCGACATCGAACTCGAAGACGGCACAGTTTTCCACGTGGAGATTGAGCGCGCCCACATGGAAGAGGACGCCGGAAAGCTGACCCACATGGGTGGCTCCACGGGCCGCATCCAGGGCGCCGACTTCTCCTTGGTGGACTACAACCGTTCGGGTGTTCCGCTGGTGGAAATTGTCACCAAGACCATTGAGGGTGCCGGTTCCCGCGCACCCGAGTTGGCCAAAGCCTATGTTGCAGCCATCAGGGAAATCGTCAAGAACCTGGGCGTTTCAGAGGCCAAGATGGAGCACGGCAACGTCCGTTGCGACGCCAACGTCTCCCTGCGCCCGCACGGCCGGGAAAAGTTCGGCACCCGCACCGAGACCAAGAACGTGAACTCGCTGCGCGCCGTCGAGAACGCCGTGAAGTTTGAGATCCAGCGCCATGCTGCGGTTTTGGATTCCGGTGTGGCCATCACGCAGGAAACCCGCCACTGGCACGAGGACACCAAGTCCACCACCTCGGGGCGCCCCAAGTCCGACGCCGACGACTACCGTTACTTCCCGGAACCGGACCTGGTGCCCATTGTCACCACGCCCGAGTGGGTTGAGGAACTGCGCTCACGCCTGCCCGAGCCGCCCGCCGAGCGCCGCAAGCGCCTGCAGGCCGACTGGGGCTACACGGACCTGGAATTCCGCGACGTGGTCAACGCCGGCCTCATGGACGAAATTGAAGAGACGGTCGCCGCCGGTGCCTCGGCCGCCGCAGCCCGCAAGTGGTGGATGGGCGAAATCGCCCGCCGCGCCAAGCTGGCCGATGTGGACCCCGCAGCGTTGGGCGTCAGCCCCGCCGTGGTGGTTGAAATTGAGAAGCTCATTGCCTCCGGCGCCATCAACGACAAGCTGGCCCGCAAGGTGCTCGACGGCGTCCTCGAGGGTGAAGGGACGCCCGCTGAGGTTGTGGCCAAGCGCGGGCTGGCTGTTGTCTCCGACGACGGCGCCCTGCAGACTGCCATCGATGAAGCCCTGGCAGCCCAGCCCGACGTTGCGGAGAAGATCCGCGGCGGCAAGGTGCAGGCTGTTGGTGCCATTGTTGGCGGCGTCATGAAGGTGACCCGCGGACAGGCCGACGCCGGCCGCGTGCGCGAACTGATCCTCAAGACGCTCGGCGTCGAAGGGTAACGCACTCCCAACGCTCGCAAGCTCGCGTCTGGGCCCTCGGGCACGTGGGCCCAGCCCTTCCGCGTCTCTCGGCGCCCCGTTCCGCTTGTGGCGCCCCGTTAACCGGGTGCCAGAAGCGGAACGGGGCGCCGACTCGCTTCACGAAACGGCCCCCGCGCCCGTCCCCGCTTTCGCGCCCCTTCCAACAGGCGCGAAAAGCGGGGACGGGCGCATTTTTCATTGGGCCCGGCGGTTGGGCTCTGCCCCAAGTGTCAATGTGAGTAATTATGAACTGTAATAACGCTTTGCAGTCATGAAAATTCAGACAAGGATTGGGGGACACCCCTCAATCAGCTTGGAGCTACTCCCATGCCCACTCCGGCGCTTGCCACGTCCGCCCCGTCCAACCTCGCCACCCCGCCGCGTCTGCATCCCGAACTGGAATGCGGCGTGGGGGAGTGGGACAAACTCCTCTACGGGAACCATCGGATTGTGGTGTCCGTGGCGGATCTGCTCCAGGGTGGCCGCGCCGCCACCGTCACCCTGCCGTGGCGCCGCCACGATGCCACTCCGGCCGACGTTGACGTCATTGTGGTCTCCGCGGCCACGGGCTTACGGGTGCGCAATGTGGTGGCCGGGGAACGGAACCGGGCCCATGGCACGTTCACCTTTGAGCCAGTCGACGGTGCCGGCAGCTACTACTTTTACTATCTGCCGTATGCCATGGCCGGCCACGCCCACTACCCGCAGGCCCAGTACCTTCCCGCCCGTCCGACGGCGGACCCGGCCTGGGTGGCAGCTGTTTCCCCGAGCGTGTTCTCGGCTGAGCAGGGTTTGAGCGGCAGTCACGCCCCGGCCGCCGTGGCGCTCCGCTACGAGGCAGCGAGCGAGTGGGACACCTTTGCCCCCATGAACTTTACGGCCACGGATGCCGAATTGGCGGCCCTGCACGCCAGTCACGACGGCGCGGCTTTCATGCTCTTTGCCCAGGACCGCCGCCACCCCATCTCCATGAAGGGCGCCATCGCGGCACACTGGGCCATCACGGGCCCGGCAGCCGTGGCCGGAGCAGCAGCCAAGGAGCTCGCGCTCCAGGCCCAGCCAGGGGAGGATTTCATCATCGCGTTGGGGCTCCATGCCTGCGCCGAACTGGCAGGGGTCACGGTGACCATTGCCGCCCAGACCGGCGGCACCCCCATTCCTGCACGCTGCATCAACACCGCCGGGATTGACCGCCTGGGCCGGCCCTTCAGCAAGACGTTGGCTGTGGCCGACGGTTCCGTCCAGGCGCTGTTTGTGGTGGTCCCCGTTCCTGCAAATGCCGCCGGATCCAGCGTGGAGGCCGTCATCACGGTGACGAGTTCCGCAGGCACCGCGGAACTGCCCGTGTGCCTTGAGGTGGCAGAGGTAGCCGAACCGGACATTGCCGCCGGCGGCTTTGGCGACCCCCGCGAACTACGGCGCCTTGCCTGGTTGGACTCCACCCTGGCCCAGAACGACGAACTCGTGGCGCCGTTCACCGCCGTCAGCCTCGATGAATCCAGCCGCACGCTGAGCATCCTGGGCCGCGCAGTTGAGCTCGCCCCCAACGGGCTTCCGGCGCAGCTGCACTCCACCTTCACCTCTGCCGTGACGGCCATTGACGGACCTGCCCGTTCGCTCCTGCTCGAACCACTGGCCTTGCTGCCGGAGTTGGTCCAAGGCCCAGTGGTTTGGGATTTCTCGCCGCTCGCGTTCACCACCCACGGCCCGGCCAGGGTGGGATGGGAGTGCTCCTGGACCAGTCGCGACACGCCCCTGTGCGTCACGGTGGAAGGCCAATTGGAGGCCGACGGCGCCGCCGAGTTTGCCGTCCGCCTCACCGTCCCGCACGGGGCTGAGACCGTTGGGCTGGGAAACGTTGCACTCACGATGACCCTTGACCCGGCGGCCGTGCCCTACGCCATGGGGCTCGGTGTACCCGGCGGCACCCGCCCGGAAAGCATCGACTGGAGCTGGGAGGTGGCCACCAGGAACCAGGACTCCCTGTGGCTCGGGGACACCAACATCGGCGTGCAGCTGGCCCTGCGGGACGACAACTACGAGCGCCCGCTCAACACCAACTTTTACCGCGAGAAGCCACTACGCGCCCCGGACTCGTGGGCCAATCCAGGGGTGGATCCCACGGTTGCGGGCGTCACGCTCAGGGAGGCCGGCAGCGCGAACGGAAGCGCCGCCGTCGTGCTGCAAGCATTTAGTGGCGGACGGACCTTGGAAGCGGGGGAGAGTCTGAACTATGGCTACCGTCTGCTCCTGACCCCGTTCAAGCCGATCGATCCGGCCCGCCAGCTGCGCAACCGGTACTTCCATGGCCAGGGCAGTGTGGCGGACATTGCGGCGACCGGTGCCAGCGTCATCAACATTCACCACGCCACGGCCCTGGCGCCCTTCATCAACGACCCGCTGCTGCACGCCGCCGCGCTGGCTGCGTACACGGCGCAGGCGCATGCGGCCGGGCTCAAGGTCAAGGTCTACGACACGGTACGCGAGCTGACGGGGCACAGCCCGGACTTGCTGCCCATGCTGTCGCTGGGGCAGGAAATCTTCAGCGACGGGCCCGGCAAGGGGCACATCTGGCCGCAGGAGCACGCCGGCGCCAACTACGTCTCGGCCTGGTACGCGCCCACCGTGGATGACATTGCCGTGGTGACGGCGGGGGAGTCGCGCCTGCAAAACTGGTACATCCGAGGGCTCGACGAGCTGGCGCGCAGGACCGGCCTGGACGGCATCTACCTGGACGACATCGCCTACGACCGCCAGGCCATGAAACGGGTGCGCAAGGTGCTGGCCGCCCGCTGCGCAGACCCGGAAATCGACATCCATTCGGCCAACCAATTCAACGACAAGGACGGCTTCGCCTCCTCCGCCAACATGTACATGGAACAGCTGCCGTACACGGACCGCCTGTGGCTGGGCGAGTACTTTGACTACGACAACACCGACCCCGCGTACTGGCTGGTGGAGGTCTCCGGCATCCCGTTTGGCCTCATGGGCGAGATGCTGGAGGGTGGCGGAAACCCGTGGCGCGGGTTGGTGTTTGGCATGACAGGCCGGGCCCCGCGCGTGGACAACCGGGCACTGTGGCAACTGTGGGCTGAGCATGGCCTGGCGGAGGCGCCCATGGTGGGGCACTGGGCTGTTGATGTGCCCGTGCGCACCAGTCACCCCGAGGTGCTGGCCACGTCCTGGATCACGCCGTCCGGATTGGTGACAGCCCTGGCCAGCTGGGCGCCGGAAACGGTTTCGGTGACGCTGGAATTTGGTCCCGGGTTTGCGCACCTGGCTTCTGCATCTGTGGTTGCGCCGGCGGTTGCAGGCTTCCAGGAGGCCGCGGTGTTTGCGCCCGGGGCTGCCATCACGGTGGAACCGCGTCGGGGAGTTGTGCTGGTGATCGGCGGGGCAGCTTGACGTCACGGAACCCGAGGCCGCCCGCCACTCCCGGGTAGTGCTGGCACGCCTGACGCACGGCCGAAGCGCGGAGCGGGGCACATGGAAAATGACGATTGGTGATCTTTTCTAGGAATTTCCAGCAAAATCTTGCAACTTTGCCAAAGACAGTTTATCTTTGTTAAACGGTTAACAAACTGTGGTGCGCATCACAACTTGGGGATGTGGTGGTGTTCCTGACTGTGCGCAGACCGAAAACACCGACTTACTGAACGAGGAGATTCCATGAGCCAGACCACACGTCAGGCGCTGTCGGGGCGGGAGACCGGCGGCGACGCCGCCCCCACCCCCGCCGCCGCCGCGAGAGGCGGCAGGGGAAACAAGCGCAGTAAGAATGCCGCGCAAAAGTCCGGTGTGGTGGCCAAGGTGCCGTTCAGGATCCGCTGGGCCCGGGACAAGCAGATGATCCTGATGATGATTCCCGGGGTGTTGTTTCTGGCCCTGTTCTTTTACATCCCCATCCTTGGCAACGTCATCGCGTTCCAGGACTACCAGCCGTTCTTGGGCATCACCGGCAGCGACTGGGTTGGTTGGCAGAATTTCGTGGACCTGTACTTCAACCCGGACTTCTGGGTGGCGCTGCGAAACACCGTTGTCCTGGCCGTCTGGCAGCTGGTGCTCTTCTTCCCGGTGCCCCTGGGCCTGGCCCTGATTGTGGACTCCTTGATCAGCACCAAGCTCCGCCGCTGGTTCCAGTCGCTGGTTTACCTGCCGCACTTCCTGTCCTGGGTGCTGGTGATCGCGTTGTTCCAGCAAGTCCTTGGCGGCGCCGGGCTGGTCAACAACACCCTGCGTGACCTTGGTCTGGACACCATCCCGTTCATGACCAACCCGGACACGTTCCCGCTACTGGCCACCATCCAGCTTGTCTGGAAGGACGCCGGCTGGGCCATGATCATCTTCCTGGCATCGCTGGCAGCCATCGACGGTTCACTGTACGAGGCCGCCGCGGCAGACGGTGCCGGACGCTGGCGCCGCATGTGGCACATCACCTTGCCCGGCCTGCGTTCCATCATCGTGTTGCTGCTGATCTTGCGCATTGGTGACATTCTCAGCGTTGGATTTGAACAATTCCTGCTGCAGCACGACGCCGTTGGTGCTGGTGCGGCAGAGGTGCTGGACACCTTCACCTACTTTGCTGGCGTGGTTGGCGGTGGCTGGAGCATTGGTGCCGCGGCCGGCCTGGCCAAGGGCGTGGTGGGTGCCCTGCTGATTTACGCGGCCAACAAGGTGGCCCACAAGCTGGGCGAACCCGGAATCTTTCAGAAGAAGGTCGGCTAGTTGGGGCCCGCCCCGACTAGCCGAAAAAGGAGACAACCATGGCTTTAACAACTCACGAACGGCGTGCAGCCAAGCGGCGCAGCAGAGGGTTGACGTACAACCCGGGCCGGCCCATATGGAAAGAGCCGGCATCCCCGCTCTACAACTCCATCAAGGCCATCATTATCGGCGGCATCTCGCTCTCCATTGTCATCCCCATCCTGCTGGTGGTCTCCACCTCGCTGGCCGATGACAAGCAACTGATCGCAGCAGGCGGCTACGTACTATGGCCCAGCAATCCCAGCTTTGCCGCCTACCAGGCAATCTTTAGCGGCGAATTCATGCTCCGGGCCCTGGGGGTCAGCGCTTTCATCACAGCCGTTGGAACCTTCCTGGCCCTGTTCATCACCATCACCATGGCCTATGCCACCAGCCGCCCTGTCCTCTTTGGCCGCCCAGTGCTGATGCTGGTCTTGTTCACGCTCCTGTTCGCACCAGGGCTGATCCCCATGTTCTTGATGGTCAAGCAGCTGGGGCTGCTGAACACGATCTGGTCCCTGATCCTGCCCGGCACCTTCGCAGCATTCAACTTCGTGGTCATGAGGTCCTTCTTCATGAACATCCCCGTGGAGTTGCTGGAGGCTGCCCGGATCGATGGAGCCAGCGACTTCATGATCCTGCGCAAAGTTGTGCTGCCCCTGTCCAAGGCCGTCATCGCCGTCGTTGGCCTGTTCTACGCCGTTGGTTTTTGGAACGCCTTCTTCAACGCGTTGCTGTACATCAACGACCAGACGTTGTACCCGGTCCAATTGGTGCTGCGCAACTTTGTTGTCCAGGGCGGCTCCATGGCCGACGCTATCGGTGTGACGTCCTCACCACCCCCGCAGTCCATGCAGATGGCAGTTGTGGTTGTTGCGCTGCTGCCGATCCTGCTGGTTTACCCGTTCCTCCAAAAGCACTTCAACAAGGGCGTCATCACCGGTGCCATCAAAGGTTAGCTAGTTAGTTTTTACACATAATGAAAGAGGTTTAGCATGAAACGGTCTAACAGCATTGTGGGTGGCGGTGTCTCACGACGCAACTTCCTGGGACTCGCCGGCATATCAGTGGCCGCGGTGGCCCTGACGGGCACATTGTCATCATGTAGCAGCAGCAACAAGAGCGGCGGCGGGGCGGAAGCCTCCAAATCGGTCACACTGCCCACCTACAAGGAATTTACCGGTGTTACCGCGGATCTTCCGGGCAATGCCAAGGGACTCGAAGCGGGCTTCATCAACATGCCAAAACCGGTGGCCTCCACCACCGCCAAGCCGCTGACCGGCCCGGTCAGTGTCCTCTCTGAAACCTTCGAAGTGATGGCCCCGGCCATGGGAGACAACCCCTTCTGGCAGCGCCTGAACGAGGCGCTGGGCGGGGAATTCAACATGCAGATCGTCGAAGATGTGGGAGACGGTTACCCGGCCAAGTTCGCCACCATCCTGGCCAGCGACACCCTGCCCGACCTCATGTGGATCCCGCCGAACCAGGGCATCCCCAATGTGGGCCCCATGCTCGAGGCCAAATTCCAGGACCTGACCCCCTACCTCTCCGGCGACGCCGTGCTTGAGTACCCCAACCTGGCCGCACTCAAGCCGGAATCCTGGCGGACCGCCGTCGTCAATGGCAAGATCTGGGGTGCCCCCATCCCCAGCACACCCTTTGGCCAGGTCATGGTGGGCAGCCACGCCACCTGGGAAAAGGTGGGCGGCCTGAACGCCACGGACGCCGAGGAATTCTTTGACAAGCTCAAACAACTCAGCGACCCGGGCAAGAAGCAGTACGCCCTGGAGCCGGCCTATGTGAACGTTCTGCACATGATCACCGAATGGTTGGGTGCCCCGAACAGCTGGGCCGTCAACGAGGACCGAACACTGACCCACCTCTACGAGACGGATCAGTACACGGCCGGTCTGGAATACGCCGCCAAATTGTTCGCAGCGGGTGTTTTCTACCCGGATGTGAACGTCACCAACATCAAGGCCAAGATCGCCAACGGTTCCATCGGAGCAATGGTCACTTCCGGCCCGCGTGACGTTGGAACCTTCCGTGCCCTTGACCCGAACCTTGAGATCGACATCCTGGTTCCCTTCAGCTTTGATGGCACCATCACGCCTACCTACGACATGGGTTATGGCACGGTGGGGTTCACCGCGTTCAAGAAGACTGATGAGAAGCGCATCAAGGAACAGCTGGCGCTGGTCAACTGGCTCTCGGCGCCGTTTGGCACCACGGAGTACCTGCAAAAGAACTTTGGTACAGAAGGCAAGGACTTCACCTTCGACGCCGACGGGAACCCGATCCTGACCGAAGAAGGCCTCAAGAACGTCCCCGGTGTGCAGAGCGCCCTGAACATCATGTCCGCCCCGGAGCGGGTGAACTTCAACCCCGGCTTCCCGCGGGACACGAAGTACACCCATGAGACGGAGATCAAGCTGCTCGAATTTGCTTGGCGAAACCCCACTAACGGTACGTTCTCTGATACAAATGCAAAGGTGGGGCCAAAAATCACCAAGATCGTGCGCGACAAGACCATCGACATCATCACCGGCCGCGCCAAGGTTTCCGAGCATGCTGACGTGTTGAAGCGTTGGAAGGCAGAGGGCGGCGACAAGATGCGAGAAGAGTACCAAGCCCAGCTGGACCCGCAGGCCCCGGTCTTCAAGCTGCAGCCCATCAAGTAACCAGCACGCCAGATAACCCGTGGGTTGCCGGTACGCCGCCGCGGCGTGCCGGCAACCCACACCATCCCCAGTTCCAACCGGCAGCAAGGAGGCAGATGAGATGATGCGGCCCACCATTAAGACAGTGGCTGCGGAGGCAGGTGTCTCCACAGCGACGGTTTCCTACGTCCTGGCCGGACGCACCAAGGGAAACGGTTCCGGGATTTCACCGGCAACCGCCCAGCGCGTCCACGCTGCGGCAAGCAGGCTGGGCTACCGGCCCAACCAGGCGGCCCGGACCATCCGGACTGGCAAGTCCAACCTGATGATGCTCTCTTTGACCATGCTTTCGGACCCTTGGTCTTTGTCGGTCAGCAAAGCTGTTGGTGCAGCGGTTGCCCCCGCCGGCATCACCCCCATGATTCTCGCCGACACGGATTGGCGCACGGCCATCAAACGCCAAGGCGCCGACGTCATCTTCATCGATGCTGCGGAACGCCCGGGCGACGCCGAGCTCCTCGCCGAATTGGCGCTGAGCAACAACTTGGTGGTCTTCAGCGAAACCTTGGAACCGCAGGGCTTCGATGTGATCCGGTCCTTGGCCGGAGACTCCATGGACCATGCCATGGACCACCTGACAGCCAGTCACACCAAGGTGGCGGCACTGACCACCTCCGGCAGCCTGACCGCTTCCGGCCCCACGAGGTACCGGGCCTACGTGGCCGGACTTGAGCGGGCAGGCATTGAATTCCGGCAGGACTATGTGGCCACCTTCGAGAAGGACGAGGTGAGTGCCTACCAGGCGGCCGTCGCCCTGCTGCAGGTGCCCGACCCGCCCACTGCCATCTTCGCCACCTCCGACTTCGCGGCGATCGCAGCCGTTCATGCCGCCGAGCGGCTCAGGTTGGCGGTGCCCGATGATGTGGTGGTGATGGGTATTGGCAACACCATGGCCGGCGAGGTCATGACGCCTTCGCTGACCACCATTGGCCCCACCGATTTTTACGCCGGCCTGGCAGATTTCCTGGTGGAACGGGCTCAGGACCCCACCAAACCGCATCAGGTCCTGGAATTTCCTTGGCGACTTTTTGTGCGCGATTCCGCCCCGGGCGCCCCCTAATTTTCGATTTTTTGATGAACAAGAGAGAAGTTGTGTTGTGACAGATTTGGTTCAGGCCGTGCCAGACAATGAGCAGGCCGTGCGGGATATGCGTATTGGGATTGTTGGTTTTGGGTTGCGGGCGTCGCTGTGGAAGCAGGTGCACAAGCCGGGTCAGGGTTCTGCTGTGGTGATGGTGTGTGATGTTTCCGAACGGGGGCGTGCCGATGCTGCGGCGAAGATTCCCGGCGCAGTCATCACCTCCGATTTGAACGAGTTGTTGGCGGCCGGGCTGGACGCCGTGTTGGTGCTGACGCCCGACAACCGTCACGCCGAGGTGGCCGTGCAGACGCTCAAGGCTGGCATCCCCACCTTCTGTGAGAAGCCTCTGGATGTGACATTGGAGGCAGCCGACGCGATTTTGAGTACAGCGTTTGAGACCGGCACCCGGCTCTATGTGGGCCACAATATGCGCCACATGCCGGTGGTGGTTCAGATGCGTGAGTTGATCCAGTCGGGCACCATTGGTGAGGTGAAGGCTGTGTGGTGCCGCCATTTTGTGGGTAACGGTGGCGACTACTACTTCAAGGATTGGCATGCCGAGCGTGCCAACACCACGTCCCTTTTGCTGCAAAAGGGTGCCCATGACATTGATGTGATCCACTGGTTGGCCGGTGGTTACACCAAGCGGGTCTCCGCCATTGGGGACTTGGCGGTGTATGGCGATGTCACCTCGCGCAGGGACAACACGGATCGGCGCATGGGGGACTGGTTCTCACTGGAGAATTGGCCGCCCGCCGAGCAGACGGACCTGAACCCAATCATCGACGTCGAGGACATCTCCATGATGCAGATGGAGCTGGACAACGGCGCCCTGGCCTCCTACCAGCAGTGCCATTTCACCCCGGATTACTGGCGCAACTACACGGTCATTGGCACCAAGGGCAGGATTGAGAACTTTGGCGACGGCCCCGGGGACGTTATTAAGGTTTGGAACACGCGCAGCCAGAACGGCTATGTGGCCCCGGACATGGAGGTTGAGATCCGTGACGGCGACGGCGGACATGGCGGCGCTGATCCCTTGCTGATTGCGGAGTTCCTGCGCTTTGCCCGCGACGGCGGCGCCACCGAGACCTCTCCGATCGCGGCCCGCGCCTCGGTTGCTGCCGGTGTTCTGGCCACCCAGTCGTTGCGGTCCGACGGAGGCGCCCTGACAGTGCCCGAACTCCCGGCCGAGCTCGTGGCGTACTTCAACGCCGGCCAGCCGGCCCGCTAACTCAACGCCCGCTCACATCCGGGCTACTTGCGCCGAGGGCGTGCCAAGCTGGCCACGGCGTATGAAATTTCATGCGCCGCGGCCAGTTTGGCACGCCCTCACTGCGTTGGAGTGTGGTACCGGCGATTGAGCCTGTCGAAATTAGTCGCCGGTCAGCTCCGCCATGACTTCCGCCAACGCCTTGGCCACCATCATGACGGATTCGCGTTTCAGGTTTTCCGGGCGCACCAGCAAATCGATGCGCCGCTTGGTGTTGATCCCGGCCAGTGGGCGCAGGGCGACGCCGGAATTCAGGGCCGGGCTTGAGGTGTACCGGGGGAGCAGGCCAATCACATCGCCCGTGGACACGAGTGCCGCAACCGTCGAGTAGTCGTTGATCCTGTGCACCACATTCACGGGCATGCTCGCCATGGCACCCACCGCCACCAGCACATCCGCGGGGGAGTACCCGCTGCGGCTGGTGACCCAGGGATAGTTGACCACATCCGCCGGGGTCAGGGTTTCCTTCCCCGCCAAGGGGTGGTCAATCGCCAGGGCCACGTCCAGGGGTTCATGGGCCAGCGGGATGACCTTGATCTGCTGCTCGGGCCAGGGCGGGCTGTGGTCCATCCGGTGTGCAAGAACTAGGTCATACTTCGCGCACAGCGCCGGGAAGTCGTGCTGGGCCACGTCTTCATCGCTCAACCTGACCCGCGGCGCACCGCACCCCGGCAGTCCCGCCGGGGTGCCGCCGTCGTCCGCGGCATCGGTACTGCCATCCGTACGGCCGCCATCCGTCCCCGCGCCGGAAGAGGGTGCCCGCATCTGGGCCAGCCGGCTGACCAGCGGTGCGAACAACGCCTGCCCGGCGGAGTGGAAGCCGGAGATGGACACCGAACCGTGGCGGTCGCTCTGGTACGCCCCGATCGCCGCGTGCGCCTTGGCCATCGCGTTGATGACATCGGCGCCGGCATCCGCCAGTACCTGGCCGGCCTCGGTGAGGACCAGGTTGCGCCCGTCCTTGCGCGTGAGCGGGGTGTCCACCTGGCGTTGCAGCAGGGAAATTTGTTGGGATACGGCCGAGGAGGTGACGGACAAGGTCTCGGCCACGGCCTTGACGCTGCCCAGTTCGCCCAGTTCACGCAGCATTTGAAGTTGATGAAGTTCCACGCCACCACACTACCATTTAGCAAATACTTAATCGTCAGTGGAGAAATTATCGATTGTGCTAAACGGTTTTGGCGGCTGTAATGGAAAGCACACCACCACCAAAGGATTGCCCGCCATGAAAGCACTGTACAAGTCCGGAGCACACGCCGGGTTCGAACTCGTTGAACGCCCCGAACCCGAAACCGGTCTGCGGGACGTCAAAATCAAGGTTGCCACCACTGGCCTGTGCGGCACCGACCTGCACATCCTGGCCTGGGACGCCTGGGCTGCGGCCACCATCAACGCCCCCCTCATTGCGGGCCACGAGTTCTACGGTGAAGTGGTGGAAGTGGGTGCCGAGGTCAATGACGTCAAGGTGGGGGACAAGGTCTCCGGCGAAGGCCACGTGGTGTGCGGCATGTGCCGAAACTGCCGCGCGGGACGGCGCCACATGTGCATCAACACCATCTCCGTGGGCGTGCAGCGCGACGGCGCGTTTGCCGAGTACGTGGTCATCCCCGAATCCAACGTCTGGGTCCACCACGACCCCTCCATCACCCCCGAACTGGGCGCCATCTTTGACCCGCTGGGCAACGCCGTCCACACGGCGCTGAGCTTCGGCCTGGTCGGCGAGGACGTGCTCATCACGGGTGCCGGACCCATCGGCCTGATGGCCATCGCCGTCGCCCGCCACGCCGGTGCCCGCAAAATCGCCATCACAGACGTCTCCGAACCGCGCCTGGCCATGGCCGCCGCCATGGGTGCCGACCTGGCCGTCAACGTCGCCACCACCCGACTGAAGGAAGCGCAGCTGCAATTGGGCATGCGTGAAGGCTTCGACATCGGCCTGGAAATGTCCGGCCACCCCACGGCCCTGCCGGAGATGATCGACAACATGAACCACGGCGGCCGCATCGCCATGCTGGGCCTGCCGAGCTCAGCCATCGACATCAACTGGGGCAAGGTTGTCACCCACATGCTCACCCTCAAGGGCATCTACGGGCGCGAAATGTTTGAGACCTGGTACGCCATGAGCGCCATGCTCTCCTCCAACCCCGTGCTGCGCAAAGCCGTCGCCGGTGTTGTCACAGACGTCCTGCCCGCCACAGAATGGGAGCAGGCCTTCGAAATAGCCAAGTCCGGCCGCGGCGGCAAAGTTGTCCTTGACTGGTCAGTCTTCTCCTAGCACCTCCATCTTTCCCAGCACGACGCCGGGAGCCAACCTTCCGCCGTCGTCCGCACCTTCCCCCACGTACCCAAGGAGTCCCATGTACACCGCCATGAAAGATGCGCTCACCGCCGAGCTGGCAGAGATCCGCACCGCCGGCCTGTTCAAGACCGAACGCCAAATCACCTCCGCCCAGTCCAGCCACGTGCAGGCCGGCCCGCTCGACGGCGCCACAGCCCCCGTGCTGAACTTCTGCGCCAACAACTACCTTGGCCTGGCCGACCACCCCGCCATTATCGACGCCGCCAAGACAGCCATGGACGAGCGCGGCTTCGGCATGGCCAGCGTCCGCTTCATCTGCGGCACCCAGGACCTGCACCTGCAGCTGGAATCGGCAGTCTCCGCATTCCTGGGCACCGAGGACACCATCCTCTTCTCGTCCTGCTTTGACGCCAACGGTGGCGTGTTCGAGTCCCTGTTCGGGGCCCAGGATGCCATCATCTCCGACTCCCTGAACCATGCCTCCATCATTGACGGCATCCGCCTGTCCAAGGCCGCCCGCTTCCGCTACGCCAACCAGGACATGGCGGACTTGGAAACCCAGCTGCAGGCAGCGGCTGCCATGAATGATGGCGCAGGTGCCCGCCGCACCATCATCGTCACCGACGGCGTCTTCTCCATGGACGGTTTCCTGGCCCCGCTGGAAGCCATCTGCGATCTGGCCGACAAGTACGACGCCCTGGTCATGGTCGATGACTCCCACGCCGTGGGCTTCATGGGCGCCACCGGAGCAGGCACCCCCGAGCACGCAGGAGTTTCGGACCGTGTGGACATTTACACCGGCACCTTCGGCAAGGCACTGGGCGGGGCATCCGGCGGCTACGTTGCCGGCCGCGGCGAGATCGTCGCCATGCTGCGCCAAAAGGCCCGCCCGTACCTCTTCTCCAACTCGCTGGCACCGGCCATCGTGGCGGCAACCCTGAAGGCACTGGAACTGGTGGCGGGCTCCGGCGAGCTGCGCACGCGCCTGTTCGAGAATGCCAACTTGTTCCGCAGCCGCATGACCGAGGAAGGCTTCGAACTGCTGCCCGGCGAGCACGCCATTGTCCCGGTCATGTTTGGTGACGCTGTGGAAGCTGCCCGCGTGGCTGATTCCATGCTGGATCACGGCGTGTTCGTCACGGCGTTCAGCTTCCCGGTTGTTCCGCGCGGTGCAGCCCGCATCCGCGTGCAGCTCTCGGCAGCCCATAGCGCCGACGACGTCGAAGCCTGCGTCCGCGCGTTCGTCGCCGCCCGCGGGACCAAATAGGCGGCAGCTGCTTTAGACGGCGTCATGGCCGGAACTTATGCGCAGAACCCACGGTGGGTTCTGCGCATAGGTGTTTATGCGCAGAACTCGACCTGGGTTCCACGCATAGGTTCAGGACTCAGTGTCCGCAGCGGCAAAGTGCGTCCCCATGGCAAGATGAAACCATGACTTTTGCCTGGGACATCCGTGCGCGCGTGCAGTTTGAGGGCGACGCCCACGTCATTGAGGACAGCTGTGGATTCAATGGCCCCAATGCCTGGATTATTGACGGGGCCACCACCTTGCTGGAACCCCTGGGGCTGCCGGCGGCCTCGAATCCGCAGTGGCTGGCGCATGAGCTGACCGCCGTGTTGGCCAAGGCGCCCCATGACCGGCACGGGGCGCGGGCACTCATCACGGGGGCGCTGGCCGCTATTGACGCCACGGCCGCAGCCCTGGTGGGGGACGAGCATGTCAGGTTCCCCAGCGCGGCCCTGTCCGTGGCCCAGCTCAATGACTACGGCGTGGAAATCGCGAGCCTGGCTGATTGCACAGTTGTGGTGCGCACGTCCGACGGCGCCACCCACCTGGTGCGGGCCGAGCTCGCCGACGCGGGGATCAGCGCCGTCGAACCGGCCGAACGGCTGGCACAACTCAAGCTTGATAGGGAGTTGCGCAACACCCCCGGCCGGCTCTGGGTGGCACGGCGCGAGGCCGAAGCGGCGGACCACGCCCATGTGGTGCAGCTGGGTGCGCCCGAGCTCATGGTGATGGCCACCGACGGAGCCTGGCGCGCCGTCGACCTTGGCCTGGTGGCGGGACCTGCGGAATTCCTGGCCCGCACCAGCAACACCGCCGATGCGCTGGGGCTGCTGCATGAGCTGCGCGTTCACCAGGGCCGCATTGGCGAGGTGGCCGACGACGCCACCATTCTCACCCTCGTGCCAAACTCCGCCCCCCGTCTGTGACGCAGTCGTTGCTGTAAATCGAGGAAAGTAAGCGCTTTCCATAGCAACAAGTGCGTCACAGTTCGGGGACGGACGGGGCAGAAGCTAGGCCGCGACTGTCCTGAACCCCAGGTTGCCGCTGGCAGAGTCGGGGGTGTTCGAACTCCTAGCGGCCAGCCGGTAGCGGTTGCAATAGGAGTCGTGGCACAGGTAGGAACCGCCGCGCATGACGCGGCCACGTCCCACGGTGGGTCCTTCGGGATCCATCATGGTGCCCTTGGCGAGGCAGCCCTTGTAGTACTTGGGCAGGAACCAGTCGGCACACCATTCCCACACATTCCCGCTGGTTTGGTACAGCCCGTACCCGTTGGGCTCAAAGCTGTCGACGGGTGCCGTGGTGAGGAAACCGTCGTCGAGCGTGTTCTCGGTGGGGAAGGTGCCCTGCCAAATATTGCAGTTATGCACAAGTCCGCCGGCCGGATCGGTGCCGTGCAGTTCATTGCCCCACGGGTAGCGGGCTTGCTCCAGTCCGCCCCGGGCCGCGTACTCCCACTGGGCCTCGGTGGGCAGGGCCCGCCCCGCCCAGGCACAGTAAGCCAGGGCGTCCGTGTGGGAGACCTGCGTG
Organism: Arthrobacter glacialis; assembly: GCF_002909415.1. Taxonomy (NCBI): domain Bacteria; kingdom Bacillati; phylum Actinomycetota; class Actinomycetes; order Micrococcales; family Micrococcaceae; genus Arthrobacter; species Arthrobacter glacialis. Next base: position 100,615 of record NZ_PPXB01000002.1, on the reverse strand, counting down.
ACGGGATGGTTGGGGATGTCCTGCCACGATGACAGCGGCCCGGCCGGGTGTGCCCAGTCTGCGCCGCGCACATTCAGCCACCAGGGTGTACCAGCAGCGGGCCCTAAAATATCGGTCTTCCGAGCCTGCACGGCCAGGTGGAATACGGCCGAGGTGCCGTAAAGCTCCGATTCGCTCCGGTAGCCGGTGGCGTCAATGAACGCTGCGAAGGAGGCGTTGCTGACGGCCGTGGTGTCGATGCTGAAGGCGGACACATCAACCTGGTGGACGGGGGTTTCGCCGTCGGCCGGGTACCCCTCATCAAATGGATCACCCATGGCAAAAGTGCCCGCCGGAATGGAGACCTCTGCAAGAGCGGCGCCGGCCGTGCGCGGTGGAACACTGAGCAAAAACGTCTGCGGGGCCGCTGGGGTGTGAGCGTGAAGTTCGGGTCGGCCGGCAGGACTGCAACAACTGTTCATGGGCTCTCTTTGTGCGTGGGAATTGCAGGGGAAGTAGTGGGCAAGCTTGGAATTCCTTATAGTCTATGTGCCCGTCGCGAGTTGGCGGTGGCGGCGCACAGTGTGCCAAGATGGCGCCATGGATGCGCAGGTATTGATCATTGGTGGCGGGATTGCCGGACTGTCCCTGGCCTGGCGGTTGGCCCCGTCGGTGTCGGTGGTTGTGGTGGAGGCCGAGGCGTCCCTGGCGTTTCACAGCTCCTCGCGGTCGGCCCGACAGATGCAGCCAAGCTACGGCCCGGCACCCATCCAGGAACTGACCCGGCGCAGCATTGCCATGGTGCGTGAGATTTCCGCCAGCCTGGCTGCGCCCATTCTCAAGCCCCGGCCGCTGATCACTGTGGGCTCCGAGGCAGAGGTTCACGCCTTGGCTGCCGGGAATGCGAATTTGGTGCCGCTGGGCCACGGTGAAACCATGAAGCTCAGCCCCGACCTGCGCCCGGAGACGTTTGCGGCTGCCGTTCTGGATGACACGGCCATGGAGGTGGATGTGCCGGCGCTCGTGGAGTTCTACCGCAGCCAGGCCGAGGCCGCCGGTGCCGTGCTGCTGACGGAGGCGCCCGTCACCGCAGCAAGTGGGCTGGTCCACGGTTTTGCGGTGGTGGCGGGGGAGCACACCATCACTGCGGGCATTGTGGTGAACGCTGCCGGGGCCTGGGCTGACCGGGTTGCCGCCGTGTTTGGGGTGCGCCCCCGCGGTTTGGTCCCGCACCGGCGCAGCGTGGCCATAGTTTCCACCACGACGCCGGCCAACCCTGCCGGTCCCATGGTGGAGCCCGCCGACGAGTCCTTCTACTACCGGCCCGACGGCGGGCACCTGCTGATCTCCCCGTGCGAGTCCGTGCCCACCGAGCCCGGGGACGCTCACGTGGCGGCGGCGGACATCGCCGAACTCATCCATCGCATCAACGCCGTGACCAGCTTGGGGATTACCGGCGTCGAACGTTCATGGACGGGGCTGCGCACCCATCCGGCGGACGGCCTGCCGGTGGTGGGCTTCGACGGCTCCGTGCCTGACTTCTTTTGGCTGGCCGGACAGGGCGGTTACGGCATTCAAACCTCGGCCGCCCTGGCCACCGTGGCCGCCGGGCTTCTCACGGGGGAGCCAGCAGCAGGTGATGCCGCCCTCGCGGCGGCGCTGAGCCCGCAACGAGCCAGCCTAGACTAGGTCCTAGCTCGTGGCGCCGGAGGCCATGACACCCACACCGAGCACGGCAAGGATGCCGCTGCTGATGCGTTCAATGAGCGTGTTGACCTTGGGTTTGCGCAGCCATTTCATGGCCTTGTACGCCACAAACGCGATGATTGTCAGGTACAGGGTGCCGATCACGGCCAGGGTCAGGCCCAGGACCATGGCCATGGCCAGGGTGTTGCCGCCGTGCGGAATGAACTGTGGCACCACGGCCAAGTAGAAGAGGCCAACCTTGGGATTGAGCAGCGTGGAGACCAAACCCGAGCCAAAGGCCGCCTTGGTGCTGTAGCGCAGCGGTTGCTGGCCGTCATGTCCGGCGGCCATGCCTTCCTTGGCTGCCTTCCGGGCTTTCAAAAAGGACGATACGCCCAGGTAGAGCAGGTACAGCCCACCGGCAATCTTCAGCCACCGGAACACTTCGGCCGACTGTTCCAGGATGGCCGCCAGGCCAACGCCCACCAAGGCGGCCCACACCAGGGCACCCACGCCTGATCCGGTGGCGGCGGCAATGCCGGCGCCGGCACGGTTCAGGGAAATGCGCAGCACCAGAAAGGTGTCGGGGCCGGGAATCAGGGCGAGCATGAGGCACAGGCCGGCAAAGGCCAACAGGGAAACGGCAGTCATGAAATCCATTGTCCGCTCTGGGCGCCCCCAGCCGCAAGACGACCCCTGCCGCCGGTGTCTGCCATGCCGGACACCGGCGGTTATGCTGTTGGCTGGCAGTTTTGCTGCCGGCTAGGCCAGCGCCACCGCAAGGTGCGTGGCGATGCCGTAGCTGCCTCCCGGGTAGTCAAGTCCGCTGAAGTACTGGTTGGTGTGCGCCACTATCTGTTCACCCGTCACCGGAACCCCGCCAAATTCGGTGTCCTCGGTGGTGTGGCAGTCGCTGACCAGGACAAGGTCGTAGCCCTCGATGGCCGCGCGGTGGGCCGTGGTGCGCACACAGTAGTCGGACTGCGCGCCGGCCACGATGAGCCTGCCCACGTCCAGGCGCGCCAGCTCCGCAGCGAGTGTGGTGTCCTCGAAGGAATCCCGGTAGCTCTTGAACACCAGCGCGTCGCCCGGCTGCACGGGCAGGGAGGGGTCCAGCTCCCAGCCGCTGCTGTGCCGGGGCATGTCCGGCTCCTCGTGCTGGACGAAGATGACCGGAAGCTGCGACGCACGCGCCCGGCCAATGAGCACAGCGGTGCGGGCCAGCACCCCGGTCGTGTCAACACACTGTGCCAGCACGTCCTTTTGCAGGTCGATGATCAACAGGGCAGTTCCGGGACGCTCAAGGTGTTGGTTCACCCCAGCAGTATTGCATGGAGGAGCCCCACAGAACAGGGCCGGGTCTGCCATGCCAGACGCCCACCGCAGCGCAGGCACCCGGCCCGGCCCTCCGGCGTCGTACTCTAAGGGCATGAGTGAACTGATCACCAACATCGGTGAATTGATGACGCAGGACCACGAGCAGGGCACCCGGCGCAATGCGGCGGTGGTGCTGGAGGGGGAGCGGATTGCGTGGATTGGCGACGCCGTGCACGCGCCCGCCGCCGACACCGCCACCGACGCGCAAGGCAGGGCCGTCCTGCCGGGCTGGGTGGACTCGCACAGCCACCTGATCTTTGCCGGAGACCGGACGGCCGAATTTGAGGCGCGCATGGCGGGGGAGAGCTACAGTGCCGGTGGGATTGCCGTCTCGGTGAACGCCACCCGAGCGGCCAGCGACTACGACCTCACCCGCATGGCGATGGGTCGGGTGGCGGAGGCGGTGTCGCAGGGCACCACGTATTTGGAAACTAAAACCGGATACGGCCTGGATGTGGAGCATGAGCGGCGCAGCGCCCGGATCGCCTCCACCGTGGCCGATCAGGTCACTTTTCTGGGTGCCCATCTGGTCCCGGCGGGCATGGACGCCGACGCGTATACAGAGCTGGTGTGCACAGAGATGCTCGACGCCGTGCGGCCGTACGTGAGCTGGGCCGACGTGTTTTGTGAGCGCGGCGCCTTCAACCCGGAGCAGTCCGCAGCGGTGCTTGCTGCCTGCCGCGATGCCGGGCTGGGGCTGCGTGTTCACGGCAACCAGCTGGGCCACGGCGACGGCGTGAAGCTTGCCGTGAAGTTTGGCGCGGCCAGCGTGGACCACGTGAACTACCTCAGCGATGCCGATGTTGCCCTGCTGTCGGATTCGTGGTCCGGCTGGGATGCTGCTGCGCCTTCCGGCAGTCGTGGCGTGCGGGGGACAGTGGCCACAGTGCTGCCGGCCTGTGATTTATCAACCCGGGCGCCGCTGGCCCCCGCCAAGCAACTCGTGGATGCCGGGGTGCAGATTGCCATTGCCTCGAATTGCAATCCGGGCACCTCCTACACCTCTTCCATGGCGTTTTGTGTGACAACGGCTGTGCTGCAGATGGGTCTGAGCGTGCATCAGGCAGTTCGGGCTGCAACGTATGGGGGAGCGCTGGCCCTGGGCCGGGAATCGGGTGCCGATGAGGACGGGCAGCGGGCCGTTGGCTCACTCGCCGTGGGGCACCGGGCGGACCTGCACATGCTCAAGGCGCCCTCGGCCACCCATTTGGCGTACCGCCCCGGCATTCCCATGACGGCCGCCGTGTGGCGTGCAGGGCTCCGCGAGGTGTAGCGGCCCGTTTGCACGAACAACGCGCCCCGTTCCGCCTCTGGATGGCTGCACCATGTGAAGAACGCGCCCCGTTCCGCTTCTGGCGCCCCGTCAACCGGGTGCCAGAAGCGGAACGGGCGCCGTTGTTGCGTGCTCCGCCGCCGTTCATCTACTTCTGTGGGAGGCCCGCTTGCCGGAGCAGCAGCTGGAAGCAATCACGGTCCATCATTTCCGCCCAGGTCCACCGCACAAACCTGGCACCTTGGGCACGAATCTGGTCCTCCCGCCTCTTTTCGGCCATGATCCGTTGCTCAAGGGACAAACCGCCGCCCCAATCTTGACGAAGGTACTTTCCCAATCCGTCAAATTCTCCGGCCGTCTGTTGCTCCTTGAACCAAAAGTCCACGAATGCGTTGTTGCCCTCACGCAGCACAAACCTTTGCTGCAGAACAGGGGCAGGGAAGCCCAACTCATGCATCCGGACTCGGCTCAGTGATTCGCCGGCGGACCCGGAGAGCCCGGAGCTGAATTCGATGACTGCCGTGGCCCTTTGGCGGGCGGCCCGTGAGGGCAGGAGGCTGGCTGCAGCCAGCAGCTCGTTGACCACCAGGGGCTGGCCCTGGGGCACCTCGTTGGACCATGAACATTCCTGATTTACCCCGCCCAGGTCTCCGGGACGCGTGAAGAGGTTGGTGCCGTTGGGCTCCCGGGCCGTGTGCAGGCTGGAATCACAGACAGCGACAGCGTACGGGAACCGCAGGGAGGAGATCAGTTGCATGGTGGTGGTCAGTTTGTCCGTCAGCAGGACAGGCCCACATTGGACCACGCCGGTGCTCATCTGGCCGCGGTGACGCTCGATGGTGTTTCGGCTGCGCCCACCATCGGTCGAAGCCGTGAGGACATGCAACCTCCTGGGTGTTCCCAGTATCCACAGTCCCCACACAAGGGCTGCGCTCGCGTGGCAGAAGATCGGTGCGGCATCGGTGAGGCATTGGAATGCCAGAGCCCACAGCCCGTATCGCGAGGACGGATCCAAATCAGCCCAGTCTTTCGAGCGAACATAGATGCCACGGCGAAGGCGGACCAGTTCACCCTTGTTGGTGAGTTTGGCGAGTTCGCGCGGGTCCTGGCCGATGCGTTCAAAGTCGGCTGCCCGGATCAAGCGTGGTGTGCCCATGCCATTCAGCGTGCCATTGCGTGCGGTGGTGCAACAGGGGCAAAACCGGATCTGTGGACAACTTTTTAAGGTATCCACAGGCTGGCATCACGAGCACGGGGCGGGAACAAGTGACGATCCGCCGGGGCTCACGAAAAAGGCGCCCCGTTCCGCTTCTGGCGCCCCGTTAACGGGGTGCAGAAAGCGGAACGGGGCGCCGCAGCAGAAACGGTCGCGATGCCATGCGATGCCATGCGGTGCCATGTGCTGCGCGGGGGTCCGTGCGGGGGCGCGTCCCTGCAAAAACAAGTAACCCGCAGTAGTGGCTGAAAATAGCCCGTTTCGGGGAGATTTTCGACCACTACTGCGGGTCAGTTGCCAGGAGCTACCGCTTAGCCATGGCTGCGGCGGCGGCGAACCAAGATGGTTGCCGCTCCTGCAAACAAGGCCAGCAACGCAAAGGCCAGGATCGGGAGGACCCCGTTGGCGCCTGTGCTGGCCAGGTCATCTGCGGTTGCGGCTGTTGTGGCTGCCCCCGCGGTGGCGGGCTGGCTGGCACCGCTGCCGGTGACTGTCAGTGCAATGCTGACCTCCACTGATTTGCCCTCGGCGCTGGTGCCGGCAATGACTACCATGTGCTCGCCAGCAGGTACGTTGGCGGGCAGCTGGGTGGTCAAGGTGACTGTGCCATCTGCCGCAACCACCGAAGTGCCCAACAGGACCGGCTCCGAGTGCAGCGTGAACGTTGCCGTGGTGCCGGGCTTAAAGTTCTTCCCCGTGATGGTCAGGTTCCCGCCCGCTGCCACAGTTGCATCGCTAACGCTGCCACTGGCGGTGTTGGTGGGAACGGTCGACGGCGTGCCGCTGGCGCTCGGCGTTGCGCTCGGCGTTGCCGAAGGCGTTGCGCTCGGCGTTGCCGAAGGCGTTGCGCTCGGCGTGGCCGAAGGCGTTGCGCTCGGCGTGGCCGAAGGCGTCGCACTCGGTGTGGCCGACGGTGTTGCTGACGGCGTAGCGGTCGGAACCGTTGTGCTGCAGCTGAACTTGGCATCTGCCCAGTCAGCCCACTCGTCACCGTTCAAACCGGCAACCTTGATCTTGGCAGCGTTCAAATCGATGTAGCGGACACCCGTGACATCAACATTGAACTTGTAGCCTTCGCTGTCAACAGTCAGCTGCGGTGAGGTGGCAAGGGTCTTGCCGTCTCCCACCACTGTGAAGACCACGTTGCCGCGGTGGGCCTTGGTCAGCTTCGCATCATCAATGCCAACCACTGCACTGAAGGTGGTGCACTGGGCGCCAAGGTAGTAGCTGATGCTGGAATCGGCGTGAACGCCAAGTCCCTTCGCATAGACCTTGGTGTCAATGGTGATGGGAGTTCCGTCACCGGCGGCATCTTCACCGTTGTTCAGGTCGCGCTCAACAGGTCCCCATTCATTCACGGGCGTGCCCACGAACTGAAGGTCGGACGCGAAGCTGTCCTTGGTGGGCGCAGCAGGCGGAGCGCCCACAATGCTGACAGCCACAGAACCTGTGGCTGCTTTCCCGTTGCTGTCAGTGCCTGCAACGTTGATGGTGCCGGCACCCAAAGCTGCATCGGCGGCAACCTTGTAGGTGTAGGTGGCAACGCCAGCCGCAGTTGCTGTGGCCTTGCCCAGCACGGTGGTGCCTAGGGAGAACGTGGCCTCCGTGGCGGCCTTCAAATCACCAACGGTGACTGTGTAGGACTTGCCCTGCTCCAGAGGTCCGGCGGGGCTGACCACGGGGGCCAGAGCGATCGCGGGTGCATCATCGGAGCACGCAAACTTGGCATCTGCCCAGTCAGCCCAGTCATTTCCGTTGCTGCCGTTGGCGTCAACCACCAGGTCGATGTACTTGGCGCCCTTCAGGTCAACGTTGATCGGCAGCGCCGCCGAGGCGCCTGTCAAGATGCCGGAGTTGTAGAGTTCAGTGCCGTCGCCAAGAACCTTGAAGATCACAGATCCGCGGGTTGCCTGGAAATCATCAATGCCAATGACGGCAGTGAACCTTGAGCACTGTGCACCAACAAAGTACTTGATGGTTGACGCTGCGTGAACGCCCAGGCCCTTGGCATAGGGCTTGCCGTCAAGCATGAGGGCCGGGCCGTCCTTCTCGCCCTGCTCACCGTTGGTCAGATCCTTCTCGGCAGGTCCCCAACCGTTGGCGGGGGTGCCGATCCACTGCATGTCGGAGGCAAAGGTGTCAACGGTGGGCGGGTGCGGCATGGTGTAAACACCCAGGATGGATTCAGCCTTGCGCACACCGATCGGATCAACAGTGGTGGTGTACACGGAGTTGGCCGTGATGTTGTAGTTGCCGTCGGCGGAGGCCGGTGCCAAAACATTCCACTTGGTGATGAGCTTTGCTCCTGGTGCCAGTGTTGCGGCGGTTGCCGAGGTGGTGGGCGTTGCCGTCCAGCCCGCCGGCAGATTCAGGGAGACCGCAGCGTTGGAGACGGGTGCCGGCTCGTTGGACACCAGGGTAGTGGTGAACTCGTTGTCAGTGCCCTGTTCAATGATGGGTCCGGTTTGACCCAGCGACAGTTGGGCGCAGGCCGGGGTGGTTGTTGATACACCCAGGTCGCGGACCAGCAGATTGTCCAGAGACAGATCTGATGCTGTGGAACCTGTGCGCAGCAAACCAACGTAGCTGTCGCCACAAGCGCTGGCCGTGAATTTCTGCACCCAGCGGGTGGTTGTAAACTGTGCCGGGAACGGGGTGGACTGGGTCTGGACCGCTCCGGCTGCGCCGTCGTAGCCACCAACCCAGGAGTACTCATTGGCCTTGGTTGACTGGTAGTTGAAGGCGATTTCGTAATCGTGGCCGGGGGTGAACTTCACTGTTGCCGGAGTGGTCCGGTACACTAGGCCGCTGTTTTCCTCATGGGCGTGCAAGGAGAAGTTGCCGTTCAAAACGTCATCCATGACCTTGCCGTTCCAGCCCTTTTGAGTGAACGGTGCATGAATCGGGGCCAGGTGGGTGCGCGGGTCGGTGTTGCCGCCTGCATTGCCCTTGACGAACGGGCCCCAGCCCTGGTCAACGTTTTCAAAGTCTTCGGCAAGAACCACACCAGTGGCGCCACCCTGGCCCACGTTGGCTGCCGTGACCTTTGCGGTCTTGACCACACGAATATCATCAACCAGGACGGCAGTGGTGCCCGCACCGGTGGAGATCTTCAGAACGGGCTTGTCGCCGTCGTTCTTCACATCAACCAGAACGCTCACGCGTTGGCTGTAGGTGCGGTTCTTCTGGTCTGCGGCAACAGTGTTGAACAGGCTCGAAGAGGTGAGCGTGTTGGTGACTGCCGGAGAGCCGGAAACAGTGGCGCTGAGCGTGGTGTCACGTTTGCCGCGCGGGAACTTCTCCACGCTGGCCAGTGTTGGATCGATTTCAATCCATGCGCTGACGGAATAGGTGCCCTTGGTGAGCGCGCCCAGAGTCTGGGTGACGCTGGAAGCACCGTCCCCCAAGCGGGCGGACGTCAGGCCCTTGGCGGAACGCTCCAGGGTCACATTGCCCTGCGGGTTCCATGCGGCCAGGGTGCCGGAGTTGAAGCCGGGATCGTTGACTCCGATGCCGTAACCCCAGTTGGTGCTTGCGTTGGGGAGAACAGTTTCAGAGGCGGAAATGGCGGGCGTGGTGGCCAACGGTGTGGTGGGTACCAAAACGTAGGCCGTGTTGGCCTTCGGGTTCAAGTTGACCTTGCCCCCGGTGACGGCCACGTCGCCGACCAACTTGCGGCCCTGGTCCGTGAGCTCATAGAGCTTCAAAGTGGTCTGGTTCGCAAACTCCGGCAGCAGGGTCCATGTCTGGGCTCCACCGGCGAGGCTGTAGTTGTACAGCTTGGTCTGCTTGTTGGTGTCATTGGTGGCGGTTTCGCCGAACTCCACCATTTCGCTGGCCCACGGCAAGAGGTAGTTGTGTCCTTCAAGGACCTTCACACCCTTCTGGGTGATGATGCGGTTCTCCAGCGATGTTCCCGTCACGCTCAGGTTGTTCTCGAGCGTGATCGCCGCGGGCGTCCACGTCTTGATTTCCTGCTGCTGGAGGAACTTTACCGGGACGTTGTTGTCCCACACGTTTTTCAGGAACGCGTTGTAGTCGTTCTGGCCGGTCCAGCCCTGCCACTCAATGATGTGTTGGGTGCCCAGGCGGGGGTCCGGGTTCCAGATGTCTCGCTGGGTGTTCTGGGCGAAGCGGATGATTTCCGAGTTCCAGCCCTTGAGCGTGGATCCACCGTATTTTTCATCAACTGCCCAGTGGGACCAGGTGTTGTTGCGCACCATGGAGTTGGCGAACTCGGAGGAAACAGAGAAACCGTTGTCCATGATGTTGCGCTGGAGGCGCTCACCGATCCAGCCGGACTCGTAGTACACGTCAATGTAGTTCGCGGTCAGGTTGTCGTCGGCGGCTTCATCGAGACCGGCAATGCGCGCGTTCTGGTCACCGGAGAGGACATCGCGACGCTGGTCGATGTAGTAGGACTGTTCGAGCCAGTTCCAGCCTTTTCCGGGAGGCTGCTTGATGAAGGTGTCACTAAAGGCCTTGGATTCCGGGTACGCCTCGGTGTTGTTCATGTGCACCGTGAACGTTGCGCCGTATTCTTTGGCCTGCACCAGGAGCGAGTTCATGTCCTTGATGCCGCCGGCGCGTTCGTTCCAGTTGCCGCTGAAGTCGGTGTTGGCCGAGTCGTGGCCTTCCGAGGTGAAACCCTTCAACAGGGAGTACTGGCCCAGGCCGTCCGTGGCCAAAGCGGTGTGCTTGACGTCGTCAAGGGTGCGCAGGAACGGGTTGGTGGCCTGGCTGGCAAAGTTGAACGGGATGTTCTGAACCACGCGGTTCTTCACATCTTCCCAACCCTTGGGCTTGTATTGAACATCGCGGGAGGCGATGGCGCCGTCTTGCCAGTTGACAGTTCCATCAGCGTTGGCGTCAAGAGTGATGATGACCTTGGCCTCGGGCAGGGGCTCGGTTTCGGTGGAGTCCTTGGCTCGGTACAGCCAGGCACCGGAGGAGATACCCACCTTCTTGTTGACGCCGTCGGCCTTGACCTGGCGCCAAAAGCGGCCCTTCTCGGTGGCTGCCAGGGCGTTGTCCTCGGGGGACCAGGCGCCGTCGTACAGCGAGTTGCTCTCAAAGCCGGCGGCCAGATTGGCGTTGTTGGCAATGGCCATCATGGACGTCTTCGCGGCTGCGTCAATTGCTGTTGCGGCGTTCACGGCGGTGATGGTGTCACCGGAGATGGCGCGGTCGGTGGAGATCACTGCCGAGGCCACGGAGGCTCCGGCCTCGGTGGAGGAGAGGGTGACCAGGTCCTGATCCATGATCTGGATGCGGTTGACCCGCCCAGTGCCGGTTTCCTTGATTTCGGTGATGTTGAACGTCAGTACGTTCTTATCCACGGAGAGCCTGGCCAACATGGTCACGCCGTCCATGCCGGGCACCGTGATGTTGTAGTCGATCGACTTGCCGCTGACGTTGAGCGCGGATGTCACGGTGACGTTCTGGTCAGTGCCATTGATGCGCATTTTGGTGGCGACGGCGGTGGCGCCTGTCATGGTCTTTCCAGCGAGCGTGTATTTCAACGCCTGGGGGAACGCGGTGGAGACCTCAACGGAGAGTGTTGCCGAGGAGATCACCGCCGTTCCGTCTGCCGCGACGGCAGGAATGGCCGCAGCGAGGGGGACGATGGTGCCAGCCATGACGGCGCCGGCGATCCCTATCCCCAACCACTTGCGTTGGTGTCGAGCGAGTGACATCAAGAGCTCCTTGAATAACTTTTTGCGGTCCAAGTGGCGGTCTGCGCACTTGATTGGTGATGCGAATTTCAGCGTTTATTGGACTAAACATGATCCAGCTCACACTGTTATGGATAACATTACATGATCGTGTCCAGTGGGCACTCTCTATTTCGAGGGTGGAAATAATGTGACCCCCGGCCCGAGGTGGCTCATCCGCCGCTGGAGTACAAGTGATTGATAGTGACGTTTTCATGGTCGTTGTAATCATTATGTGCTAGGCTGGTGCACAACCCGGAGAGCTTCTGGAGGCCAGAAGAATGTGTCACCAGAAGCCGCTAAACAAGGAGAATGCGCAGCATGAGCGAAAACACCCAACTTGGCCCCTTTATGGATGCTGAGCTCACCAGCCAGCCCGAAGTATGGGCTCAGGCAATTGCCCAGGCAAAGAGTGAGAACCTGTTGCCTGCCGATGGGCAGCGCGTGGCAGTGATTGGTTGCGGTACATCGTGGTTCATGGCCCAGAGCTACGCCACAGCCCGTGAGGCGGCAGGAAAAGGCGTCACCGACGCGTTCGCCGCTTCTGAGGCATTCCTTGGCGCCGAGCGCGGCTACGACGCAGTGGTTGCCATTACCCGTTCGGGCACCACCACAGAGGTGCTGGAAATCCTCACGGCCATCAAGGGCACTGTGCGCACAGTTGCCCTGGTTGGTGACATCACCTCCCCGATCATGACCCTGGCAGACGCCATTGTGGAACTGCCGTACGCCGATGAGCAGTCAGTGGTGCAGACCCGCTTCGCCACTACGGCACTGACCTACCTGTTGACGAGCATTGGCGTTGACCTCAGCGACGCCGTCGAGGATGCCAAGGCCAGTGTTATCGCTCCCGTGGAGCAGGAACTGATCGACGCCGAGCAGTTCACCTTCCTGGGCACCGGCTGGACCGTAGGCCTGGCGCACGAGGCCGGCCTGAAGATGCGTGAAGCCGTGCAGGGCTGGACCGAGTCCTACCCGGCCAAGGAATACCGCCACGGCCCCATCTCCATCGCCGCCCCGAACCGCGTCACCTGGATGTTTGGCGAGCAGCCCGAGGGCCTGGACCGCGACATGGTCAAGACCGGCGCGCTGTACATCAACACCACCGTGCACCCGCTGGCCGAACTGGCCCGCGTCCACCGCGTCACCCTGGAGCGCGCACGTGCCCGCGGCATGAACCCGGACCTGCCGCGCAACCTCACCCGCTCGGTCATCCTGGGCGACTAGTCCCCAAGTCCTCCCGTTTCAAGCCGCTGACGCGACTTGAAACGGGGCCCTCGGGCTTGTGGGCCCAATCGCCGGTCTGGACGGATTTCTGGCTAAAATGTTAGGCACGCCACCTCCCTGCGAAGTGGCGTGCCTGATGTTTGTCCATGAACAGCGGGTCCGCACCAGATAGTGCCACCGGTATTTGCCTTCTACAAAGAAATTACCTTCATGAATACTTTGATAAACCGTGCGGGCGAATCCGAAACGCTGCCCGCCAACGCTGCCACCGACGTCCCTATGCTCGACGCCGTACTGGCCTTTGACGTGGGCGGCACCGACATGAAGGTGGGCATGATCTTGGGCGATCTAAGCCACGGTGAGGTTGAGGTGCGCGATCTGCAACGCCATCCAACACCGCTCGACGGCGCCCGCTCCGGGGAGAGCGTCTGCGCCAGGATTGTTGAGCTGACGGCCGAGTACCGGGCAGCCCACCCGGAGCTGACTATCGGCGCCGTGGGCGTCACCGTTCCGGGCATTGTGGACGAGGATGCCGGCATCGGCATCTACTCTTCCAACCTGGGCTGGCGCGACTTCCTCTTCACGGCAACGTTGGAGCAGGCCTTGGGCCTGCCCGTCGGTTTTGGCCACGACGTCAGCATGGCCGGTGAAGCTGAATTCCATTTGGGGGCAGCCGCGGGCGAAAAAGACGTGCTCATCCTGGTCATCGGCACCGGTATTGCCGGAGCGATTTTGTGTGACGGCAAGCGAATCGCCGGTGGTGGTTACGCAGGGGAGATCGGCCACGCCATGGTGCCAGGCCCGGATGGCAGCCTCGTGATCATGGAATCTCTGGGATCCGCCGGTGCCATTGCGCGCCGGTATGGAGAAGTTACGGGAGAAGCTGTGCACGGTGCACGCGAAGTCATCGCCCTCGCCGCGGCAGGGGATGTAGCGGCAAAAACCATCTGGCATGACGCCATCCACGCACTGGCCTTCAGCATTGCACAATGCGTTTCCATCCTGGGCACCGAAACAGTAGTCCTCGGCGGCGGCCTGTCCATGGCCGGCCCTGCACTCTTTGAGCCGCTGGCGGCACGTGTGGATGAACTCCTGACCTTCCACCGCCGCCCCCGCTATGTTCATGCTGCCCTGGGTGAAAATGCCGGACTCATTGGATCAGCGTTGAAGGCACGCAGCCTCAGTGCCGGATCCCTGGCGCCGGGGAAGAAGCAGGCGTGAGCGCCAACAATGTAGTCCTCACCGTCACCCCCAACCCGGCTGTTGACGTCACGTACACGGTGGATGGCGTACATCTGGGCTCCTCCCACCGTGTTCCCACCCCGCTGTACCGGGCCGGCGGCAAGGGCCTGAACGTTTCCCGCGTGGCGCACCAGCTGGGGCACCCAACGCTCGCGATTGCCACGGCTGGCGGCCCGGCGGGGGAGCAGTTGCGTGCGGACCTGCTGGCAGCCGGGATCCTGCACCACCTTGTCCCGGTAAGCGCTGCCACGAGGCGCACCATTGCCCTCGTGGACACCGCGCACGGCAACACCACCAGCATTTTCAACGAGGTGGGTCCTGCCCTGAGCGGCGCCGAATGGCAGGCGCTTGCCGCCGCCGTCGTGGATAACCTGGCCGGCGTTCAGACGGCCGACGGCGTGCGCAAGCCGGGCGTGCTGGTCGGTTCGGGCTCCCTCCCGGAGCAGGCGCCCGCCGACTTCTACCCGGCCCTGGTGGCCCTGGCCCACGCCGCGGGAGTGCCGGCCATCGTTGACACCTCCGGAAGCGGCATTCTGGCCGCGGCCAAGGCCGGTGCAGACCTGCTCAAACCCAACAACCACGAGTTGATGGAAGCCGTTGGCGAGAGCAACCTTGTCAGTGCCGCCCGCAAACTGATGGATTTGGGTGCCAAGCGCGTGCTGGTCAGTGTTGGTGAGGAAGGCATGCTCGCCTTCAGTGCCGACGCCCCCAGCCGGTACCTCCAGGCAAAATTGCCCGCACCGTTGAGCGGCAACCCCACAGGTGCCGGCGACGCAGCGGTGAGTGCTGCCGCCGTCGCCCTTGCCAACGGGGTTGAAGACTTGCGCGAGATTTTGCGCGCCGCCACCTCGTGGAGCGCAGCAGCTGTGCTCATGCCAGGCGCCGGGGAGATTTCCCCGCAGTACAACGAGCTGGCCCAACAACTCATCATCACAGACCACTAAGGAACATCTTTCATGGCTTTGACAAACACCCGCGACATCATGAACCTGGCCGCTGCGGCCGGCATTGGCCAGGGCGCGTTCAACGTGATCCACTTGGAAACCATTGAGGGATTGATTGGCGGAGCCGAGGCTGCGGGCCGCCCGGTCATCTTGCAGATCTCGGAGAACTGCGCCAAGTTCCATGGCGGACTGGAGCCGGTGGCTGCGGCAACGTTGGCGGCAGCCCGGCGAGCGAGCGTTCCGGTGGCCGTGCACCTGGACCATGCCGAGGATGAGGCGCTGGCCTACGAGGCCGTGGACTTGGGTTTTGGCTCCATCATGTATGACGGCGCGCACTTTGAGTACGAGCAAAACGTTGAGGTCACGGCCCGCGTGGCAGCCTACGCCCACGCGCGCGGCGTCTACGTTGAAGCCGAGCTGGGCAAGGTCGGCGGCAAGGATGGTGCCCATGCGCCGGGCGTGCTGACGGATCCCACCGAAGCGGCAGCCTTTGTGGCAGCAACCGGTGTGGATGCCCTGGCTGTTGCCGTGGGCTCCTCGCACGCCATGACGGAGCGCAGCGCGGCCTTGAATTTGCTGCGCATTGCCGAGTTGAAGGCAGCTTTGGATGTGCCGTTGGTGCTCCACGGCTCCTCCGGCGTGGCGGATGAGATGATCGTGGCAGCCATCGCAGCAGGCATGACCAAGATCAACGTCTCCACCCACCTGAACGGTTTCTTTACGCGCGCCGTTCGCGAGTACCTAGATGCCAACCCGGCTGTAGTAGATTCACGTAAGTACTTGGGTGCCGGACGCACGGCCCTGGTCCCTGAAGTTGCACGGTTGCTGGACTTGTTTGCCGGCGCCGGGAAATCGGATAACTAAACGCGATGGCCGCTGGCCGTCACGGGGAGAAACACATGAACAGAACTGAACGACTCACTGCAATCTTGGACATCCTGGCCGCCGACGGCCATGTGGAGGTCGATGAGATTGTGGAGAAGCTGGGCGTTTCCCCGGCAACGGCACGGCGCGATTTGGACTCCTTGGCCAACGAGCGCCTGCTGACGCGTACCCGCGGCGGTGCAACGAGTGGTTCTGTTTCTTATGACTTGCCGGGCCGGTACAACCGTGACGATTTTGCCGAGGAAAAGCAGCAGATTGCGCACGCCGCGAGTGCCCTGATCCCCAAGGGTGCAGTTATTGGGCTGTGTGGTGGAACCACCAGCACAGCGCTGGCGCAGGTGCTCTCCACCCGCGAAGACTTGATGGTGCAATCCAACAGGCCAACACTGACTGTGGTCACCAACGCCATTAACATTGCGGCGCAGCTGGCCATCAGGCCCAACTTTAAGATCATGGTCACCGGTGGCATTGTCAACCCGCGCTCCTACGAGCTGGTGGGACCCTACGCCGACTCGATTTTGCAGCGGGTGGCCCTGGACTTCGCCTTCATTGGTGTGAACGGCATTGAGCCCGGTGCCGGCCCCACCACCAATGATGAGGGCGAGGCTTCGGTGAATTCCCGCATGGCCCGGCGGGCCTCGGAGGCCTACATCCTGGCTGACGCCTCCAAGATCGGCAAGCGTGCCTTCGCCACCATGGAGGAGCACGATTTCCGCAACCTGATTACGGATTCCCGCATCACCCCGGAGCAGCTCACCGCGTTCACCGAAGCTGGCACCAACGTGATTGTGGCGCCACAACTGTAGATCCGCACAAAAAAGCTGCGGCACCCCAACCATCAGGCTGGGGCGCCGCAGCTTTTGGTGCTTGCGGCCTAGGCGAAGAATTCCTTGCCGTAGTAGCTTCCTGCCGCGGGGAGCCCTGCCGGAACGGCAAAAACACCCGATCCCACGTGGCGGATGTACTCATTGAGCCTGTCGGAACTGCCCAATTTGCGCTGTAAAGTGGCGAATTGTTCGGGGTTCTTTTGGAAACTCAGGAACATCAACCCGGCGTCCAACCGGCCCACGGCGTCGAGCCCGTCGGTGAAGTTATAGCCGCGGCGCAGGATCTTGGTGCCCCCATTGTTTTCATGGGCCACCAAGGCAATGTGGGAATCCGGTGCAATGGCCGGCGCCCCGGCAACCGTCGCGTGAAAGTCGGGCACGTCGTGTTCCCTGGTCCCTGACAGCGGTGCGCCCTCGCCTTTGGTGCGGCCAAAGATGCTCTGCTGATCCCCAATAGTGTCCTCATCCCAGGTCTCAATGAGCATGTGGATCTTGCGGGCCACCAGGTAACTTCCGCCCACCATCCACGGCTGACCGGCTTCCTCGCCCACCCACACATGCGCATCAAGATCCACGGCGTCCTTGACATTGCGGGTGCCGTCCTTGAAACCCATCAAATTCCGTGGCGTGGTTTGGTTTGCTCCGGCGGAGGCGCGCCCAAAACCTAGGACAGTCCACTTGGTCTTGACCATGGTTCGTGCCATGCGCGCCAGATTGCGCACCGCATGGTACGCCACCTGCGGATCGTTGGCACAGGCCTGGATGCACAGGTCCCCGCCGGTCAGGGCCGGGTCGAGCGACTCCCCGGCCATGGCTGGCAGCTGGGCAAAGTCGGCGGGCTTGAACGGGGCCAGGCCAAATCTGTCATCGAAGAGGGACGGCCCAAAACCCAAGGTGAGGGTCAGGCCCTGCGGCCCCATGTCGGTGGCCTCACCGGTGTCCCCGGGAATGGCCTGTTCCCGGCCCGGCTCCACCTTGCCCACGGGCGCACCGGATGTCATCTCGGCCATGGCCGCCGACCATTTGGCCAGCACCAATTGCAGCTCGGTGGGGCTCGTGGCTGTCACGTCAAAGGCCGTAAACACCAGATGGTCCTGCGGGGGAGTGTCGATCCCGCCCTGGTGCTCCCCATAAAACGGGTAGGACAGGGTGGCCCGCGCCGCCATGCGTTCCACATCGGACACGGGCTCGGTGGGTGCGGAGGCGGCGGCACCTGATGCCAGGGCGCCGGCCACCCCCAGGGCCATGCCGCCCGCACCGGCCAGGGCTGCGGATCCGCTAAAGAATTTCCGGCGCGAAACCCCAGCCGTCGGCTCCGTGGGCTCGGTCATCAGACAGTCGCCACTTTCTCGGAAATCTTCGCCAACGGTGCCTGCAGCGACTGGATCAACTGCGTGAGCTTGGCGGCGTCGGACTTCTTCAGCTCTTCCGTGTACGCCTTGAAACCACCCAGGGCACCAGCATCCTTGTACCCGGCCAGGGCGGTGTTGACGGTCTCGAACTGGGTGGTGATCTGCTCGCTCAGCGTTGCGTCAATGTCTTTCAGGGCCGGCTTCAAGTACTCAAACGCCTGCTGCGAGCCCTCAATGTTGGCGGCGAAATCGACCAGGTCCAGCTTGGAGTAGGCCTCTTCCTCACCGGTGATCTTGGAGGACTGGACTTCCTCGAGCAGGCCGCTGGCACCGTTGGCCAGTTCCTCGGGCTTGTAGGAGCCCTTGGTTTCCAGCTCGGCCGTGAGCGTCTTCAGGGTGCCCACGTTCTTCACAATGCCGGCGGCAAGGGCCTTTGACTTCTCCGTGATGGCCTTGGCCTCAAAGAGGTCCTTTTCCAGTGGGTGGAAACCTGTCCATTCGGTCCCGGGCTCGACGTCGGCCACACGCAAGTCAAGGGCGGGGTCCAGATCGGGGAAGCTCTCCGCCACCGGTTCGATGCGCTCAAAGAACGGGCGCGCCTGGGCATAAGCCTTCTGGCTGGCGGCAACATCGCCGGAGTCAACGGCCTTTTGCAGGGCTGCGACGGCCAGCACCAGGCTGTCCACCTGGCCGGAAACGTACTTGGCGTAGCCGTCGGTGCCCTCCATCAACTTTTCGCTGACACCATTGGCGGCTGCCGTTGCGGCGCCACCGCTGACGGTAAACGCCTTGGACTCGGTGACGGCGCCTGGGCAGTACAGCTGGTACTCGCCACCTGCCAGCGTCACGGTAAAGCTGACGGCCTTCAGGCCCGGAATGACGTTTTCACGTTCGCCCAGGATGCGCTTGTCGCTGAGTAGCTCCACCTCGCTGACACCGGAGGCGTCCTTGTTGGAGATGGTGAAGGTGACGGGTCCCGCAGGGGCGTTGGAGAAGTCCGGGACGCACTGCTCGTCGCCGTTGACCTTTTCAACGCTGACAGCGATCTGGGCGGCGCCATTGCTGACGGGTGCGGCGCCACCCTTGGCGGCACCGGCCTGGCCCTGGGGTGTTGCGCTGCCGCACGCGGCCAGGGAGAGGGCGAGCACTGTTGCCCCGGTGAGCAGTACTGCAGTCTTGGAGCGCAGGGTGCGGGTGGGCAAGGAAGACATGTGTGTCCTTTGGCAAGAGGGGAGGGGAGGGTGTGTGCAAAAAAAGGGGAGCACCAAGTGGCTGGCGCGCGGGGCGCCAGGGGTGGGTGGTACGGAATTAGGGTGAGGGTGCCGTGATGAGCAGCTGGCGGCGGTTGCGCCGGGCCGTGACAAGCAGCATCAGGGCGGCCACCAGGAACACTGCAGGCAGGTAGCGAGACCACAGGACGTTCTCAGCCGCAGCGGATTCAAAACTGCTCAGTTCGGTGACGGCGGCGGTGACATGCTTTTCGGGCACATGCCAGCCGCCTTCGCCCGCAACGGCAATGGTGCGGGAGGTGGCCAAGCCGCCCCCGCTCAATGTCAGGGTTGCGCCCTGGGTGTTCACGGCGTCGATCACTTGGTGGTTGACGAGCCACACGGTGATGCTGCCCTTGTGGTTCCAGCTTGCGGCGAAGGGGCCGGGGTTCTTGGCGGGGCTGATGCCCACCGGCATCCTGCCGCCGTTGAGCTCGCTCAGCATGTCTGCTGATACCTTGGCAGGCTCGGCCTCCGTCGCGTTGGAGGCGGCTGCTGTGGAGACGGTGGCGGTGCGTCCGGCATGGGACTCGGTGCCGTGGCTGGTCAGCTCGTAGCTGGCTTCGGTGCCGTCCGCGGAGGTCACCACGAGGGTTTTTCCGTCCCCTGGGGCGAGCCGCAGCGAACCCGCCGGCTGCCCCGCAGACGAACGTAACGGCGTCGTACTTGTTGCCGAGGGGGCGCTGGGAATGGCCACAGGGGCGGCCAAAACCAGCACCAGGGCGGCAACGGTGAGCGTTCCGGCAGCGATGAATTGCAGGCGCGGCAAGGAGGCGGCGCTGGGGCGCCAGGTGCGCGGCCACAGGATGAAGGCCAGCATGGGGATCAAGTACAGGGCCCAGCCCAGCAGCTCCACCACGCGGGGATCGTTCGGGATGCCGAACACGCCGGTGAGGATGGCTGCCCGGGCGCTGCCGTGGGGGGCCAGCCAGGCGAGGTTGACGGTGATGTCCTGGCCGATGTTGATCCAGCCGGCTTCGTGGGCGGTGCGCAGGGACTTCATGACGAGCCCGGCGGCGACGAACACCAGGAACACGCCCGTGGCCTTGAAGAACTTGGCGAGGTTGAGCTTGATGGCCCCGCGGAACAGCAGGAACCCCACACCGGAGGCGATGGCCAGGCCCAGCAGCGCACCCAGCCCGGCGCTCAGCGGGTTCAACGATGACTGGAAAGCGGCCACCATGAAGACAGCCGTTTCAATACCCTCGCGCAGCACTGCCAAAAAGGCCATGCCGGCCAAGGCAAACACCGAGCCGCCCTTCAAGGCAGAGCCGGCATGGGCCTCCAGGGTGGATTTCATGGAGCGCGAATTCTTGCTCATCCACAGGATCATGAAGGTCACAATCACCACCGCCACGGCGCCGATGACCGTTTCCATGGCTTCTTGCTGCTGCTGGGGGAGTGCCGCGGAGATCAGTTCCAAGGTGATGCCCACCAGGGCGCTCAGGAGTACTGCTGCGCCAACACCGAGCCACATGGGCTTGAGGGGCTGGCCATTGCGGCGCAGAAAAGCAGCAATCATGCCCACTATCAGTGCGGCCTCAAGACCTTCACGCAGGCCGATGACAAGTGTTGCAAGCACCCAAATACTCCGGTGTTCCAAAGACGTAAAAAGCTGAGGTGTGCCTCAGCTCTCGGGCAAGGCTACCCTAAGGTTGCCGTCTGATGCCAATTAGGCCAGCGAAGTGTTGCGTAATGGTCCGGGGCGGCTCACCAAATGTGGTCCGGGGCGTCCAGCACCGTCTTGGACGGATCGGCCTGGGTCCACTGCGCAAAGTTGCTGTCCAGGGCGTACTGCTGCCCGGTCCGGATGAGTGTGCGGACCTCGGCGTTCTCCGGATTGTTCAAGGACTCAAAGTACTCCACCGACCAGTGGAACCAGCGCATGCAAAACAAACGCATCGTCAACCCGTGCGTGACCAGCAAGGTGTTGGGGGCGTAGTCCGGCTTGGACCAATGCCTGTACAGGGTCTCCATGAAGGAGGACACCCTGTCGTACACATCCGAGCCCGATTCGCCCTCACGGAACCGGTAGAAGAAGTGGCCGTAGGCGTTGCGAAGTTCCTTTTGATCGGCAATCTCCGCCGGGTTTTGAAAGTTGGCCCAGTCCTGTTCACGCAGCCGCGGCTCCTCGATGGTCCGTTCCACCAGGTCACCCAAGTTCAGGGCTTCAAGCGTTTGATAGGCCCGCAGGTAGGGGGAGACGTAGACGCACACCTTTTGCCCGTCCAATTGCCGCCGCACCCTTTCCCCGGCCGCCCTGGCCTGGGCCACGCCCAGCTCGGTCAGCGGGATCCGGTAATCGGGAATCCTGTTGTACAGCGTTTGGTCAACATTGGCTGCCGACTGTCCGTGGCGGATCATGATGATCTTGCGTGGCGCGCTCATGCCCTAGAGCCTATCCCCACGTCCTCTCCAGCCTCGCAAGCCCAACCTCGCAAGCTCGGCAAACTACTTCGGCGGAACCCTTAAGTCCTGCTTTTCGGGAGCGTACACTGTGAGCATGCCAGCTCGACCCGGTGAATATGCGCCAGCCCTTGCACGTGCACAAGAGCATGCAAATCGCTGGATTGATTCCCTGCCCAGCCGCCCCATCGGGCCCCGGCAGGACGCCGAGCAGTTGCTTGCCCGCTTCTCGATGCCCCTGCAGGAACTGCCCATCGATGCGGCCGCCGTCGTGGACGAATTGGCCCGGCTCGCAGAACCGGGCCTCATGGCGATTCCTGCCGGGCGCTTCTTTGGCTGGGTCATGGGCGGGACGCTCCCGGCCGCCATGGCTGCGGACTGGCTTGTCAGCGCCTGGGACCAAAACGCCGCACTGCGTTATGCCACGCCAGCAACTGCTGCGGCGGAAGAGATCGCGGGTCGGTGGCTCCTGGACCTGCTGGGACTTCCCGCCGGTGCGGATGTGGGGTTCACCACCGGCGCCACCGGATCAAATTTTGTGGGGCTGGCCGCTGCCAGGCAATTCGTCCTGGATGGGGTGGGTTGGGACGTCGCGGCCGAGGGTTTGAGCGGATCCCCGCGCATCAACGTTTTTGTCGGCCGGGACCGCCACGCCTCCGTGGACTTGGTGCTGAAGTACCTGGGACTGGGCAGGCCCATCGAGGTTGCCGCCGACGCGCAGGGGTGTCTGATTCCCGGCGCACTGGCCGAGACTATGGATGCTGTATCGGGTCCGGCCATTGTGTGCCTTCAGGCCGGAAATCTGCATTCGGGGGCCAGTGACCCTTTCACGGAGGCCGCTGCCCTTGCCCACGGCCGTGGTGCCTGGGTGCATGTGGACGGGGCATTTGGCTTGTGGGCGGCGGCGAGCCGCACACACCGCCATCTGGTGGAAGGATTGGCGGATTGCGACTCGTGGGCCACGGATGCCCACAAGACCCTCAATGTGCCCTATGACTGCGGTGTGGCCATTGTTTCGCGTCCGCAGGTGGTGCGTTCAGTCTTTGGTGTGCACACCAGCTACTTGGTCAGGGACGACCACGGACCGGGTGACCCGTTTGAGAAGGTGCCCGAATTTTCCCGCCGTGCCCGTGGCGTGCCGGTCTGGGCGGCGCTGCGTTCCTTGGGTACTTCAGGGGTTGAAGACCTGGTTGACGGCCTGGTGGCGCGGGCCCAGTCCTTCGCCCAAGCGCTCGCTGCCATGCCCGGCGTCGAGGTGGTCAACGAGGTGGTCTTCACCCAGGTGTGCGTTGGTTTTGGCTCCGATGAACGGACCCGGCGCATCACCGAGCACATTATTGCCGACGGCACGGCATGGATGTCGGGCTCGCATTGGGCCGGCAGGGACATCTTGCGCATTTCGGTCAGCAACTTCTCCACCGACGAGCACGATGTGCAAGCCGCGCTGGCAGCAGTCGAACGTGCCATGGCCGCCTGCGACCTCCGCTGAACCAACCTAGGGCCGCGGCCGCGGCCACGCCGTCTGGCTGAACGCAGCCGGCGGGGGCATGATGGAGTGCATGAGCGAACGCCCGTCCACAGCTGCCAGGCACGACGCCGGACCAGCCGTCCCAGCCCCAACATCCCCAGGTGCCGTGCCCGGCGTCGAGCATCAAGGGGCAGACCATCAGGGGTGGGGCGTGAAGTCGCGGCGGCGGCTGATCACCGAGGTGCTGCTGGTGCTGGGTGTCTCAGTGGGGCAGTCTGCCGTGTACTCGGTGGTGTCGCTGCTGGAGAAGATGAGCCGCGCGCCCATTGCGCAGGGCACCTCAACGCTGAACGTGGTGCGCAACAACCGCGAATTCTTTGACCTGACGTATCAGCTGCTGGACATCTTCTTTGCGCTGGTGCCCGTCATGCTGGTCTTTTACCTGCTGGCCGAGCCCGGGAAGTCGGTGTTTCGGAGCATCGGGCTGGATTGGCGCCATCCCTTCCGCGACGGGTTCGGGGCGCTGGCGCTGCTGGTCATCATCGGCGTGCCGTCGCTGGGGATCTACGCGGCCGGGCGGGCCATGGGCATCACCACCGAGATCATTCCCAGCGCCTTGAACCAGTATTGGTGGACCATTCCCGTGCTGGTGCTCTCCGCCATTCGTGCCGGCGTGCTGGAGGAAGTCATCCTCAACGGGTATCTGCTGGGCCGGCTGGAGAAGATCGGGCTCGGGCCCTGGGCGGCGATCACGCTCAGCGCGCTGCTGCGCGGCAGTTACCACCTGTATCAAGGCTTTGGCCCGTTCCTTGGCAACGTCCTGATGGGCCTGCTGTTTGGCTGGGTGTACAAAAAGTACGGCCGGGTGGCGCCGCTGGTGGTGGCCCACGCCCTGGTGGACATCGCCGCGTTCACGCTGGGTCCGGCCCTGGGCTTCGGAGGCTAGCCAGGCGCCGAGCCCCCATGGCGCAAACGTAAACGGCACCCGCCCACAAGGGGAGGGTGCCTCCCCAGCCGCTCCCTCACCTCGGCCAGGGGACCCTGAGGGCTGGGGCCCCCATTGTGATTCGACAGAAACGCTAGATGGTGACCGGGCCGTGAGCTGTCTCGAAGGTGACGCTCATGATGCCGGGGGTGCCGCGCGGGGCGATCCACTCCACGGCGACGTCATCCAGGGGGGCCTCGACGGGTTCGCCCAGCCACTCGGTGACGCGTTCGGCGCTGCCGGCGATGGTCAGCGAGGAGAGCCTCACCGTGGATTCGCGTGCCAGCGACGGGTGCAAGCTGGGATCGCCCTCCCATTTGAGCATGTACGGCACCTGGGGGTCGGCAATGAGGCCCTTGATACCAATCTGCTGCCACACCAATTCTTGGCCGTCGGGGAACTTCCTGTTGCCGGGGACGGCGCTGCGGCCCAGGCGTTCCTCGAAGGGGGTGAGATCGTCAACGGCGACGCACCACCCCATCCAGCCTCCTCCGGCCGCTGACCGCGCCTTGACGGCCTGGCCGAACGGCGCCTTGTCCGAAGCGGGGTGATTAAGGCACTCAACAATTTCCACATAATGGTGGTCGGTGAGGGGAATAATCATATTGCGGGTGCCGAAGCGCGGATGAATTCCTCCGCGCACTGCATCGACCCCGAGGGCGGTCGCGATTCGCTCCGTAGTGGCAGCCAATCCGTCTGATTCACTGGCGTAAGAAACATGATCCATTCGCATGACTTCATCTTGGCACTTTGTGATCGGTGTCTCGACTTAGCGTTGCCTAAGGCACATGGGACGTACCATCTCAAGGGTGTTTGGTGTCCCCGCGGGTGGGGCAGAATTGGGGTGTGACTGATACTGGAAACGCCCCGCTGACCCTGCCCACCGCCGCTGCCCTTGCTGAACGAATCAGCGCAGGGATCGCTGCCGAGTTGGGAGTCCGCCCGGCCCAGGTTCGCGCTGCGATTGGCCTGATGGACGACGGCGCCAGCGTCCCCTTTATTGCCCGGTACAGAAAAGAAGTCACCGGCACCCTGGATGACACCCAGCTCCGCGACCTTGAGGAGCGGCTGCGCTACCTGCGCGAACTGGAGGCCCGGCGCCTGACAGTGCTGGAGACCATCCACGGGCTCGGCAAGCTCACTCCCGCCCTGCGCCGCACCATCGATGCCGCCGCCACCAAGTCGGAGTTGGAAGATCTCTACCTGCCGTACAAATCCACGCGCAAAACCAAGGCCGACGCCGCCCGTGAGGCTGGTTTGGAGCCCCTGCTGGACGCCTTGCTGGCCGATCCCTCCCGCTTCCCGTCCGTGGAGGCGGACACCTTCGTTGATGCGGCCCGCGGTGTTGCCTCGGCGGATGACGCCTTGGCCGGAGCGCGGGCCATTCTCATTGAACGTGCCGGCCAGGACGCTGCGCTGGTGGGGGAGTTGCGCGAGCGGCTCTGGAAAACTGGGCGCCTGCGCTCAACTGTCAAAACGGGCAAGGATGCGGCGGGCGAAAAGTTCAAGGACTACTTTGACTTCTCCCAACCCCCGCACACGCTGCCCAGCCACCGTGTCCTGGCGCTGCTGCGCGGCGAAAAAGACGGCGTGCTGGGCCTGGATTTGGCCGAGGCCGACACCCGTGACGCCGACGCCGCCGCCCTGGCACGTTCCCGCTACGAAAATGCCGTGGCGCACTCCCTGGGCATCGCCGAATCCGGCCGGGCAGCGGACAGCTGGCTCATGACCAGCGCCCGACTTGCCTGGCGCACGCGCATCCTGACCCGCCTTTCGGTTGACCTGCGCGTGCGGCTGTTCCAAAGCGCCGAGGAGGAATCGGTGCGCGTCTTCGCGGCAAACCTCCGAGACGTCTTGTTGGCGGCACCGGCCGGAAACCGCGCAACCCTGGGTCTGGATCCGGGACTGCGCACCGGCGTCAAGGTTGCCGTGGTGGATGGCACCGGCAAGGTTGCCGCAACGGAAACCATCTACCCGCACGCGCCCGCCCGGAAATGGAACGAATCCCTTGCCACCCTCGTGGCCCTGGCCAACAAGCATGGCGTTGAGCTGATTGCCATTGGCAACGGAACAGCCAGCCGGGAGACGGACAAATTGGCCGCCGAACTTGTCGCCGAGCTCAAGCGCACAGCCCCGGACCGCCAAGTCATCAAGCTTGTTGTCTCCGAAGCGGGAGCCTCGGTGTACTCGGCGTCGGCCCTGGCCAGTGCCGAACTGCCCGGCATGGATGTGTCCTTGCGTGGGGCCGTGTCCATCGCCCGCCGGTTGCAGGATCCGCTGGCGGAACTGGTGAAGATCGATCCCAAATCCATTGGCGTGGGCCAGTACCAGCACGACCTCACCCCGGCCAAACTGGAACGGTCCCTGGACGCGGTGGTGGAAGACTGCGTGAACGCCGTGGGCGTGGACCTGAACACCGCCTCCCCGGCACTGCTGGCGAGGGTGGCCGGCGTCGGACCGCTGTTGAGCGAGAACATTGTGGCGCACAGGAACGAGCACGGCCCGTTCAACAAGCGCCGCGAACTGCTCAAGGTGGCCCGGCTTGGTCCCAAGGCGTTTGAACAATGTGCGGGATTCCTGCGCATCACCGGGGGAGCGGAACCGTTGGATGCCTCCAGCGTGCACCCCGAAGCGTACGGCGTGGCCCGCAAGATCCTTGCCACGGTGGGTGCCACATCAGCCGAGATTTCTGCCGGCGTTGGGGCTGTGTCCTCGGTCAACCCGGCCGACTTCGTGGACGGCACCTTTGGCCTGCCCACAGTTGCCGACATTGTGACCGAACTGCAGAAGCCTGGCCGCGATCCCCGGCCCCGCTTTGAAACAGCCGCGTTCACGGACGGCATTGAGAAGATCACCGATCTTCGCCCCGGCATGATCCTGGAAGGAACCGTCTCCAATGTAGCGGCGTTTGGCGCGTTCGTGGACATTGGCGTGCACCAGGACGGGCTGGTGCACGTCTCGGCCATGAGCAACTCCTTCGTCTCGGACCCTCATACTGTGGTCAAGTCCGGCCAGGTGGTCCGCGTAAAGGTTCTGGAAGTGGAGCCCGAACGCAAGCGCATTTCCCTCACGCTGCGTCTGGATGACGCCGCCGATACGTCTTCGAGGAAGTTCGACGCCGACTCCCGCACCCCCGCCGCCCGCACCCCCGGGCGGCTAACTCCCAAGCAGGGTGCGGCAGAGTCACGGGGTGCGGGGCAGAGGCGCACCCCGGGTCAGGACTCCGCCCGACAAGGCGGCGACCGTCCAGCACGCCCCGCAACGCCTCAACCATCGGCCAACACCGCCATGGCCGAGGCTCTGCGCCGCGCGGGCCTGGGAAAGTAGTTCCAGGTCCTGGCAATTCGGTGAGTGCGCAGCTGATGCGACGTGTGGGGCTCCAAGTCTCATCAGCTGCGCACTCACGGTGGTGGAATGGTTCATAAATTCAGCCGGTGCCACTTTTTGGCGCATATTTCAAGCAGATCTTCGGCCAAGGTCATAAACTCGTCACAATCTTGCGGCGCCTGAAGGGATCTTCCACACTGGATGTAGGTCATGAGTGTCAGCGACAAGCCCCGGCTCGCTGACCGGCAACCCTCCTTCCGCGGTGGGGTGCCCCGGGTGAAGACCTGGCACTGAGCCGCCCGGTTCCAGTGCAAGCGCGGGCCATCGAGTCGAAAGCCCTTCACGCATGCTGCGTTGGAGGGTTTTTTACCGCAGGCCTCTAGTGTGAAGGAATTCAACCATGAGCAACGGTTGGTCATTTGAAACCCGTCAGATCCACGCAGGCCAGGAGCCGGACGTCACCACAGGGGCACGCGCCCTGCCGATCTACCAGACAACATCCTTTGTTTTTCCCTCGGCCGAGAGCGCCGCTGCCCGGTTCGCGTTGGCAGAGCTGGAACCGATTTACACCCGCATCGGCAACCCCACCCAGGACGCCGTCGAACAGCGCATTGCCAGTCTGGAAGGCGGCGTGGCAGCACTCCTGCTCGCCTCGGGCCAGGCGGCAACCACGTTCGCCATCTTGAACCTGGCAGAAGCAGGCGACCACATTGTTTCCAGCCCCAGCATCTACGGCGGCACCTACAATCTGTTTGCCCACAGCCTGAAGAAGCTCGGCATCGAGGTCACGTTCGTCTCCGACCCCGACAACCTGGATGAATGGCGTGCTGCGGTCCGTCCCAACACCAAGGCCTTCTTCGGTGAGGTTGTGTCAAACCCGCGCCAAGACGTGCTGGACATTGAGAACATCAGCGCCATCGCCCACGAGGCAGGGGTGCCGCTGCTGGTGGACAACACCCTGGCAACCCCGTACCTGATCCGACCGCTGGAATGGGGTGCCGACATTGTCATCCACTCCGCCACCAAGTACCTGGGCGGCCACGGCAGTGCCATCGCCGGAGTGATTGTCGACGGCGGCAAGTTCGACTTCGCCACCAACCCGGAGAAGTTCCCCGGCTTCAACACCCCGGATGTCACCTACAACGGTTTGGTGTACGCCCGCGATTTGGGTGTGGGCAGCGCCTTGGGCGCCAACCTGGCCTACATCCTCAAGGCACGCGTGCAGTTGCTGCGCGACCTTGGCTCGGCCGTGGCACCGTTCAACGCCTTCCTCATTGCCCAGGGCATCGAAACCCTGAGCTTGCGTGTGGAGCGCCACGTGAGCAACGCGGTTGCCGTTGCCGAATGGCTCGAGACGAACGAGAACGTGGAGGCTGTGGCCTACGCAGGCATCCCCTCCAGCCCCTGGTTCGAGCGTGGCCGCAAGTACGGTCCCAAGGGCACCGGCGCCGTCATCGCCTTTGACATCTTGGGCGGCGCCGAGGCTGGCAAGCGATTCGTGGACGGCCTGGAACTGCACTCACATGTGGCCAACATTGGCGACGTGCGCTCCCTGGTCATCCACCCGGCGTCGACCACCCATGCACAGCTTTCACCGGAGCAGCAGTTGGCTGCCGGTGTGCGCCCGGGACTGGTCCGACTCTCGGTGGGCCTTGAGAATATTGCTGACATCCTGGCCGATCTCGAAGCCGGATTCCGCGCGGCAAAACAAGCGTGATTTCGGTGGGACACACGGAGGAAAAAAGTATGCTTGCCACGGGGTCTGCCTCCGTGGCGGCCACCGCGGTGGGTGAAGAATTTTCCGCGGCCGTAGGACGGGGCGGCGGTGTGCTGCGTTCCCTTGAGATCGGCGCATTGCCGCTGGAAGCGGGGGGCTCGCTGCCCTCGGTGACCATGGCCTTTGAATGCTGGGGCACGCTGAATGAGGCCGGCGACAATGCCGTGCTCATACAGCACGCCCTGACCGGCAGCACCCACGTGAGCCGCGGCGATTCAGAGGAAGACGGCTGGTGGGAAGGCTTGGTGGGGCCCGGGGACGTCATCGACACCAACAAGTACTTTGTGGTGTGCGCCAACATGCTGGGCGGCTGCTACGGCACCACCGGCCCGTCCAGCATCGCCAGCGACGGAAAACCTTACGGGTCCCGTTTCCCCTTCGTCACCATCCGCGACTCGGTCCACGCCGAGGCGCGCCTGGCCGACAAGCTCGGCATCAAGCTGTGGCACGCCGTCGTGGGTGGTTCCATGGGCGGTGCGCGTGCCTTGGAGTGGGCGGCAAGCTATCCGGAGCGGGTGCGCCGCTGCGCCGTGGTGGCTGCCTGCGCGGCCAGCACGGCTGAGCAAATTGCCTTTGCCCAGACGCAGACGCTCGCCATCCGCCAGGACCCGAACTTTGCCGGCGGGGACTATTACGACGGCGCAGCCCCCACCTCAGGCTTGGGGCTGGCGCGTCGGATTGCCCACATCAACTACCGTTCAGAAACTGAGATGGAGTCACGTTTTGGCCGTCAGGCCCAAAGCGGCGAGGACACCATCAGCCATGATCGGCTGGCGGTTTTGGGCGCCAGCGGCAGCAGGTACCAGGTGGAGAGCTATCTTGACCACCAGGCCCGCAAACTGGTGGGGCGCTTTGATGCCAACAGCTACATTGCCATTACTGAGGCGTTGATGAGCCACGATGTCAGCCGGGGCCGTGGCACCCTGTCGCAAGCCTTGGCAGCCACAGCTTCGGTGGAGTTTCTGGTGGCCGCGGTCAGCAGTGACCGCCTGTACTTCCCAGCCCAGTCTGACGCCCTGGCGGCTGCGCTGCCCGGGGATGTGGCTGTCCACCACATTGACTCAGCCATTGGCCATGACGGTTTCCTCACCGAGGTGGCCGTCGTGGGGGAGCTCCTGCGGGAGTCCTTCTTCACCGTCTAGCTCCAAAGAGCAACTGGCCCGCAGAAAACGCCGAAAATTCGCGCTTTTAGCGCGATTTTCGGCGTTTTCTGCGGGCCAGTTTTCTGCTGCTTAGAAATTCTTGAAAATGGCCTCGCGGTGGACGGCGTACTGTTCTGCGGTGACCTGGCCATTGCGGCGCGCCGTGTCCAAGGCGTCCAGTTGGCGCTTCAACTCAGCCTCCGCCTTCATGCGTTCATTGGCGAAACCTGTTGTTTGGTGGCCATGGGATGTGTCGTAGTTGCGCAGTGGGACACCATTGAGCAGGGTCCCCACATAGGGGGCACTGCCCGGCTGGTGGGCAACGCCAGCCCTGCCCGTTGGATTTGCCGGGTTGTAGATGTTATCCCGGGAGGCGCGACGTTTGCGGTTGGCTGACCTGGTGAAAATGCTGAGCAGGATCACACCCACAACTGCCAGCATGAACAGCGGTGAAAAGCCGGAGGAGCTGCTGGACGAGGCAGCAACAATACTCGTCGCCAATGGTTCGAGCATGATGGGCACAACGCACCTCTTCTACGATTAGGCCGCTGAATCCAGCGCCTCTTCTCATCCTAGTCCGCTTGCTGCCGGGCTGCCCGCTTAGCCACTGCTGTTGAGCTACTTGGTGGTTTCGGGAAGCCCGGCGCCAGGAATAGTGCCAACATCAGGACCAAAAACTGGCCCCGGGGTGGGGCGCTTGGGGGATATGCCGTCGCCGGAGGACTGATGGCGCAGCCTGCGCAACACCCAAGGGAACAAGAACTCCCTAGCCCACACGAAGTCTTCAACGCGCGCCGTCTGCCACTTCTGGGCCGGCAGCGGCTTGGGCCGTTGCGGAACCAGCGAGTGGGGGACGTTGAGGGCGTTCAAGGCCATGATCGCGATGGTGTGGTGGCCCAGCGGGGCAAAGTGCAGCCGGTCCCCGGCCCACATTTGAGGGTCCGACAGTTGGCGCAGGGACCACATGTCGGCCACCACGGCGTCATGCCTGGAGGCGATGGTGCGCAGATTCTCGTTGTAAATGGCCACCCGTCCACGCACCATGCCGAGCACGGGGGTTTCCCTAATATCCGGGCCGTTGAAGAGCAGCACGGTTGCTCCGGCGGCCGTCATCTTTCCCACCGCCACATCCAGCGATTCGGCCAGGGCATCGGGATCAGAGCCCGGCCGGATCAGGTCGTTGCCGCCAGCTGAAATGCTGATGAGATCCGGTTTGAGTTCCAGCGCCGGCTCCAGTTGTTGGCCCAGGATCTGCCCCAGCAGCCTGCCGCGGACGGCCAGGTTGGCGTAGCGGAAATCTTCGTGATCGCGGCTCAGCTCCTCGGCCAGCCTGTCGGCCCAGCCGCGGGAGCCGCCGGGGCTGCTCGGGTCGGGATCCCCAATGCCCTCGGTAAAGGAGTCGCCCATGGCCACGTAGCGGTTCCACGGGTGGCGAGGAGTGGACTGTACGGTGTTGGCCGTTGACTGGAGATTCTGTGCCGTAGATTCTTTCACCATCCCATCCTGCCCCGTGGGTGGCCAGTTCCGCCACCCATGTTTTTTGGACCCGGTGCGCCTCATGGAAAGATGAAGCAATGAGCGAATCCCCCACAGTCCTATGGTCACGTCCCGAATCCGAGCGCAGCGGCACACCCCTGCTGGTCATCCTTCACGGTTACGGTGCCGATGAGGCCGATCTCTTTTCACTCGCCGGTCAGCTGCCGGCCGAGTTCACCGTGGCCTCGGTGCGTGGCCCCCTGCAGGCAGGTCCGGGCTACTCCTGGTTCCCGCTGCGCAACGACTTGAGCTACTCGGTGGCTTCTGTGAGAACTGCTGCGACGGCTCTTGAGGAGTGGATTGACTCGATGCGCGCCAACCACAGCTCCGTGAGCTTGTTGGGCTTCTCCCAGGGCATGTGCATGGCCACAACCCTGTTGCGGCACAGGCCTGCCGACTATGCGGCAGTGGTGGGGCTTTCGGGTTTTGTGGTTGATGCCGAAGGCGATGCGTTCTTTGACGATTCCGCCGTGGCTGCCCTCAAGCCGGAGGTTTTCTGGGGCCGCGACCAGGCTGACCCGGTCATTCCGGAGACGGCCATTGAGTCCACCAATGTGTGGATGCGGGCCAACGTTCAGCTGACGAAGGTTCTCTACACGGGGATCTGGCACGGCATCAACGCCCAGGAGATCTCCCATGTGGGCGAGTTCCTGCAGTACAAGGTTTTGGCCGCCAAGTAGGCGCACCACTTAAAGTACGACGGCGGGCACCTAAGCCTGGGTGCCCGCCGTGGTGCTTGGGTGCTGGACTATCCGCCCGTGGTGATGCGAACAGTTTCTCCGTTAACGGTCACGGTGTCGCCGTGGTGCAATTGGCGGCCGCGGCGCTCGTCGATCTCGCCGTTGACCTTCACCAAGCCGGCCTTGATGAGGTCGGCGGCTTCCACGCCGTCCTCAACCAGGCTGGCCAGTTTGAGCAGTTGTCCCAGTCGGATCATGTCGTCGCGGATGGGGATGTCAATGATCTCGTGTGAACTCATGGCTTAATTGTGCCGCATGGATGGCAATGCCGCTGCGCAGGCGGGTAGCTTGGAGCCAGGGTCTTTCATCACAAGGAGAATCAGCCATGCCATCCACACCTGCCATTCTGCTCAGCGGCTACACCGAAGAAGGCTATGGTGCCGGACCGGGGCTGTCCTTGTTTGAGGTGCTGGCCGACGGCACCGTGGGGGAGCTGCTCCGAAAAAGCTCTGCTGTGCTAAATCCTTCCTTTCTCAGTGCCGGCGGCTGGCTTCTGCTGGCTGTTGAAGAACTGCCGGAGGGCAACGTCATTGCCGTTGATCCGCTAACCCTGGACGTGCTGGGCCGCGCGCCAACCCTGGGGGCCGATCCCTGCCACGTTGCCCTTGTCGATGGTCAGGTCTGGGTGGCCAACTACTCCTCGGGCACAGCGACCGTGCTGGCACTGGATGGCTTGCTCGGAAATGATGCCTCCGCCCCGCAACTTTTGTCACATTCAGGCAGTGGCCCCGTGGTGGAGCGCCAAGGCGAATCCCACGCCCATCAGGTCACTCCCACGCCGTGGGGCAGCGTGTTGGTGGCAGACCTTGGGGCTGACCGGGTGGATGAATACGCCCAGGCCGGCGATACGCGCACCTTGCTGCGATCGGCGCAACTGCCGCCGGGAACGGGTCCGCGCCATGTGGCCCTCAAAGGCGATTTTCTGCTGGTGGCCGGTGAACTCGATGGATGCGTGCACGTGTTGCAAAGGACCCCGAGCCGCGCAACAAGCCCAACCGCCCGGGATGACTACTTTTGGCACTGGCTCTTCAAAACCCCGTTGGCACCAACAGTTGCGGAAGTCCAGGCCGCGGAGCAGTTTTATCCCTCACACATCCAGCTCTCCGAGGATGGCAGTAAGTTGTATGCGGCTGTCCGCGGCCCTGACACACTGGTGACGCTGGATGTGACGGGCCTGGCTGGCTCTGGCACGGATGAGGACGCCGACAACGAGGCAGCACCCACGCCGCCACGTTTCCTGGCCGAGATTTCATCTGCCGGCACCTGGCCGCGGCACTTTGCCGTGGGCCACAACAAGATCTATGTGGCCAATCAGCTCTCCAACAATGTGGCCGTCTTTGAGCTGGGGCCCGACGGCGTACCGGTTGCCGGTGCTGTGCAATCCCTGGATTACGGCAGCCCCACCTGCATTTTGCTCGCCTAGAGCCAGACCTTCATGCGCCACAACGTCCGGGGCAGCCTTGCGGAAGTTCCCCGGCTAGTCTGATGTGCTCCGAGGAATCTTGCCTTGGACATCATCGTGAATGCGTTCCATCTTTGTGTCGAGCCGGCTGGCCACGACAGCTGCTTCCTGGAGTTCCGCGAGTATGGATGCCGGTATGGCGTGATCGTATTTGTAGTAGATCTTGTGTTCGAGACTTGCCCAGAAGTCCATGGCCACGGTGCGGATCTGTAATTCAACATGCATGTTCTGAATGGATTCCGACAGGAAGATCGGCACCCGGACGATGAGGTGAAGGCTCTTATATCCGTTGGGTTTGGGGTTGGCGATGTAATCCTTAGTCGCCACTACAGTGATGTCCTGCTGCGAGCTGATCATCTTGGCAAGCCAGTAGGCGTCCGACTGGAAACTGCACACAATCCGAACACCAGCCACATCGAGCACGTTCTTGCTCAGCGACTCAAAGCTTAGGGGTATTTCTCGGCGCCGCGCCTTGTCCAAAAGGCTTTCGGGAGACTTGAGACGAGAACTGACGTGTTCTATTGGACTGTAGTCGTGCAGATGCTCGAACTCAGTTTTGAGGATGTTGATCTTTGTCATGATCTCCTCTATCGCGAACTGATAGTTGAGCAGGAAGCGTGCCAACCCATCACGCAGCGCTTTCCCTTCAGCCATTCGGTGAATGGCCTCTGGATCATCGCTGTCGAACCATTCGTTAAGTTCGATCATTCAAGAGTCTCCTGATACTGCCTCGGTTTGGGTCTTCGTCGATGGGTAGCTCATCAGCTGTTGGAAGCCGAAGGTCCGGCGAAACCCTGGACCGACCGAAGAGGACCCCCTCGCCCGGAGGGCCTTGTGCTCGCCGGGCGCGGAGTCCCTTTCCTACAGTTTATGGCAACGGTGTCGTTGCCTGACCGTTAATGGCGCGCAGATGTGTCAATCAGAACATGCAGCCCGGAATAATTCACCCAAACACTAACCCACCGGTAGCATTGTCCACGGACGGACCGCACCCAGCGGCCTCGTAATTAATAGGAGTAAACAGTGGCGCCTCAGTCCAAGCTTGACCAGGTCATTTCACTCGCGAAACGTCGCGGCTTTGTTTTTCAGGCCGGTGAGATTTACGGCGGTTCACGGTCGGCCTGGGATTACGGCCCCCTCGGCGTTGAGCTGAAGGAAAACATCAAGCGCGAATGGTGGCAGTCGTTTGTGCGCGGGCGCGAGGACATGGTGGGACTGGATTCCTCCATCATCTTGCCCAAGGCCGTCTGGGAAGCCTCAGGCCACGTGGCAACATTCACCGACCCGCTGGTCGAGTGCACCCAGTGCCACAAGCGCCACCGCCAGGACCACCTCACCGAAGCCTTTGAGGCCAAGAAGGGCCGCCAGCCGGAAAACGGCATGGATGACATCGTGTGCCCCGACTGTGGCACCAAGGGCCAGTGGACCGAGCCGCAGCTCTTCTCCGGCCTGATGAAGACGTTCCTGGGCCCGGTCGACAGTGAGGCCGGCATGGCCTACATGCGCCCGGAAACCGCGCAGGGCATCTTTGTGAACTTCAACAACGTGCTCACCACGTCCCGCAAGAAGCCCCCGTTCGGCATTGGCCAGATCGGCAAGGCCTTCCGGAACGAGATCACACCCGGAAACTTCATCTTCCGCACCCGTGAATTCGAGCAGATGGAAATCGAGTTCTTTGTGCCCGGCGAAGACGCCGAGAAGTGGTTCAAGGAATGGGTTGAACTGTGCTGGGACTGGTTCATCGATTTGGGCATCAACCCGGAGAACATGCGCCGCTTTGACGTCCCCGAGGACGAGCGCGCCCACTACTCCGCCGGCACCATCGACTTTGAGTACAACTTCGGTTTCCAGGGCTCCAAGTGGGGCGAGCTCATGGGCGTCGCCAACCGCACCGACTACGACCTGGGCTCGCACACCAAGGGCTCCGGCACGGACCTGAGCTACTTCAACCAGGCCACGGGCGAGCGGTTCACCCCCTACGTCATTGAGCCTTCCTTCGGCCTGACCCGTTCCATGATGGCGTTCCTGGTGGACGCATTCGTTGAGGACGAGGCACCCAACGCCAAGGGCGGCGTGGACAAGCGCACTGTCCTGAAGCTGGATCCGCGACTGGCCCCCGTCAAGGCTGCGGTCCTGCCGCTGAGCCGCAACGAGGACCTGTCCCCGAAGGCCAAGGAGCTTGCCAACACCCTGCGCAAGCACTGGAACATCGAGTTCGACGACGCCGGCGCCATTGGCCGCCGCTACCGCCGCCAGGACGAGATCGGCACCCCGTTCTGCATCACCGTTGACTTTGAAACCCTCGAGGACAACGCCGTGACCATCCGTGAGCGCGACACCATGAGCCAGGAGCGCGTGCCCCTGGATCAGGTGCAGGCGTACCTGGCCACCCGCCTCCTGGGTGCCTAAGCATGGCTGAGCTGACATACCGGCCCTGGCGCGACGGCGACGACCTGACTCTTTTGGAGATTTGGGGAGACGCTGACTCCGCCCCGGCCGGGCAGTTCCGGGCCGCGCTGGCGCCGGAGCAGGACGCCAATCCGTGGCGGCGCACCATCGTGGCCGAAGACCAGGGCATCCCGGTCGCTGCCGGCGTCGTGTACTCCACCAAACTTCACCCGGCCCGATTGTGGGCCTACGTGGAGGTTGCCAAGGACCACCGCCGTGCCGGCGTTGCTGCCACCTTGCTGACCATGCTGCGCCGTGAAGCCCAAGGCGCGCTTGAGGCTGGCTTGGTCAGTACGACGGCGTTGCGCACCAAGGTTGCCCCGGAGACTTCCGGGGCTGCGTTTGCGCAGGCCATGGGCTTGGGCGTGCTGCAGCGCAACAGGGTCATTGAGGTGGGCCCCGGCGCACTCAAGCTCCCCAGCTTTGGTGAAGGCACCGAGGAGGAGGCCACTGCCCGTCTTCAGGACCTGGCCACGGGTTCCGTTGAGCTGACGGATGTTGTGGGCCGCTACTACGAGTCCGTGAACCAGTGGGATCCAACCGGACCCCTGAGCCCCGGTGTTGTACAGCGGATGTTCCTGGATGACCTCACGGGTGCCCACGGTGCCCTGGTGCTGCGGGCCGAGCCGGCCAGCGCCTTTGGTGCCGATGTTGCCCCCAGCAAGAAGGGCAAGATCCAGGCCTTCGCCTTGAGCTACTCGCAAGGCAGCATCGAGACAAACGAGGACATTCCCGCCAGCGCCTCCGAGGTGTTCGTGGGTGTGGAGCCAACGTTGGGCCATGATGAAGCCGTGCAGGCGGTCTACGACCTCCTGGCACTCATCACGCACCAGTACCCCGTGCTGCTTGAATTGGATGACTCCATGGAAGCCCTTGCGGCCGTGGTCAATCCGATGATTGCCGTGGGCGCTGCCAAGGTTCGCGGCAACGAAACACTCGTCGTCGGGGAGTAGCACCAATCGTTCCGCCGCCGGACTCACCTCCGGCGGCGGACCGGCCCCGGCGCTCTCGCGAGGTGGGGGCTGGTGCCCGCACCGCGCCACACACGACTCCGTCGGTGTGTCCGCGGCGGCGCCCACCACACCGCCAGCCCCCACCGTCGCTGCGCGCCGGGGTCTGTGACGCAGTTGTTGCACCAATTTCATCGAAATTCGGTGTTTTCCGTGTAACAACTGCGTCACAGATCCCCGGGACGGCTCGTTGAGATACTCGATAAACACCTCCAGACGCACGCAACCACAGAAGGGGCGCACGCCGCCTATGGGACACTCGCATTCGCACGGTGACACTGACGATTCATTGCTGAGCCGGGCCGAGCTGCGCAGCCGCAATGCTGTGCGGCGCCGGGCTGTGGTTCTGCTGAGCTGGATACTGGCGCCACTGGCGGTGCTCACACTGGTGGCCATGGCGTTCATGTGGCCCGGAGGTGGCAACGAGACGCCGGCTGCCGGGAACCCGTATGCCGCCGCGCCGGGGGCGAGCATCGAGACCGGGGTTGTGCAGCGCACAGCCACCCAGGACTGTCCCGGCAGCGCCGCAGGCATGCCGGCGAGTAGCTGCTTCATCGCCTACACGTCGGTGGACGGAGGCGCCGAGGTGCCAGTTGTGGTCAGCCCCGACATTATCCAGGCCCGCGGCGTGAACGCCGGTGACAAGATCACCTTCCTGAACCTTTCCGAACTGCCGGGCATGACCGGGAACCAGAATCCCGGCACCCAGTACGTGTTCATGGATTTTGTCCGCACCATGCCCATGGGACTGCTTGCTGCACTGTACGCGGTGGTGGTCATAGCCGTGGCCAGGTGGCGCGGGCTGCGGGCCATCGTAGGACTGGGCGGGGCCTTTGCCGTGCTGGCCTGGTTCATTCTGCCCGCCCTGGCCCAGGGACAGCCGCCGCTGCTGGTGGCTTTGGTGGGATCCTCGGCCATTATGTTTGGCGTGCTCTACTTTGCCCATGGTTTCTCCGCCCGCACATCCACGGCATTGTTGGGAACATTGTTTGGGCTGGCCGTCACCGCGGGAATGGCCTACTGGGCGGTGGACGCGGCGGCACTGACCGGCACCTCAGATCACAACTCGTATCAGTTGTTGAGCCTCACCCAGGGAATGTCACTGTCCGGGATGATCCTGTGCGGGCTGGTCATTTCCGGCTTGGGCGTGCTGAACGACGTCACCATCACCCAGTCCTCGGCCGTCTGGGAACTGTACGAACTTGCCCCGCACACCAGCACCCGCGAGCTGTTCACCTCCGCCATGCGCATTGGGCGCGACCATATCGCCTCCACCGTTTACACCATCGCCTTCGCCTACGCAGGAAGCGCCCTGCCGGTGCTGCTGATGGTTTCCCTCTATGATCAGCCCCTGATGAACGCATTGACCAGTGCCGAACTTGCCGAGGAAGTGGTGCGCATTCTGGTGGGCTCCATTGGCTTGGTGCTGGCAGTGCCCGTGACGACGGCTGTGGCGGTTGCCGTGGTGAAATCAACGGGGCGGAAGGCCGCGATGGACAAAACCGCGGTGGACAAGGCCGCGACAACGTCTGAGCCTGTGGACATGCCTGTGGGCTGACCGCCGTGAAGGCGCTCAGCCCACAGGAAAAGCTACGCCGAGACAGCTTCCCTGGCAGGCGCCACGGCAGGCTGAGCCTCGTCCGGATCGATGGGATGCAGCTCGGTGCGCGGGGGCTTGATCTTGTCGATCATCATGAGCACGATCAGGGACCCTACGCCCCAGAAACCCAACGTGAGCAGGTGATGCCCTACCGTGTCGGCGCCAAAGTACAGGATTGAGCGGACGGATTCCACCGCCGCGGGCATGGGCAGGATCCCATGAAGAACCCGGAAAATCTCCGGCTCCATGTAGACCGACAGGCCGCCACCGGAGGCAGGAACGCCGACGAGCATCATGAGCCCGATCACCGGAATGATGGAGAGCATTCCGATGAGACGCTCAACTACAGCGGAGAACATGGCCACGGCGAAGACCGCGATGGCGCCAACACCCCACAGTTGCCAGAAATGGCCGTCAACGCTGCCCGTGATGGGTCCGGCAATCAGCCACAGGACTGCTGAAATAAACACCGACCATGCCGCGACAATGGGCACGAGCTTGGGCAACGGGCGGGACTTCGGGGCGGCGTTCGCGCCGACGATGATGATCATGAAGCCGGCCAGAATCCAACCCATGGCGATGTACATGCTCACCGAGCCCATCGTGTCATTTGAATGCAGTGGCGCAATTTCATCGCCCACCATGTCCACCTTCAGTCCAGCGGCAACCTGTCCAAAGACAGCTGTGACCACCTGCTGTGCGCTGGAGCCGCCAGCCTGATTGGTCACCAGCGTTGCTGCCGGCTTCTCTGCCGAGGGGAGCACGAAGGCCGCCGTGACTGTGCGGTCCTGTACCTGGGCATGTGCCTCCTCGGTGGAATCAACGGCCCTCAGCTCAAACAGGCCGGGCATGTTCTCATCAAGTCCGTCTACTGCCTGCTGCGCTTGAGCGACGGTGGTCCCCACGATCGCGATGGGCATGTTTTGCGGCATCGGAGCGGACATGGCGCCGAGCATCACTGAAATCATCATGGTGACCATTCCCAAGGGGAACAGGAGCAGTGCGCCGTAGCGCCAGAAACGGCTCTTGGGGCGGGGTCCGCCGTGCAGCGAGGGAATGCTCGGCTTGGGACCGGTGGCGTTGGGATTGCTGCGCCGTTTGCGGGCATCAACTGCCAGAGTCAACATCAAGGCAAGGACTCCGCCGATGATCAGGACCAGCAGGTGAGGCCAAACCCCTGCACCGTCAAAGTACAGGGCCGAGCGCAGGGCCTCGCCAATGGCCGGGGTGGGCAGGATTGAATGCAGGAAGGTAAAGAACCCGGGCATGGTGTAAACGGACATGCTCATATTGGAGGCTGGCATGCCCAGCACCGTGAGGAAGAGCATGGCAGCAATTGTTGCCATCGGGCCGAGGAAGCGGGTGAGGAGCAGTTGCACGGAACCAATGGCGAAAACGCCCAGCCACGCGATGCCCAGCACGGCCATCGCGTGTCCCTGCACCACCCCAAGTATCGGCCCGGTGACGGTCCAGACCAAGGCCGCGACCAGTGCCGCCCAGCCGGCCAGCAACGGGATGGCACGGCGGAAGCGCAAAAGTTCGGGGGAATTGGAGAGCACCATGCTGAAGGGCAGATAGCCGGCCATGACCAAGGCGGTGGCCAGGAACATGGCACCCAAACCGGCGGCGTCGGTGGCCGGCAGTGGGACTAGATCCTCGGTCTGTAATGTCAAACCCTCGGCCAATACGTGCGGGGCCAGCATCGCTTTGACCACTGAGGCCTGGGAGGAACCAGCGGCACTGGCGGTGAACACGGTGGCGGAGCCGTCGGCGATGTAGACGGCTCCGGAGACGTCCCGGTCTATGACCAGCTGGCGGGCGGACGCGGCGGAGTCGACGTTACGGACATTCACGGCATCCGGGTTCGAGGCGACAAGCGCGCCAACGAACTGATCGGCCTGCGCTGAGGAGCCGATGACGGCGATCGGCATGTTATTCGGTGAGGGTGCGTGCATGGTGCCCAAGTAACCGGTGACCATCATGCCGACCATGATCAGGGGCATCATGAACATGGCCACGTAGCGCCCGATCGTCTCGGCCTTGGCCCGCTTCGCGGCGGCAGCTTCGGCAGCGTCTTCAGGGGAGAGTTCGACGGCGTCGAGGTCCGGGGAATCCCCGCCCGGGGGATTCTCGATGTGGGTGTGGGACTTTTTACTCAAGCTCTTGCTCCTGTGGGTGGCGTGAAAAGTGGCGGTGATGGGCCTCAGATGTTAAATTTACGCCACGTGGCGTAAAAATGCGAATAGGCTAGGCGGAGACCGCAACGACGGGGCGAACACGGTACCGTTGGGAGTTGAGGAAAGGGGCCGCATGGGGCTGCACAGCGACAAGGCACGCGAAACGTTGTTGGATGCCGCCGAGGAACTCTTTGCCCTCCACGGCATTGACGCGGTATCCAACCGGCGGATCACCGAGCATGCCGGCACCGCCAACCACTCCGCCATCGCCTACCACTTTGGTGGCCGTGACGAGCTCCTGCGGGCATTGCTAAATCGCCATCTGGAGGAGATGGACAGGCGCCGGGTGGCCCTGGTTGCCGGACTTGCTCCTGACGCCACAGTGCGGGACCTGCTGGCCGCCCTGATCCTG
This sequence comes from Arthrobacter glacialis, assembly GCF_002909415.1. Taxonomy (NCBI): domain Bacteria; kingdom Bacillati; phylum Actinomycetota; class Actinomycetes; order Micrococcales; family Micrococcaceae; genus Arthrobacter; species Arthrobacter glacialis. Next base: position 59,135 of record NZ_PPXB01000002.1, on the reverse strand, counting down.
CCCTGGATAGATCATCTGGCCTCGCTGCCAGTCCCCAGTTGGCGCGCCCGCTTCCTGTTCCAGGTGCGCTCCATTCCCTCGATGGGCGATGAGCTCGCAGGATCGGCCGTGCGCAACCCCGAAGTGGAGGAGCTGATCCGCCGCCTCCAAGCAGCCTTGGGGGACATTCCGCCGCGCGTTGTGCAGGGCCGTTCCATGATCCTGGGACCCATGGTTTTGGGCGTTTGCGCCGAATACGAGCAACGAATCCAGGACGGCACCCAAGAACCCAACTGGGCCGGTGTGGGCTACTTCTTCATCGACTCATGCACGGGCATGCTCGCCGCGCCCGTCACGCACCCCGACGATTTCCTCACGCTGCCCACCACACCCTATTTGCTCTAGGGCGCCCGCCACGGAGCCATGCTGAAACGCCGCGCCACCACGTCCCTGGGCCATTGGGCGCCGAACACCGCCCGGACCAGCTGGTGGCGTATGTCCAGGTACGACGCCGGGCCCGGGCGTCCCAGCACCATGTTCAGCCACGCCTGGGCCGAGGCTTGGGCTGCCGCGGCCAGGCGCGCATGTTCAAACGCTTCCAGTCGGCGCCCCGTGCGTTCCCCGCGCAGGGCGGCCACCATGATGGGGGCCAGGGCTGCGGCGTCCAGCCAGCCCAGATTCATGCCCTGGCCTCCGATGGGGCTGATCTCATGGGCGGCGTCGCCAATCAGCGCAACCCTTCCGGCCACCATGCGGGTGGCCAGCCGGGAGCGCACACCGAACGCGCTGAGCATGCTGTTTTCTGCCGCAGGCACCACCACGCCAGTGCGTTCGGCAATCAGCCCGGCCAGTTCCGCCGCGCCAGCGCCATCCAGCAGGGTGTCGGTGTGCACCACCCAGCGGCGCAGCCCGCCCGGCAGCGGAAACGACTCCACAATGCCGCCGGGTTCCAAATACAGCACGGCCGCTGAACCGTCGGATCCCGTGTCCGGAAAGTCACCCATCAAGTAGGTGTCGGGGTAGTTGCGCCCCCGTGTAGCGATGCCCAACTCTCGCCGCAGCATGGACTTGGCCCCGTCGGCACCCACCACCAGCCGGGCGGTGAAAGTCTGGTTCTCAACCCCTCCCGACCCTGCCCCGGCACTCGGGGCGGCTGTCAGCGTGACATGCGTTCCGGCGTCGTGCACGGCTGTGACTGCCAGGCCACGGAGCAAGGCGCCCGGGCACAGTTCGGCCACCCGCCCCTCAAGCAGGGCCTCGGTCCGTGCCTGCGGCAGGGCAAGGATGAACGGGTATGCATTGCCGATGCGATCGAAGCGCAGTTCGCTCACGTCCTTCCCGGCGCTGCGGGCCGCGCCGGCGGTGATGTGAACGCCGGCGCGGATCAATGCGGGGCCGATCCCCACCTGGGCGAGGGCGGCAAGGCCCGGGGGATGGATGCCTATGGCGCGCGAATGGTCGCTGCGTTCGGTGCGCTGCTCCAGGATGCGCACGTCCACACCCTGCTGGAGCAGGAGCGCGCCCAAATGTAGGCCCACCGGCCCGGCCCCCACAATCAGCACGTCAAGCATGGCGCTGCGCATCAGTTTCCGGGGTGTGGAGCAACAAATTCCGGTAGGGCCGCTCGGAGGCGACAACCCAGTTCGGGGGAGCCTGGGCGCGCAACTCGTCCGCTGTGTAACTGCGCCGGATGGAGGTGAGCCCGTCGCGGCGAATGAACGACCCCGGGAAGAAGGGCAGCGTCCCGGCCGCGAACAGGGCGTAGGCAAGGGGGCTGCGGGCAATGTCGCTGTGGATCACGGCCACCGTGGCCAGGTCGGCGGAGTCAGCCAACAACCCTGCAAACTCCTCCGCGGTGAGGTGGTGGAGTATGTGGTTGGAAATGACCACGTCGAACACGGCACCTTCGGCGGCCAGTTCGGAGCTGAAGGCCTTCCTGAACGAGAGGCGCGGCGCCGGCGTCTGGGCCTGGGCAAACGTAAAGGCCCGATCGTCCGGGTCAATGGCGGTGACTTCCAGCCACAAGCCGTCCGCCGCAGCCCAACGGGCCAGGCTGCGCGCTACGTCGCCGCCTCCACAGCCGATGTCGAGCAGGGTGGTTTTGCCCGTAGCGGAGAGCAGCGGCCGGATGCGGTGCCGGTAGTTGCTGCGCCAGCCCGAAACCACCGCGTTGATCCGCGGAAACTGGGCGTAGGTCCGTTGGAGTTTGCCAGGATCACAGTCCGGCTTGTCCATTTCCTCCACCACGTGTTGGTCCCGGGTGCGCAAGAACCGGCCGGAACTAGACCCTGACAACGTGGTCAAACTGGTTCCCTGCGCCCTGGCCGTCAAGGCTGGGCAGTTCTGAGACCTTGGTGAACAGCGATGTTTCCACCGTGAGTCCCGGGCCAAAGGCCATGCCGCAAATGCTCTCCCGTTCCTCCATGGAGGGTTGGTCCAGAATGTGTTTGAGCACAAAGAGCACGGTGGCGCTGCTCATGTTGCCGAAGTTGCGCAGGGTTTCCCTGGCCGGAACAAGTTGTTCGTCGCTGAGTTCCAGCTTGGCCTGGACCTTGTCCAGGATGCTCCGCCCGCCGGGGTGGATGGCCCAGTGCGCGATGTCGCCGTAGGGGATTCCCGCCAACGCGGGCGCCCTGGCAAGTAACGGCTCCAGTGCGCCCACAATGTGGTCATCAATGATCCTGGGAACATACGTGTCCAGCACCATTTCAAAGCCGTGGTCACCAATGTTCCAGGCCATGGAGTCTTCCCCCACGGGGGTGAGAACAGTTTCAAAATGGTCCAGTTCCAGAACGGGGCCGGAGTAGGGCAGTTCACGGGCGCTAACAATGGCAGCTCCGGCGCCATCTGCAAACAAGGAGGAACCCATGATGGTGTCGGGATCGTTGGAGGTCCGCACATGCAGCGAACAGAGTTCCACCGAAACCACCAGCACCACGGCGTTCGGATCCGCTTCACAAAACGCCTTGGCCGCCCGCAATGCAGGGAACGCCGCGTAACAGCCCATGAATCCCAGGTGGTAGCGCTGCACCGAAGGGTTGAGCCCCAGGGCACGGACAATCTTGTAGTCGGGGCCCGGGTTGAAGAAACCTGTGCAGGAAACTGTCACGACGTGCGTGATGTCTGCGGCGCCCAGCTCGCGGCAGGCCGCAAGTGCCTTGGCTGCGGCTTCAATGAACAAGGCCGTGGCCTCTGCCGCAAACAAGTCGTTGCGTTGCTTGGTGGTGGGGTTCAGCAGCAGCCCGGTTGCGCCGTCGTAAAACATGGGGTCGGGGCTGTGGAAGTCCAGGCTCATTTCGGCAACCGCCGTGTGTCTGGTGTCGATGGCTGCCGAATCAAAGCAGGTGCGCACCAGGCGTTGGCCCAGCCGGGTCAGCCCCGGCTGGGCGGCAAACACGTCCCGGGCCTGATGCTGGATCAAGATGGTGGCTGGAACTGCAGTTTCTAGGGCTCGCAACGTGACTGTCATAGTCCATTCTTAGGGCGGCCCGTGCTTGTGCACAATGGGGGCAGTACAAAAGACGCGACTATCTAAGGACTATGACGGAGTGCTGGCTAGATCCATTTGCGGTTCTTGAAGATGCCAAAAAGCACCACGCTGACCCCGAACATGGCTATCAGGGCCAGGGGGTAGCCCCACTCCCAATGCAGTTCTGGCATGGAATCAAAGTTCATGCCGTAGACGGTGCCCACCAGGGTGGGGGCGAACAAGATGGCAGCCCAGGCCGAGATCTTTTTGACCTCTTCATTCTGGTCATTGCTCGCCTCCGCCAGGTGCTTCATTTCCTCGTTCTGGCGCTGCGCCACCAGCGTGGCGTTAACGGTCAGGATGTCCCGGAGCATGAACCGGAATCCGTCAATCTTCTCGTTGACCTGTTTGACGTGGTCATCCACGTCGCGCAGGTACTGCTGCAGATCTTCGTTGATGCCGTACTTGGTGAAGCCGCCGGCCAGCGATTCCAGAATTCCCACCATGGGCTTGGTGGAACGCTGGAATTCAATGACTTCGCGGGAGAGCTCGTAGATGCGTCGTGACACTTGAGGATCACCACTGAACACTTCGGTCTCAATCTCGTCAATGTCATTCTCAAGACCCGTCACCACGGGCGCAAAGCCGTCCACCACGGTGTCCAAAATGGCGTACAGCACAGCCTCAGGGCCCAGCCGCAGCAGTGTTTGGTCCTGTTCCATGCGACGGCGCACGGTGGCCAGATCGGGGGAGTGGCCGTGCCGGACGGTGATGATGAAGTTGGGGCCAACAAAAATGTGCAGCTCACCAAACTCCACCTCCTCCTGTGATTCCAGGTAGCGGGTGGCCCGCAGCACCGCGAAGAGGGTGGTTCCGTAGCGTTCAATCTTGGAGCGCTGGTGGGCCATGACAGCGTCCTCCACGGCCAGCTCGTGCAGGTCAAATTCGGCGGCCAGTTCCTGCAGCTCCGCCTCTTCAGGGCGGACCAAGCCAATCCAGGCCATGGATCCGGGGGCCTTGTTCAGCTCCCGAAAAGTATCGGGCAGTGTGCTGGGGGAGGAAATTCGCTTGCCGTGAAGGTAAATGCCGGCGTCAACCATGCTGTTGCTCTTTTGCGGGAGGACGCGTTCGACGTCGTTGCCCGCCCTGCCAGCCGTGCCTGGGCCGGCCGGGGCAGGGGATTCGCGGGGCTTGAGGGGGACAAGGTTTTGCAGGCGCAAGGCAGTGCGGCGGGTGTTCATGGGGATTCCAAACATCAGTGAGGGAAAGGGCCAGTCATGCATGGCCAGCCTCGATGTGCCGCCGCATAGTGCGCATGTGCGTCAAAGCGCGAAAGCGCAGTGCAGAATGCCTTAGGCGGGGTAGGAGTGGGCCATGGAATACATACTTGGGGGTTCGGCCATCATGGCACTGACCACCTCTTTCCACGGCTTGCGCCCTCCCGGGCGTTTGAAACTCTCAAGGCTGAGAATATCAGCAAAGTATGCGTGCGCCTGTCCGGGCATTTTTTGCCGTTGCCCGAGCCTGCCCCTATTGGGCCAGGCGCCCCGAATAAGTAAAGAGAATGGCGGCAGCAACGTCCTCAACGGGCGTCTCCGGGGTGAACAGCAGCCATTCCAGCCCGCCCATGAGCGTTGCCCCGAAAATGCCGCCGGCCATCAACAAGCGGGTGGCCTCCGGAGTCTCCGCCGGAACCAGGGGGGCAAGCGCCGTGCCAATCTCGGAAACCCCTTCACGGCGCAGCCCGCTGACGGTGTGCTGCCAGACCCTGTCGGTGCGGAAAATTTCCGCAGCCATCAACTTTGCCAAGGCCCGGTTCTCCGCAATCAACGTCAGCATCTGCATGACCATGGCCTCGATGGCGCCAAAGCCGCTTGCTTGCTCGCGGGCCGTGCGCAGAGTTGCTGACAGCGAGCTGACCCCCGCCGTCAGCAACTCCTCAAACAGCTTGTCCTTGGAGGCAAAGTTGTAATACACGCTGCCCTTGGCCACCCCTGCCCGTTCGGCCACCTCTTCCATGGTGGTGCCAGAAATCCCGTGCAGCGCACCCAATTCCAGTGCGGCAGCCAGAATGGCCTGTTTAGTGGCAGATATGCGGGGCACGGGGGTTCCTTAGTTTTCTTGGGCTGGCACGGGCGTGGCTGGTACGTGGGCCGGAGGCCAACGCGGTTACTTACATCTCCAGCTCAGGATGCAGGCGCTTGATGGAGAAGACACGCTGGCGGCCGGCACAGAACGAGCTGACAGCCACCGATCCCAGTGCAAGTGCAGCAAGGAATGCCACCGAGATCCACAGCCGGGAGTCTATTCCACCAGTCATCAGCTCCCTAAGTCCACTCACCACATACGTGGCCGGCATGAAGGGGTGAAGTGCCTGGAAGAAACCGGGCGTGGTTTCCACCGGGTAGGTTCCACCGGAGGAGCTCAGCTGCAGCATCAGGAGCACCAGGCTGACCACACGCCCTGTAGCCGTGCCAAAAACAATGATGAACATTTGCTGCAAAGCAAGGAACGCCACGGTTGTCAGGTAGATGAACGCAGCCATGGCCACGGGGTAGACCGGTTTCATGTCCAGGCCCCACAGCAGCACGGCCATCATGATCAACACTTGGCCCAAGCCAATGGCCAAGGCAGGCAGCAGGCCCGTCAAAACGCTCCGCAGGCCATTGGCTCCGGCGGCCAGGGCCCTGGTGGGCAAGGCGCGCAGCAACAGCCAGGAAATCAAGGCGCCCACAAAGGTGGCCAGCGCAATGAAGAACGGGGCAAAACCCTCACCAAAACTCTTGGACTCATTGGACCACTGCGAGTTCACGGCCACGGGGGCCGCCAAAACCTGCGACTTTTTCTCCAGCAGATCGGCTGAATCGTTGGGGATGGCCTTGCCGCCGTCGTCCAGTTTGTCAGTGAGCTGCTGGCTGCCGGCGGCGAGCTTCTCGGCGCCTGCGGACAGTGTAGTTCCACCCTCCAGCAGCGTCCCGGTGCCTGTTGACAGCTCAGAGGTGCCGTTGCTCAACGTGCCTGCACCGGTGGCCAGCGCCGCGGCGCCGTCCTTGGCAGTGCCGGCGCCCGTGGAGAGGGCTGCCGCTCCGCCGGAAACCTTGGCGGCACCGTCAGCCACATCGGTAGAACCCGTTGCCGCGCTTTGGACGCCCTTGGCCAGCGTGGCCGCACCCGTATTCAGCGTGGTGGCGCCCTTGGCGAGCTTGTCGGCACCTGCCGCCGCATCGCTGACACCCGTGGAGAGCTTGGTGACGCCTACAGAAACCGCATCCGCACCGGCGGACAGCTTGGCAGCGCCCGCGGACAGGGGAGTGGTCCCATCGGATGAGAGTGCTTGCGCACCTGCCGCCAAGGTGCCGGCACCTGCCGCTACGGGGGAGGCAGCATCGGACTGGAGTTGCTTCAGGCTGTCCAGCAGTGCGCTCGCTGGGGTTCCCGGCGGCAGACTTTCAGTACTGGCGATCAGTTTGGCCAGCTGGGCTGAGGTTTGGGCGGCACCGGCAGCCACAGCATCGGCACTCGTGGCCAAAGTGTTTGCTGATCCGGACAGTTTGGCTGCGCTCGCGGACAGGGTTCCCGCACTGGACGACAGGGAGGCCGCGCCCTGGTCCAATTTCTGCGCATCCGGGATGGAACCGGTCAAACTGGTGGCCAGCTGGCCGGTTCCGACCGCAAGGGTGTTGCTGCCGGCTGCCAGCTGGGTGGCACCGGTGTTCAGCTGTCCCATCCCTGCCGCCAGCGAACCGGCTCCCGCCGAAAGAGATGACGCCCCGGTGTTCAAGGTTGCTGCCCCGCCGGCCAGCGTGTTGACGCCGTTGGAGAGGGCAGAGGCGCCGTCGGAGAGCGCAAGCGCACCATTGTTCAGGGTCACCGAGCCGCTGGCCAACGCCTTCATGCCAACCACCAGCTTCCCGGCACCGTCCTTGGCCGTGCCGATGCCCTCGGTGACTTCAGCGGAACCATCGGCCGCGGCACGCAGCCCGGCTCCGGCGTCGTGCAAGCCCACCAGCAGTGTGGAGGAGGTTTGCTCGCCCAGCTGCTCGGAGACGGCGTCACGGACCTGGGCCATGGCCTGCTTGCCCAAGACGCTGGAGAGGAAGTTGTTGGAATCGTTGAACTGGACATCCAGCATGGTCTGGGCTGGCTTGTCGGTGCCCACAGAGACGGCGTTGGCGGAGAATTCGCTGGGGATGGTCAGGGCGAAGTAGTACTTGCCACTGGCCACGCCCTGCGCGGCACCGTCGGAGTCCGTCTGCTCCCACTTCAGGTCCATGCCATCGAGCAGCTTGGTGGTCAGGTCCTGGCCGGCATGCACGGATTCGCCGCCATTGGTGGCACCCACGTCTTGGTTGACCAAGGCCACGGGTAGCCCATCCATGTGCTTGTCCGGTGCTTGGAACGCCCACAGGTACAGGGCGCCGTAGATCAGCGGAATGAACAGCATCACGGCAACGGCAATCTTGGGCATCTTGCCGCGCTTGAACCGGCTCAGTTCAGTGCCGGAGGATAAAAAGGCAAACATTTAGACGGTCTCCTCGATCAATTCTTGCTGTGATGGTGTTACTGATTCTGCGGATTCCTGGGGTCCGGGGGCGCTTTGGTGGGTGCTGATGTCCACCACGTTCGGCGCGATGTCCAGTTGGTCCCAGAGCTGCGCGTCCAGGGAAGAGGCGGAAACCACCACGTCCGTGCCAGCGCCGGCAAGGTGGGCCAGACGGTCCCAGATGATGGTGCGGGAGTCACTGTTGCGGATTTGTTCCAGATCATCCACCAAGAGGACGGCGGGGTTGCTCATCATGGCCAGGGCAATGCGAAGCAGGAACGCCTGCGTGTCGCTCAGATCCCAGATGACGGTGTTGGCATGGGGAATGGGCTCGCCGCCAAAGGTGGGGGCGCAGATTTCTGCCACGTCCACATCGTTGAGTTTGCGCACCCGGGACCACCAGGGGGAGATCCACGCGAGGCGTTCTTTCAGGGCCGCGCCTACTGTGACCGACTCCTCGAGCTCGTCAATGCCGTCGAAACCGGCAACCGAACTGATCTTTTGGACTGCGCGCAGTTTCTGGGGCAGTTCATGTCCGCCCACCTGGAGGCTTCCTTCCTGGTGCTTCATGCGGCCAGCCAAGGTCAGCAGCAGTGATGTCCGCCCGCTTCCGGCGTCGCCGCGGAGCACGTTGAGGCCGCCGTCAAGTTCAAAGGTGAGAGGGCCGTAAACAGGGCCGCGGCCTGCTGACAGCGCAAGGTTGTTGGCGTGAATCTGCACAGGGGTTCCTTCGTGTGAGGCAATTTTTTCGGTGTTCCGCCCGGGATCGTGCTGATCCCGGACGGAACTGAATTCGTGGCGAATTACGAATCTGAACTCGGATCCGGCCAGCCGTTGTTGTTGAGGTTAATCCGGTTCATCGCAATTCTTTGTACTGACCAGTCAGTCTAGCAATAATGTGAGGGCAGAATTTACTCGTGGCGGCGTGAGCTTGTTCACTGAGAGGAGGGATCGAGTCTGGGGGCGGCCGCCAAGATGAGAGCGCAGATACTGCGACTTCAAGCGCCGCAACTCGCACTATCTGCGCACTCGGGAGTGGACGGAATCGGTGCGCTCGGGAGCGGGCGGCGGCTCGGGAGTCGAGGGTGATGCATCGCTCGCCGGAGCGCGGGCGCTTAATTTGCACGGATTTGAGAGAATTGAACGGTGACTGTTACAGATATCCCCACCAGCGACACCAAACTGGACCTCCCGCCCCTGAAACTTGGCAACATCACCGTGAACACCCCGGTAGTGCTTGCCCCCATGGCCGGGATCACCAACACCGCCTTCCGCCGCCTCTGCCGCGAGCACGGTGGTGGCGTTTTTGTCTCCGAAATGGTCACCTCACGTGCCCTGGTGGAGCGCACACCCGAGTCCATGCGCCTGATCAGCCATGACGAGGATGAGAAGATTCGCTCCGTTCAGCTGTATGGCGTGGACCCCGAAACAGTGGGCAAGGCCGTGCGTATGCTGGTCGAGGAAGACCATGCGGACCACATTGACTTGAACTTTGGCTGCCCCGTGGCCAAGGTAACCCGCCGTGGTGGCGGCGCGGCGCTGCCGTGGAAGATCGATCTGTTCACCGCCATTGTGCAGACGGCTGTCCGGGAGGCCTCCAAGGGTGGCATCCCCTTGACCATCAAGATGCGCAAGGGCATCGACGATGACCACCTAACCTATTTGGAAGCCGGCCGCATAGCCCGCGACTCCGGTGTTGCCGCAGTGGCCTTGCACGGGCGCACGGCCAACCAGTTCTACTCGGGCAAAGCCGACTGGGATGCTATTGCGCGGTTGCGCGAGGCACTGCCGGATGTTCCCGTGTTGGGCAATGGTGACATTTGGAGCGCCGAGGATGCTATTGCCATGGTCCGCCAGACAGGTGTGGACGGCGTGGTGGTGGGCCGCGGCTGCCAGGGGCGTCCCTGGTTGTTTGCCGATTTGATGGCGGCCTTTGAGGGCAGCGACACCCGGCACAAGCCCGGGCTGGCCGAGGTTTCCGCAGCTGTGTACCGCCATGCAGAACTCCTCGTTGACACGTTCGACGACGAAAACAAGGCCCTGCGCGACATCCGCAAGCACATGGCCTGGTACTTCAAGGGCTACGTTGTGGGCGGCGAGCTCCGCGCGCAACTGTCTGCAGTGCCCACCCTTGAAGTTTTGCGCGGACTGCTCGATACGCTCGACATGGACTCCCCATACCCGGGCGTCGACGCCGAGGGCCCCCGTGGCCGCGCCGGCACTCCCAAGCGCACGGCACTGCCCGAGGGTTGGCTCAATGAGCGCACCCTGAGCGGCTCGCAAAAAGTGGAGCTCGTGGGCGCAGAACTGGACGTCTCCGGCGGCTAACGCGCTTCGCCCGCGCTTCGCCCGCGCTTCGCCCTGGCGGCGGGGCTGGCATTTCCTCGGCGAATATCCGACCCGTCGGCCGCGGGCGGCCTTTGGGGTCTCCTTTACGTCGCCTTCGAAAACACCAGCCCCGCCGCCAGCCCCCACCGTCGCTGCGCGTGTGACGAGTTGGCCACGCCGCCAGCCCCCACCGTTGCTGCGCGCGTGACGTGAGCGCCCTCAGCCCTGTGCACAATGTCCCTGAGTACGGTGGAGTTGGCCCTAAACTTGGGAACATGTCCTCAGATTCGCAGTCAGTGTACTTGCCCCATGATGAGCAACGGTGGGTGCAAGAGGCACCAAAAACCAGTTTCCGCACCGTGTTTGAGCGGGACAGGGCCCGGGTGCTGCACTCGTCCGCGCTACGCCGCCTCGGTGCCAAGACGCAGGTGGTGGCCCCGGACACCGATGACTTTGTCCGCACCCGCCTCACCCACAGCCTGGAAGTGGCCCAGATTGGCCGAGAACTTGGCCGCGTGCTGGGCTGCGACCCGGACGTTGTCGACACCGCCTGCCTCGCGCACGATCTTGGCCACCCGCCCTTTGGGCACAATGGCGAATCCGTGCTGAACGATCTCTCCCACACCATTGGCGGCTTCGAGGGCAACGCGCAGACGCTGCGCCTTTTGACCCGGCTTGAGTCCAAGGTGCTCACCTCCACCGGCGGCTCTGCAGGCCTGAACCTGAGCAGGGCTTCCTTGGATGCGGCGTCCAAGTACCCGTGGCTTGCTACGGATGCGCCCTTGATTGACGGCCTGCGGACCAGCAAGTTTGGCGCCTATGCCGACGATCTTCCCGTCTTCGCCTGGCTGCGGGAGGGAGCGCCCCAGGGCAAGAGCTGCATTGAGGCGCAGGTCATGGACCTCTCCGATGACATCTCCTACTCGGTCCATGACGTGGAGGATGCCATTGTGGCCGGCCACGTGCAGCTCAAATGGCTGGCCAACCAGGACCAGCGCAAAAGAGTTCTGGGCTACACCCAACAGTGGTACCTGCCAACAGTGGACACAGCAGAGATCGATGCTGCCCTGCAGAGGCTTGAGGCCACCGATGTGTGGGTTCGCCACGCTGACGGCAGCCGTGCGTCCATGGCGGCCCTGAAGGACATGACAAGCCAGCTGATCGGCCGCTTCTGCCAGAGCGCGGTGGGCGCCACCCAGGCCATCTATGGGACGCACCGCCTCGCGCGCTACGCAGCCGACGTCGTCGTACCTCATGAGACCGCCTTGGAAATTGCTGTCATGAAGGGCCTGGCCACCACCTTCGTCATGACCACCGACCACCGCCAGCCCATCTACCAGCGCCAGCAGGATGTGCTCAGCGAGCTGGTGGCGGTGCTTGATGCCACGGGAGATGCCCATCTGGAGACCATGTTCGCCTCTGATTGGCGGGACGCGGACGACGACGATGCCCGGCTTCGGGTGGTCATCGACCAGATCGCGTCGCTAACGGATGTATCGGCCCTGGCACTGCACGAGCGTCTGGTAGGGACCGAACGCACACTGCTGTAGGTAAGGGGCAGGCCGGCGCTCACGTAAACTGGCCGTGTGGCTGGGCTAATTAAACGAGAAGACATTGACGAGGTGCGAACACGCACCGACCTCAAGGAAATTGTTGACGCCTACGTCACCTTAAAATCTGCCGGAATTGGTTCATACAAGGGACTTTGTCCTTTTCACGATGAGCGCAGCCCGTCTTTCCATGTACGCCCGCAAATGGGATATTTCCATTGTTTTGGCTGCCAGGAGAGCGGCGATGTGATTTCCTTCATCCAAAAGATGGATCACATCTCCTTTTCCGAAGCTGTAGAGAAATTGGCCGGCCGCATCGGCTACGAACTGCGCTACGAGGACGGCGGCACGGGGCCGCGCCGCGAGGATGTGGGCAAGCGCCAGCGCCTCCTTGACGCACACAAGATCGCCGGCGAATTCTTCCGTGAGCAGTTGCTCACCCCTGCCGCAGCCACGGGCCGTGCATTTTTGTCCGAGCGCGGCTTTGACCGCGAGGCCGCGGAACGGTTTGGTGTGGGCTTCGCCCCGCAAGGCTGGGATGCCCTGCTCAAGCACCTTTCGGCCAAGGGTTTCACCCAGGAGGAACTCAAGCTCACAGGCATGTTCTCCGAGGGCAATCGCGGAATCTATGACCGTTTCCGGGGCCGCCTCATCTGGCCCATCCGCGACATTGCCGGGGACACTGTTGGTTTTGGTGCCCGGAAACTCTTTGACGACGACCAGGGCCCCAAATACCTCAACACCCCGGAAACCACCCTCTACAAGAAGTCCCAGGTGCTGTACGGGATTGACCTGGCCAAGAAGAGCATTGCCTCCAAACGCCAGCTGGTGGTGGTGGAGGGCTACACCGACGTCATGGCGTGCCACCTGGCCGGTGTGGACACGGCCGTGGCCACGTGTGGAACGGCGTTTGGTGCCGACCATATCAAGGTTGCCCGGCGCCTGCTCTCCGACGACGGCACGGGCGGGGAGGTGGTGTTCACCTTCGACGGCGACGCTGCCGGCCAGAAGGCAGCCCTGAAAGCCTTCGATGAGGACCAACGTTTTATTGCCCAAACTTTCGTGGCAGTGGAGCCAAGCGGGGCGGACCCCTGCGAGCTTCGCCAACGCAAGGGGGATGAGGCAGTTCATGCCTTGATCCGCTCGCGCAGGCCCTTGTTTGAATTCGCCATCCGCACCACTCTCGCGAAGTTTGACTTGAGCACGGTGGAGGGACGGGTCAACGGCCTGCGGGCCTCGGCGCCGGTCGTGGCAGATATCCGCGACGGCTCCACCCGAATGGGGTACAGCCAAGAGCTGGCAGGCTGGCTGGGCATGGCCGACCCGAACGAGGTTCTCCGGGCCGTCAAGACGGCCGAGCGCCGGGCCCACAGCCAGCCGGACGCCAAGGCGGGGGTGCGTGCGCCCGGCCAAGCGCATGCGCAGCCCGCCGGCCAGGGGCAGCCAAACACGCAGGGGCGTTCCGACGTCGGGCAGCAGCGCGGATCCGCATCCCACGGGGGACAGGGGCAGCTTGCCGACGACCAAGCAGAGCCGCAGCAAGCTGCAGACGCCAGGCCTGCCCTGGTGCGCCCGGATCCGCGCGACCCCCAGGGGCGCATGGAGCGGGAGGCGCTGGAAGTGGTATTGCAGCATCCCGGGCTGTTGACGGCGGGGAACTGGCAGCATTTTGCCGCCACCGAGTTTATGGTTCCGGCCTACAAAGCCGTCCAGCAGGGCATTGCCCTGGCGGGGGAGTCCGCGGAGGCTTCCTCCCAGTGGCTTGAGGCTGTGCGCTCCAACGTTCCGCCGGAGCTGGAATCGCTGGTTGCCGAGTTGGCGCTGAGTCCTCTGCCCGCCACGCGGGAAGACACGTTGATGCGCTACTGCCGCGATATTTTGCGCAGGCTCTTTGAACTGCAGATCACCCGGCTCAAGGAGGAGCGCCTGGGGGCCTTGCAGCGCATGGATCCTGCCCTTGACCCGGAGAGCTACCAGCTTCTACAGCGCGAGCTGATGGAGTTGGAAACAGCCCGCAGGCAGCTGCGCGGGGACGGCTAAGTCCCCAAGAAACACTCGATTTCACATCCTGCCCGTGGTTTGTTACTGTTGTTCCTGCGCGATCCTCTGTAGCTCAATTGGCAGAGCATTCGACTGTTAATCGAAGGGTTACTGGTTCAAGTCCAGTCAGAGGAGCCAAAACATTTTTTGTCTCCGGTCTTGTTGTGAGGCCGGAGACAAAAAATATGGTTGCGCAGGCACAAATAATCGGTTTTGATTTTTACTGATTGTTTCTGCTAAGATTTGATCTGCTTCATTCCTCTGTAGCTCAATTGGCAGAGCATTCGACTGTTAATCGAAGGGTTACTGGTTCAAGTCCAGTCAGAGGAGCTTGCAAGAAAATCCCCGTACTCACGTGAGTACGGGGATTTTCCTTTAAGCAGTGAAAAATCTTGATGGCCCCAGCCCCGCCGGATGGCCCCGCCGCGGCTAAAATTGAGTCAGGCGCGGTTCAGCCCCACCTGTTCAGAAAGAACTCTTCCCGAAAAGATAGGGAGAAGGGCCATGTGGATTCGCATCCTGGCTGCTGTGGCGGTGTTCGTCTCAGCGCTCATTCACCTTGAACAATGGATTGTTGTGTTCCAGGATGAGCCCATTGTGGGACCGGCCATGCTGGTCAATTTCGCTGGCGGGGTGGTGATCACCTTCCTGCTGTTGTTCTGGCGCCATTGGGCGCCGCTGGTCCTGACCGTCCTCTTTGGGGCATCCACGCTGGGCGCGTTCCTGATTTCCACCACCCCGGCGGGACTCTTTGGGGTGCACGAGCGCTGGACCGGCTGGATCATCTTCACCGCGGCAGCTGTGGAAATTGCCGCCATCATTCTGGGCTTGGCAGGCCTGGCGATGGAACGACGTCGTCCCCTGGCACCGCGGCAGGCGAAAGCGTCGGCGTCGAGCCAGTGACCGGGGCGGAGGCGCCCTGGCTGTAGGCCGTCAAAAAGCTGTCCCGAAACTCACTCATGGGCATGACCGGGGCCGACGGATCCGGCAAGGCGCCCTCATCCCAGCCCCATGAGGAGATCCGGCCCAGGACCGATTTGTCGTGGGCAATGATGGAGATGGGCACGTCGTGGCTGGCGCCCTGGCCTGACACTGCCGCTGCGGGCTGGTGGTCGCCCAGCACTATTAGCACCAGGTTCGGATCAGGGTGGTTTCTGACAAAGGAAAACAGCGCAGCCAGGGAGTATTCGATCGACTTCCCATACAGTGTCTTCACCAGCTCTGGGTTGCTGACCACCGATTCGGGGCTTGGGCCCAGGGCAGCCATAGGGTTGAAGATTGAGCCGTCCCCCACCTGGCCCCACGGCACCAGACTCGGCAGCGGAGTCCACGGAGTATGACTGGAGACCAAATCCAGTTCAGCCATAACAGGTGTGCGGGGTTGCTTCGCCAACTCCAACCGTGCGAACGCCGAAAGGACATATTGATCCGGCATGGTGGCGTAGCTGAACTTCGGCCCCCGGTATCCCACATTTCTGGAGTCATAGAGGGCATCGAAGTGATAGAAGGCTTGGCCCTGCGGCCAATCGAGAGTATTGGCCGGTACATCAAAAACCGTCCGCCACCCGGCCTGGGAGAACGCCCCGCTCAAGGTCATTCTGTCCGTGGTCAGTAGTTGGTTGTAGCGCTGCTGGCTGTCCACCCAAAGCCCTGACTGCAGGGTGGAATGGGCCAGCCAACTGGCGCCGCCAAACGTGGGGGACGTAAGGAAAGCGCTGAGGGAGGAAAAGCCCGCCGCTTCCAGCTCCTTGGTGCCGGCCTTCAGCACGGCCTTCACGCCGGGGGAGATGGCCGGGTCGGAAAGGGCGGAGCGGCCGTAGCTCTCCACGAACACCAACATGACGTCTTTTCCCCGCAGGCCTTCCAACAAGCCGTCACGGGGGCCGTCATCGAGCGGGTCCAGGATAATTTGGGCGGCAAAGTCCTTCCTGTCGGCGAGGTCGAGCTGCAACTGGCGGAGTTGTCCGGACACCAGCGGCACAGGGCTGGTGGAGGCCAGCGGAACATCCGGGCTCCACTGCAGGCCTGTCACAGCAAGCAGGACCCAGACAAAACCGATGGCTGCAGCGGCGCGGGCAGAGAGGCGGCGGTTGTGCGACGCGGCACGGCTCAGGCGCAGGGCCGCAAGCGGCAGCAGGACCAGTGCGGCAACGGCAAGCGCAATTGCCGCCACAACAACTGCCAGCGCGCCAGCCTGACCAATCGAATCGCCCAGCACGCCGGCACCCGGTCCCAGATAAAACCAGTCATTGACCGGATCAAACGCCCGCCCAAAAACGGCCACAAAAGCCATGTTCAGGGCTTTGAGGATGAGTAAACACCCCAGAAAAATTCCGCAGCCAACGGCAATTGCCTGCCCCCACCGGCGCGGCAACAGCAGGGCGGTAAGAACTATCAGTAGCCCGGCGGCAGGGATGCTGACAAAAGCCACGGGCGTCATTTGAGTGGGATCCGCTGGCAGAACCAGCACGCACCAGATCACCACGATGGCAGCTGCAGTCCGGACTCCGGACGGAACCACCACCTTGCCCCCGTGCTCTTTCCGGTGGCGCCACAACCACCAGCTTTCACGGCCAAAGGACTCAGCCAACAACACCAGGGCGGTGAGCAGGGCCGCCGCTGCCAAGGGGCGGGGGAGAACATCGGCAGCAGCCACCGTGAGGACCACCCCCTGGACCACGGCAACCACCTTGGACCAGTACCGGGCCGGGGCGCTGGCCCGCAGCCACGGCAGGAACCAGCCAGTGGCGACAAACGCATACCGTGCAAGGCCAATGAGGAGCACCCAGACACCCACCAAAGGTGCCACATAGACGCTCAGCGCAAAGATGAGAAAAGCGTCAACTTCCATGTCAAAACGTGCGCCAAGGGCCGACGTCGTGCCTGTTCGCCTGGCGACCCAGCCATCGGTGGCATCCAGGAGGATGGTCAGGGCGGCAAACACAATCAGCAGGGCCACCGGGACGTCCCCGCTGAAGGAATCAGCCACGAGCGCGGCTGCTCCGCCAGTTAGCAGGGCCCGGAGTTGCGTGATCCAGTCGGCCGGGCCAAAGCCGCCACTGCCACGGCGGGTGATGCCGTTGGCCAGCAACGCGCACACGGTGACGGCGTACACCACCCCGATGCCCCAGCCGAGGCCACCCAGGCCGCCGGAGCTGGCCAGCACGGCGAGCAGCGCCAGCTGGGAAACCAGCCCGGCCATGGGGCCCAAGAGATGCCATCGCACGGCGCCTCCAATGTGAGATCCGCAACAGTATTAGGATAGGTGCAATTGACGGGTATAGCCCGTGGATCTGAGCCGGGGATGTGAGTTCTGTGGACCATGACGCATTCGCCTTCTGGCTTTGTGGGCCCGGGCGTAGTGAAATTCGCGCGGAAAAGCTGCCCGCGCCGGGGCCGGGGGAGGTCCTGGTGCGGACCCTGTTCACGGGCGTGAGCAGGGCCAGCGAGTCCCTGGTCTACCGCGGGGGAGTTCCTGCCAGCCAGCACACCTTGATGCGTGCGCCCTTCCAAGCGGGTGATTTTCCCTGGCCGGTTAAATACGGCTACCTCAATGTGGGGGTCGTCGAACGTGGACCCGACGCCCTGTTGGGACGCACGGTCTTCGCCTTGTTTCCGCATCAGAGTGCCTATGTTGTGCCGGTTCCTGCAGTCCACGTGGTGCCCGACGGCGTGCCTGCCAGGCGGGCTGTGCTCGCCGGCACCGTGGAGACGGCTATCAATGCGCTGTGGGACGCGGCACCGCTGGTGGGGGACAGGATTGCCGTGGTGGGGGCGGGCATGGTGGGTTGCTGTGTTGCCCGCTTGTTGAGCCGCATTCCGGGAATTCAGGTGACTATTGTTGACACCGATCCGGCAAAACAAACCGTGGCACAAGCGATGGGGGCAGGATTCTCCCTAGCATCGGATGCCGTGAACACCACAGCCGGTTGTGACCTTGTCTTTCACACGAGCGGGACCTCAGCTGGCCTCCAGCTCTCCCTTGAGCTGCTTGCCCCGGAGGGCGAGGTGGTGGACCTGAGCTGGTACGGCGACGACGGCGTGACGCTGGCGCTCGGGGCCAACTTCCACTCCCTGCGGCTGGCCATCCGCTCCAGCCAGGTGGGGGCCGTGGCCCCGTCCCGCCGGCGCAACCGCACCGCCGGGCAGCGGCTGGACCTTGCCCTGGAGTTGCTCAAAGACCCGGCCTTCGACGCAGTCTTGACGGGCACATCGCCCTTTGCGCAGCTCCCTGAGGTCATGGCGGCGCTGGCTGACGGGCGGCTGCCGGCGCTGTGCCACACCATCAGCTACAACGGTGTGGGCCACCAACCGCTTTCGGCACAGGAGTAGGTGAGACGCATGTTCAGTGTGAACGTCCGCGACCACATGATGGTTGCCCACAGCTTCAGCGGTGCAGCGTTTGGCCCTGCCCAGCGCCTGCACGGGGCCACGTACATCATCGATGCCACGTTCAAGCGCGATGCCTTGGACGAAAACAACACGGTGCTGGATATTGGGGTGGCGGCGGCGGAACTACGCACCATCGCAGCCGCGCTGGGCTACAGCAATTTGGACGACGATCCCGAGTTTGCCGGAATCAACACGACCACCGAGGTGCTGGCGAAGGCCATTGCCGACAGACTGGCGGATCGCGTGCGCGCTGGCGCTTTTGGCCCGGCGGCACTGCAGCTGGCCAGCATCGCCGTCACCCTGCACGAGTCGCACGTTGCCTGGGCCAGCTACGAGCGTCCGCTGTGACACCAGCACGTCAGGCCCGCCCCAGAGTGCACTTTGTGGTCCCGGCAGGCATTGACAGCCCGAGCCGGCCCAGCGGCGGCAACGTCTACGACCGGCGGATGAGTCGCAGGCTGGGGGTCCTGGGATGGCAGGTGGTGGAGCATCCGATGCCCGGAGGCTGGCCCCACCCGGCACCCGCTGATTACGCCGCGCTAACAGGCCTGCTGGATGGTCTTGCCGACGGTTCCCTGGTCTTGATTGATGGGCTGATCGCCCTCTGCTCACCTGCGCTGGCGGAACAAGCAACCAGGCTGCGCCTGGTGGTTCTTGTCCATATGTTACTGACGGAAGGAGACAGCCATGGCCTCGGCAGTGCTGTGGAGGGTTCGGTGCTGTCCAGCGCCCTTGGGGTCATAACCACCAGCCACTGGACCAAGAACCAGGTGGTGGCGAGGTATGGGCTTCCCCCGGAGCACGTTTCCGTGGTTGAACCCGGTGCGGACGTCGCCGCGGTGGCGGATGGGACGGCCAGCGGCGGCGCATTGCTGTGTGTTGCTGCCGTCACCGAGGCCAAAGGCTACGACGTCCTGCTCCACGCCCTGGTGAGCATCTCCGCCCTTGACTGGACGTGCCGCTGCGCAGGAGCCCTGGACCTTGAGAAGAACTTCACCGAAAATCTGCGCCGGCAGGCGGTGGCCGGAGGCATTGCCAGCCGGGTCCAATTCCTGGGCGCGCTGGCATCAACAGAGCTGGCCGCCGAGTACGCGTCCGCGGATGTGCTGGTGCTGGCATCCCGGGGCGAAACGTACGGCATGGTGGTGGCCGAGGCGCTGGCACGGGGGATACCCGTGATCGCCACGAGCGTTGGGGGCGTGCCGGAGGCGCTGGGTACGGGCTCCCGCGCACCAGGGCTGCTGGTGCCGAGCAATGACCCCGTTGCCCTTGCCGCTGCCCTGCGAGCCTGGCTGGGCGACGCTGCGCTTCGGGCGAGGCTGCGCTCGGCCGCCCGCGAAAGCCGGCAAACCGTCGGCGAGTGGGGATCTGCAGCTGCCACGTTTTCTGAGGTGCTGGGACGCCTTGCCACGAGGGCCCCAGCCAGGAACAGGTTCTGAGATGGTGGGACGGGCGGGAGTGTGGAGGTGGTTGGAGCCGCTGGCGGGGGCAGCCGTGCTCGCGGCGCTGGTCTGGAAAATGGGGGCCGGGCCATTCCTTGACGGCTTCAAGGCAGTCAATGTGCAGGCCCTGGTTGCGGCGGCAGCCATCACCCTTGCCACCACCGTGTGCTGTGCCTGGCGCTGGCGCCTGGTTGCACGGGGACTGGGGTTTGAGATTCCGCTAGGCGGCGCCATTGCCGCCTACTACCGATCGCAGTTTCTGAATTCCGTTCTTCCCGGCGGCGTACTCGGGGATGTGCATCGCGGCGTGAAGCACGGCCAGGAGTCGGGGCAGGCGGGCCGCGGGCTTCGGGCAGTTGTGTGGGAGCGTGCCGCAGGGCAAACAGTGCAGCTGATTCTGGCCGTGGGGCTTCTTGCACTGCTCCCATCAGCCGTCCACCAACTCAGCGCATTCCTGGCCGTGGTGCTTCTGGCGGTGGTGTCCGCAACCCTGTTCGCGCTGCACTGGCGCTCCGTGGCGGGAACCCGGTGGTGGGCCCGGGCCCTGCGAGCTTCGGCCGCCGATATCCGCAGCGGTGTGCTTAATTGGAGCACTGCGCCCGGGGTGGTGGTGGCATCCGTGGCAGCCGTGGGAGGCTACACGGCCATCTTTCTGATCGCAGCCCGCACCGCAGGCATCACGGCTCCGCTGGGCCAACTCCTGCCGCTGGCCGTGTTGGTGCTGCTGGCCATGTCGGTGCCGGCCAACATTGCCGGATGGGGTCCCCGCGAAGGTGCGGCCGCCTGGGCGTTTGGTGCAGCCGGCCTGGGAGCAGCGCAGGGCGTCAGTGCCGCCGTCGTCTATGGCGTTTTGACGTTTGCCTCCGTAGTGCCGGGGGCGGTCGTTTTGGCTGTGGGATGGGTGCGCAGCCCCGACAAGCAGGGGGAGCCCCATGCGTGAGCGCCCGTACACGCTGCTCAGTTGTTGCATGTCCATTGATGGTTACATCAACGACGCCTCCGCGGAGCGGTTGCTGCTCTCCAACGACGCAGATTTTGACCGGGTGGATGCCGTGCGGGCCTCCTGCGACGCCATCATGGTGGGTGCCGGCACCATCAGGGCAGACGATCCGCGCTTGCTGGTCCGCAGCCCCAGCAGGCGAGAGACACGGGCGGAACGGGGGCTGGCGCCGTCGCCCATGAAGGTCACGGTGAGTAACGCAGCCCGGCTGGACCCGTCCGCGAGCTTCTTCACCACGGGGGATGCCCGCAAGCTGGTTTACTGCACCTCTGAGAACGTGGACGACGCGCGGAACCGTCTGGGCATGCTGGCCACCATCGTCGACGGCGGTCCGCAGGTGCGGATGGCGCAGCTGAGCGTGGACCTGCATGCCAGAGGCGTGGGCCGGCTCATGGTGGAGGGCGGGGAAAGCGTGCACACGCAATTCTTGGAAGAAGGGCTGGCCGACGAGCTTCAGCTGGTGGTGGCGCCGTTTTTCGTGGGTGACTCCCGGGCGCCCAGGCTGACCGGCGACGGGCATTTTCCCTGGAACTCGCTCAGGCCAGCCCGGCTGGTGACGGCGCTGCCCTTAGGCGACGCCGTGCTGTTGCGCTACGCGCTGTCCCCGCGGTTCATCGACGAAGCAACATCCCCCTGACGCCCCACCTCCCCAACGCCCGCTCACTAAAGGGGCGTTTTTCACGAACGCTCGCGCAGTGGGACGCTAGATCTTGGGTACCATGCGCGGCCGCACAATGAGCCACAGGGCGGCCATGGCCAGCAAACTGCAGATGCCCATGATGGTGGCCATGCTCGTCGCCGCCACACCCACCAGGCCCACCACGGGCGTGATCATCCCGGCGAAGCCAAAGGTTGCCGCGCCCAGCAGCGAGGCTGCCGTGCCTGCCTGCCTCCCGTTGCGGGCCAGACCCATGACCTGGACGGAGGGGAACATGAAACCCGTGGCGCAGATGAAGAACCAGAGCGGAACCATGATGCCCCACAGGCCCAGGCCAAGCTGATCGCAAATAACAATGGCGGCGGCGGAGGCCACTTGGGCGAGGGTTGCCCCGGCAATGACCCATTGCGGCCCCGTGTGGCGCATGATCCTCGAAGCTATTTGCACGCCAGCCACCACACCTAGGGAGTTCACGGCAAACAAGTAGCCGTATTGCTGGGGTGTGAATCCGTACGTGTTTTGGAACAGGAAAGTGGAGGCCGAGAGATACGTGAAAAGGGCGGCAAAATTCAGCCCGCCCACAAAGAGCGTTCCAACAAATATCCTGTCGCTGAACACTGCCTTGTACCTGCTGGCGACACTCACGCCATCGGAATGGCGCTTTTCAGGTGGCAGGGTCTCAATGATGAAGACAAACGCGGCAATGACCACCAAGGTGCCGTAGCCGGCCAGGAACCAGAAGATGCCGGGCCAATCCATGACGCGCAGCAGCTGGGAGCCGATGACGGGGGCCAGAATGGGTGCCATGCCGTTCACCAGCGACATGCGCGAGAGCATACGGACCAGCTGGTAGCCACCGAAGAGGTCACGGATCATGGCCATCGCCACCACTCCGCCGCCTGCCGCGCCAATGCCCTGGAGCACGCGGAACACGCCCAGCATGGTGATGTCCGTGGACATGGCGGCACCAATGGATGCTCCCACATGCAGCGCGGTGGCCAGGATCAGCGGCATCCGCCGACCAAACTTGTCACTGAAGGGGCCCACCACCAGCTGCCCGGCGGCGAATCCAATGGTCGTGGCTGTCAGGGTCAGCTGCACGGCTGCGGCACTGACTCCCAGCTCATGCCCAATGATGGGGAATGCTGGCAGATACAGGTCAATCGTGAAGGGTCCCAGCGCCGTTAGCAGTCCCAAGACCAAAACGTAGACCAGTTTCTGTCGGCGGGACAGGGCATCGCCGGGATGGGCTGTGATGGTCAAGGCTGGAGTCCTTATGGTTCTGGGGGTGTGTGCGTGAATGTGGGCAGCTCCAGATCCGGATAGCCCACTGACTCATGCTAGTGCTTTTGACACCCGGCAAATACGGTGGCCGTTGTTGACGTGCCAGCCCGGAGGAGACAAGCCGTAGCGGTGTTCTTCGCCATGACGCGTTCGAGCAAGTTTGGCTACAGGAACGCCGGGTGCCTGATGGATGGTAATTTTGACATTACGGTAGTGCCTCCTAGCGGGGGTGGTACAAAGACTTCGGGTTTGCGCCTACTTTCCATGGGCAGCAAAAACTCACATTACGGAGGCGGTTCCAGTGACGGATGTGCAAAAGGACGTGCATATCACGGCGGATGAAAGCCCTAAGGCACAAGAATCTTCCCTGATCGAAGCGCTCAAAACTGCCTCGAGGCTGGTGCCACGGCAGATCAACGACGAAATTGCGTTGGCCAAGCTGGAACTGGAACACAAGAAAGCCCGCGTGGGCGGTGTCGCGATTGCCGCCGGCCTTGCTTTGGCCTTCACCGCACTTCTGGTTATTGCCTTGGTGGTGGCTGCCATTGCCGGCTTGGCCACCCTTATGCCGTTGTGGCTTTCGGCGCTTCTTGTCAGCGCAGCGTTTCTGCTCATTATTGGATTCAGCGGATTGATTGGTTACCGCAAATTCAAGACCTTGCTGCCATTGTTGCCGGAGCAGGCATGGCGTGGAATTCGCCACGACCTGGGCATTGCCAAGGAAGGTCGCGACTTTGACCCGGCAACACTTGATCCGCAGCCCCTGACCAAGGAAGAAAAGAAGGCCCTCAAGGCTGAAGCTGAAGAAGCGGCGGCGAAGGCTAAGGCGGAACGGGCAGCCAAGGAAGCCGAGCACGGTCCCAAGGCCAACGAAAACGAGCTCATTGAACGCACCACCGCCCGACGCGCCCACCTGATGACCGTGCGTGAGGAACTGGTGGACCAGGCAGATGTGAAGAAACAAGCCAACTACTTGATCGACAATGCCAAGGGCCGGGCCAAGGACGTCATGAACTTGGCCGCGGCCGGTGCCTCGGAACAGGCTGGGCACGTCGTGGAAACTGTCAAGGAACGATGGAAACCACTGGCTGTTCTGGCCGTGTCTGCCGGGGCTTGCGCCTTGTTGCTGCGAAAGTTGTTAAAGAAGTAGTTTCACCCCACAAATGTTCATAACCACACTTGATGCCGGTTGCGCGGCCCGACACACTTATCGCCAGGGGAGGTGACCCGCGATGTCCACCAGTTCCAACGCCAAAGCCGGGAACGTGAACGCCATCGTCACCATCCCCAATATCATCACCGTGGTCAGGTTCCTGGGGACGCCTTTGTTTGTGTGGCTGGTCCTTGCGCGGCACGAGTATGGCTGGGGTGTTTTTGTCCTCGCCCTCATGGGTTGCACCGACTGGATTGATGGGTTCGTCGCCCGGAAACTCAACCAGACCACACAACTTGGCCGCATCATGGACCCCCTGGCCGACCGGGTGGCGTTGGTGGCTGTCAGCATCACCCTGGTCGTTGCCGATATCCTGCCCCTGTGGCTGCTCTTGCTGTTGGTGATTCCCGACGTCGTACTGCTGAGCGTTACGCTGTACTTCTTCCGGGGAGATGCAGATCTGAAGGTCACCATGCTGGGCAAGACGCGCACGGCGGCGCTGATGATTGGCACGCCGATGCTGTTGCTGGCCAAGGCCTTGGAATCGGATTTCACCTTCATTCTCGCTTGGGTTTTTCTTGGCGCCGGAATGGTGATGCACGTTATCGCTTTCAGCCAGTACATGGTGGCGGTTATGGCTAAACACCGTGAACTTCACCTGCCCGGCAAGCCAGTCCAGGGCCGCCCGTGATGTGGCTTGCCGTGGTGTGCGCAGTAGCCGGGGCTTTCTTTCTCGCTTTTGGGGCGCAACGCCAAGGCAGTGCCGTGCAAAACAACACGGGCGGGCTTGCCCTGGGCGGCGCCAGCTTCCTGCGCCTTCTGAAGAACCCGCGTTGGGTGTTCGGACTGGTGCTGCTCGGGGCGGGTATGGCTCTGAACGTTGTTGCCCTGACTCTGGGGACGCTGACGGTGGTGCAGCCCATCGGCGCCATAGCCCTGGTGATTACCACCATTGTGAACTCGCGGGATCAAGGCATCAGGCTCAACCGGGCAACGGTTGTGGCCATCACCTGTTGTGTTGCTGGCAGCGCCTTGTTCGTCCTGATGGCCGTGAACGTCGTGGCGGAGAACACCCACGTCAACACCACCCAGGAACTGACGGTGGTGCTGTTGCTGGCAGCCGTCATCATCCTGTTTGGCGGGGCGCTGGTGCTGTTCAAGCACCGCTTGAAAGCGTTCTTTTACATCCTGGGCTCCGGTGTGTTGTTTGGTTTTGTTGCCGTGCTGACACGCATCATTTCCAAACAGATTTTTGACCCCAACGGGCTGTTCCTGCTCAATGTGCAGTGGTACTCGGTGATTGCTATTGCCGCCGCTGGCGGGCTGGGAAGCTGGTTTGTGCAGAGCGCCTATGCCAGTGGGCCGCCGGATTTGGTGATTGCCGGACTAACCGTGATTGACCCCATTGTGGGCATTGCCATTGGCATCGCCATTTTAGGTGAGCTTCGTGACGATGTCCCCCCAGTGGTGGCAATTGCCATGGCTGGGGCGGCGATACTTGCTATCGTGGGGGTGATCGCGTTGTCCCGGCACCACCCTGACGTGGTGAAGCAGCGTGCAGCTGCAAAGAAGGAACAACGTAAGTAACGTGCCAGCCCTCGGGCCATCTAAGAAGCCACCAGGAGTTTTATCCGTGTCATCCACCCCGAGTGAAAGCTCGCTAAAACCGCTCACCATTTTGATAGCAGCAGATACCTATCCTCCGCATATCAATGGCGCAGCTCAGTTTGGATTCCGGTTGGCGACGGGTATGAGTGCCAGGGGCCATGAAGTACACGTGATGGCATGCCGCCCGGACGGCGGACCCATGTTTTCTGAACAACGCCCGGAGGCCACTGTGCACCGCCTGCGGTCCCGGCCCGTTCCCACCCACGAATATTTCAGGGTCAGCCTGCCATGGGAGATCAAGAAGGACATTGCGGCTCTCTTTGATGTGATTCGCCCCGATGTGGTGCATGTTCAAAGCCACTACATGATCGGCGAGCATGTGGTCTACGAGGCGAAGCGTCGTGGTGTGCGGATTGTGGCCACCAACCACTTCATGCCCGAAAACCTGAACCCCTTCTTGCCGTTCCCGCAGTGGTTCAAGAACATCGTGGGCCGTGTTTCATGGCGCGACATGGGCAAGGTCATGAGCAAGGCGGACGTTGTTACCACGCCCACCCCCTTGGCTGCCAAAGCCATGCACCAGCACGCGTTCCTGCGCAAGGTTCTGCCGCTCTCCAACGGCATTGAGGTGGGCAACTACGAACTCGCCGAGGGTGAGCTTAAGCCGTCGAACCCGTACCCCACAGTGGCCTTCGTGGGGCGCCTTGCCGAAGAAAAGCACATTGACGTCCTCATTGATGCGATCGCCAAGACTCCAGCCGAGCTCAATCTGCACCTGGTGGTGGTTGGCGGTGGCGAGGTTAAGAGCGCGTTGCGGGCGCAGGCCGAGAAGTTGGGGCTCTCCCCACGCGTTAAGTTCACCGGCCTGATCAGTGATGAGGAATTGCGTGAGGTCTACCTCAAGGCCGATTTATTCGTCATGCCTGGCACGGCAGAACTACAGTCTCTGGTGACGTTGGAAGCCATGAGCGCCTCAACACCTGTGGTGCTGGCCAATGCCATGGCCCTGCCGCACTTGGTTGAAGACGGTGTCAACGGCTACTTGTTCATGCCGAACAACAGTGACGACCTGGCCGAGAAGATCACCACGATCATGCGCCTGGCTCCCGAGGACAGGGACGCCATGGGTGCTGCCAGCCACGACATGGTGGCACGTCATGGTTTGAAAAAGACCCTGGACACCTTTGAAGACATTTATCGTGGCGGAAGCTACGAGGATCACGCGGTTTAGCTCAAGACCCATTAGTATTGTGAGAGTGCTTTTCCTTAGGTTGTGCAGTTACCGAAGGAGGGGCACCTTGCATGGGGCCATAGCTCAGCTGGTTAGAGCGCGGGACTCATAATCCTAAGGTCCTCGGTTCAAGTCCGAGTGGCCCTACACGCAATACCCCCGGAATCTCCATGATTCCGGGGGTATTTTGCTTTAAACTCAGGCTCGACGGCGGCCACTTGGGTGCTCATTCCGGTGGGAGTTTTGGTGGGAGTTTCCTCGGTGAATGTTGCCCGCGTCACGCGAATGCGGTATGTTACTCATCAGTAACAAGTTTGGTGCTGGGCCGAACCGTTGACTATTCAATGATGAGAACAAGCAAAGGATTACCCGTGTCCAAGGCAGCTGTTGACCTAAACAATCTTCCCTACGCCGATGGTGACTTCTATGGATTTGAGCAGATGCTCTCCGCGAAGGAACGCGAACGCCTCCAGGATCTCCGGGACTTCCTGGACAAGGAAGTCAAGCCGATTGCCACCGATTGCTGGAACCGCGGCGAGTTCCCCATGGAGCTCATCCCCAAGTTGGCGGAGTTGGACATCATGAGCCCCGTTCACCGCCAAGGGTATTCAAGCCTCTTTGCCGGGTTGAGCCATGCAGAGTTCACACGGGCTGATGCCTCGATCGCCACGTTCATGGGCGTCCATGACGGCCTGTTCACCGGTTCCATTGAAGCCCTGGCGTCGGAAGAACAAAAAGCTGCCTGGCTGCCAGACATCTACGCCATGAAAAAGATCGGCGCCTTTGGTTTGACCGAGCCCCTCGGTGGCTCAGATGTTGCCGGCGGCACCCGCACCACGGCGGTGCGAGACGGCGACAACTGGATCCTGAACGGTGCCAAGCGCTGGATTGGCAACGCAACCTTCTCGGACTGGGTTGTTATCTATGCCCGCGACATTGCAGACAACCAGGTCAAGGCCTTCATGGTTGACACCAAACTGCCCGGCTACGGCGCCACCAAGATTGAGAACAAGACGGCCCTGCGCACGGTTCAAAACGCTGACATCACCTTGGAAAATGTGGTGGTTCCACACGAGTTCAAGCTTGCTGGCGGCAATAGTTTCCGCGACACCAACAAGGTTCTCAAGGTAACCCGCCTTGCTGTGGCGTGGCAGGCAGTTGGCCAACAGATGGCGGCATTTGATGTGGCCCGCCGCTATGCCATTGAACGCCAGCAGTTTGGCCGCCCCATCGCCTCCTTCCAAATGGTTCAGGACCAGCTCGTGAAGATGCTGGGCAACACCGTCGCCTCGACAGGCATGATGGTTCGCTTGTCCCAGCTGGAGGATCTGGGCCAGGCCAAGGACGAGCAATCAGCACTTGCAAAGGCCTTCACCACTGCGCGCATGCGGGAAACGGTGGCCATGGGCCGGAGCCTCTTTGGCGGCAACGGCATCGTCACCGACTATGAGATGGCAAAGATCTTCGCCGACGCCGAGGCCATCTACTCCTATGAGGGCACCTATGAGATCAACACCTTGGTCACGGGCCGCGCCATCACGGGCATCTCCGCGATCGTCTGATCCCCACGCCCTCCCAACCTCGCAAGCTCGGCCAGGGAACCCTCGGGCGCGTGGGCCCATCACGCCCTCCCAACCTCGCAAGCTCGGCCAGGGAACCCTCGGGCGCGTGGGCCCTGTCTCCAACTGGCCCGCAGAAAACGCCGAAAAACGCACGAAAACCGTCAATTTTCGCCGTTTTCTGCGGGTCAGTTGATGAGGGGGAGCAGGACTGACGGGCGCAGGTCAAAGATGAACTGCAGTGGATCGAGGTATGTTTCGCCGCGTCGCACGCCCCAGTGCAGGCAGCTGTCCGCTGGAGCCGGCGCCCCATCACAATGGGTTGGACCCTCCACAACACCCAACTCCTGTCCGCGGATCACGGAATCGCCAACTTTCACCTCCGAGACCACGGGCTCAAAACTCAGCCGCAAGCCGTTGTCAACGGTTATGGTCAGCACTGGCCTATTAGCCACGACGCCGGCGAAGGTCACCACGCCGGAGGTGGGTGCCAGTACGGGCGAGCCCCGTGGGGCCGCCAAGTCAACACCCCGGTGCCCGCTCAGCCACGGCTTCGCCGGCTGGTCAAAGGCACGAAGCACCCCGGGTTTGCCTGCCAGCGGCCAACCCCAGGCGATTGAGGCTGGCAGGGGAGTGGCCGCCGTCGAACGTGAAAATGACAGCGACGGGGCGGCCAGGCTGGCGCCCGGCAGCAGCACAACCAGAACAAGAAGGAATGTGCCCACAATCTGCGTCCGGCCACGCCCAAATATGTTGCTCATCTCTCAAGCGTGCACCCGAAAAGTGAGGTTGAAGCCAGCTGGCTGCACGATGTGGACAAGACGATCTTCAGGGTGGGCTGTTGAGGACTAATTGTGGTCAGTCATCGTTACGCCTCTGTAGTAACATTGAAGCAGCAGTGTGCTGTGTGTGCACTGACTACGCGCACTCCTCCCTGACGAGGCATCCTAAGAGTGATCTTGGATCCTGCTGACGGATTGTGGCCATACGGTCCGCCTCACGGCGGTTTATGGCATACACAATGGGTGCTAGGAGCAGCGTCCAGGCGGGTATCCCCGTCCGGGCCAGCAAGCTAAACAACCGTAAAATTACAAGAAGGAGCGCCGGCATGCCCGTCGTAACTATGCGCCAGCTGCTTGACAGCGGCGTCCACTTTGGACACCAGACCCGTCGTTGGAACCCGAAGATGAAGCGATTCATCCTCACGGAGCGCAACGGCATCTACATCATCGACTTGCAGCAGTCACTGTCTTTCATTGACCGCGCCTACGAGTTCGTAAAGTCCACCGTTGCACACGGCGGCACCGTACTCTTCGTTGGTACCAAGAAGCAGGCTCAGGAAGCAATTGCTGAGCAGGCTACTCGCGTTGGCATGCCTTACGTGAACCAGCGCTGGTTGGGCGGTATGCTCACCAACTTCCAGACGGTTTCCAAGCGTATCTCCCGCATGAAGGAACTCGAAGAGATCAACTTCGAGGACGTTGCATCCTCCGGTCACACCAAGAAGGAGCTCCTGCTCCTCAAGCGTGAACTGACCAAGCTGCAGACCAACCTCGGTGGTATCCGCAACCTGACCAAGGCACCCTCCGTGCTCTGGATCGTTGACACCCCGAAGGAACACCTCGCCATCGACGAGGCACACAAGCTCAAGATCCCCGTTGTAGCCATCTTGGACTCCAACTGCAACCCTGACGAAGTCGATTTCCCGATCCCGGGCAACGACGACGCCATCCGCTCCGTTGCACTGTTGACCCGCGTTATCGCTGATGCTGTTGCAGAAGGCCTGATCGCCCGCAACAACAAGGCAACCGGCAACGAAGAAGCTCCGGCTGAGCCCTTGGCTGAGTGGGAGCGCGAGCTCCTCGAAGGCGACAAGGCTGTTGCAGCCCCCGCCGAAGCCGTTGTTGAAGCTCCGGCCGAAGCTGCTGTTGAAGCCGTAGTTGAAGCTCCGGCCGAAGCTGCTGCAGAAGCTGCAACCGAGAAGTAAAAAACTTTTCCTCGCGGACTTACCTTAGGGAGCAATCGCTAAGGGCCGCCACCTAGGAACCAGATACTGGCAGGATCGCGCCGCTCACAAAGCACAGCGGTCCTGCCAGAACTGGCCTACTGCTTATTTACATACTTAAACATTTACACTGAGGGGTTCACATGGCGAACTACACCGCCGCTGATATTAAGGCTCTGCGCGAGCGCACGGGCGCTGGCATGATGGACGTCAAGAAGGCTCTCGACGAGGCCAACGGCGACGCCGAGAAGGCCATGGAGCTCATCCGCATCAAGGGCCTCAAGGGTGCTACCAAGCGCGAAGGCCGCTCAACTGCTGAAGGCCTCGTTGCCGCAGCTGTTGACGGTGGCGTTGGCGTCATGGTTGAGGTCGCCTGCGAAACTGACTTCGTTGCCAAGGCTGCTCCCTTCATCGAATTCGCCAACACGGTTCTGGCCACGGCCGTCTCCTCCGGCGCAGCCGATGTTGAGGCACTGCTGGCTGTTGACGTTGACGGCAAGCCCATGTCCGAGGCTGTCATTGCAGCCGGCGCACTCTTGGGTGAAAAGGTTGCCATTCGCCGCCTTGCACGCATTGAGGGTGCAACTGTTGACGCTTACCTGCACAAGACCTCCAAGGACCTTCCGGCCCAGGTTGGCGTGCTGTTCGCTATTGACGGCGACAACCAGGAAGTTGCCCACGACGTAGCCGTGCACATTGCTGCCATGTCCCCGACGTTTGTCTCCCGCGACGAAGTTGCTGCAGAGACCGTTGAGAACGAGCGCCGCATCGCTGGCGAAACCGCAAAGGCTGAAGGCAAGCCCGAAGCAGCCATGACCAAGATCGTTGAAGGCCGTTTGACTGGCTTCTTCAAGGAACTCGTTCTGGTTGACCAGCCTTTCGCTAAGGACTCCAAGAAGAGTGTTGGCGTTGTTCTGGAAGAAGCAGGCGTCAAGCCTGTTGCTTTCGCACGCTTCCGCGTCGGAGCATAAGACACTTTTGTCGTATAGCTAGATGTGACGAAGAAGGGGTGACCGCAATCTGCGGTTGCCCCTTCTTTGCATGTAACGTCAGATAAGATTTTAGACGCAGCTCTTCGCTAGGCCCTGCACCCAGACCCAGTTTAAGTTGCAACGTACCGGCACCCACGGAAGGCACCATGACCACGAATATTTCCCAGACCGCGCCAAGCAGCACAGCACCCGCAGCGGGAGCTGGCAAGCGCCGTCGTGTGTTGCTAAAGCTCTCCGGCGAAGTCTTCGGCGCTGGCAAATTGGGTGTGGATCCGGACACCATCCGCGGCATCGCCCAGCAGATCGCCAGCACCGTTGACACCGTGGAGGTGGCCATTGTTGTGGGCGGCGGCAACTTCTTCCGCGGAGCGGAATTGTCCGCCTCGGGCATGGACCGCTCACGCGCCGACTACATGGGCATGCTGGGTACTGTCATGAACTGCCTGGCATTGCAGGACTTCCTGGAACAAGCCGGCGTAGACACCCGGGTGCAGAGCGCCATCACCATGGGACAGGTCGCCGAGGCCTACATTCCCCGGCGCGCCATCCGCCACCTCGAGAAGAGCCGCGTAGTCATCTTCGGCGCCGGCGCCGGCTTGCCCTACTTCTCCACCGACACCGTGGCCGCCCAGCGTGCCTTGGAAGTCCACGCCGACGTAGTGCTGATGGCCAAAAACGGCGTCGACGGCGTCTACACGGCGGACCCCAAAAAGGACCCCACGGCCGTAAAATTGGACCACCTCAGCTATGACGAGGCCATGGCCCGTGACATCCGTGTCATGGATCAAACGGCCTTTAGCCTGTGCAAGGACAACAACGTGACCATGCTGGTTTTCGGCATGGAAGGTGAGGGCAATGTGGCCCGCGCAATCCTTGGCGAAGAGCTGGGAACTCTGGTCACCCCGTAATAGCGCAAACAGGCCGTGTGGGTGGGTGCAGCTAATCTGTAGCTCACGGTAGGATGGTCTCAGAATTGCCGCGCGCAAATGCCGCGGAAGTGTTGTGTAGTCATTTATTGAGGGAGAGACGCGTGATCGAAGATACTTTGCTCGAGGCCGAAGAAAAGATGGACAAGGCCATAGAGGTTGCCAAAGAGGACTTCTCCGCTGTGCGTACAGGCCGTGCCAACCCCGCCATGTTCCACAAGGTCATGGTGGATTACTATGGTTCACCGACGCCTTTGCAGCAGCTGGCAGCATTTGCCGTGCCGGAAGCGCGCACCTTGCTCATCACACCTTTTGACAAAACCTCCATGCACGACATCGAGCGTGCCCTGAGCTCATCCGAGGTGGGTGCCAACCCGTCCAACGACGGCAACGTTATCCGCATTATGATGCCGGAACTAACCGCAGAGCGTCGCAAGGAATACGTCAAGGTGGTCCGCACCAAGGGTGAAGACGCCAAGATTTCGGTGCGGAACATCCGCCGCAAGGCCAAGGAACAGCTGGACAAGCTGGTCAAGGACGGCGACGCCGGTGAAGATGAGGGTTCGCGTGCCGAGAAGGAACTGGACGCCATGACCAAGTCGCACACGGACAACATCGATGAGCTGCTCAAACGCAAGGAAGTCGAGCTTCTCGAGGTCTAATGACTGACCCCAAGCGTGCGCAGGCCGGTCCCGTTTCGGGGCCGGCCGCGTCAAATCCAGAGGTCGAACTCCCTGGCCAGCCTAACGACTACCAATTTCCCTCTCGGAAGGCGCGTCGTCACGCTGAGCTGACAGGCATGATTCCCATCATTGTGCCCAAAACTGCTGTGCCTAACGCCACCGTGCCCAAAACTGCTGTGCCGCAGGGCCCTGCCACGGCTGGCCAGAAGGATGGGACGCTCGACGGCGGAACAGATTCCAGCAAGGCACCCACCGACACGCTGGTTGCCGAAGCCCCGGCTGCCGCGGTTGACGCTGTGCCGGCGAAGACTGCGCCCATCCTGCCCGCCAGGGTCGAGGCGGGGGCCACTGCCACGCACCCCGGTTTTGAGTCCGAGGCAGACGATGAAGCTGGCGACGAGGCTGAAATTGACGAGCTTTCAGAGCTTGCGCCGCGCCCGGTCTCAGCACTGGCGGTGACGGGACTTCCCGTTGTGCCTCTTACGCACGCACCCTTGGCTGCCATGCCGGATGAAGCCACGGCGGCCAAGGCTCCCAGAACGCCCAAGGCGGGCCGGGATCTGCCCGCTGCCATCGCAGTTGGCGTGACCTTGCTACTGGTGGTCATTGGCTCCCTGCTGTTCTATCCGCTGGCTTTTGTTGCGGTTGCTACCGCGTTTGCCTGCGTGGGTGTGTGGGAAGTGACCCGGGCGGTAGCTGGAAAAGGAATCAAAGCCCCCATGACTCCTGTCATGATCGGCGCCTTGGCCATGCCGGCATCCGCCTACTTTGCCGGTCCAGAGGGTTTGTTGTTCGCACTCGTGGCAAGCGCGGGAGCCACAGTTTTGTGGCGTTCACTGGATCCTGAACCAGGCGCCGTGAAGAGCATTCTGTCCGGTGTCTTCGCGCTGATGTGGATCCCATTCCTGCTCAGCTTTGTCTTCCTGATGATGCGTGGGGAAAATGGTCCGGTCCTTGGTTTGACCACCGACTTGTCCGCCATCAACCCCGGTGTTATCCAGGTGATCATCATGCTGCTGCTGGTGGTTGCCAATGACACCTTTGGGTACCTGGTGGGTGTCATGTTCGGCAAGCACCCCATGGCGCCCAAGATCAGTCCCAAGAAGTCCTGGGAGGGCTTTGCTGGTTCCCTTGGCGGGGCAACCCTGGTGGCTATCCCGGCCACAGTATTCTTGCTTGACCAGCATTGGTGGGTGGGTTTCGCTCTGGCCATCGGAATGGTCTTTGCTGGAACCGGCGGAGACTTTGCCGAGTCCATGGTTAAACGTGAATTGGGCATAAAGGACATGAGTAATTTGTTGCCTGGGCACGGCGGTGTAATGGATAGATTGGATTCAATCTTATTCGCAGCCCCTGTTGCCTACGCCACGTTTAGTGTTTTAGGCCAGTTCTAGAAAACCGAATTCATAGGGCTTGCACCACTTGGTACAGGCCGTAGAGAAATGTTCAAGGAATGACAGTGACAGTGGATGAGAAAACCCGGACCAACTCCAGATTTAAATTGGTGGGTCCCAAGGAAATCGGCTATAACGTCAAGCAAGTTGACGTGTTCCTGGAGCGTGCCAGGGCATATTTCCTGAGCACAGATACGCACGGCAACGCCATTACCAGCCTTGATGTGCGAACGGCAAGCTTCGACCCCGCACGTGGGGGCTACAGCGCGCAGGCCGTGGATGCGGCCATGGACAGGATCGAAGACGAATTTGTGCTGCGCGAAAAGGAATTGCTGATCGGTGCAGAGGGCGAAAAAGCATGGATGATGAAGATCGGCAAGACCGCTTCAGTGTTGCGCGCCCGCTTGCATCGTCCCGACGGTGATCGATTCCGCCGCCCGTCCAAAAAAAGCGCGCAAAGCTACAACATCAACGACGTGGACGTGCTGTGCCGGGAACTGCTTGTTTACATTGAGGACAACGGGGAACTTAGCGTGGACATAGTGCGCCGTGCCGTCTTCGCCCCCGAAAAGGGCAGTGACGGCTACGAGGAAAGCCAAGTTGATGCATTCCTGGACCGCGTCGTGGAGCTCATGGCATCCATCGACCCGCTGCCAGCAAAGTAGCCTCTTTTTACAACTGGCCCGCAGAAAACGCCGAAAATCGCGGTAAAACCGCGCATTTTCGGCGTTTTCTGCGGGCCAGTTGTCGGTTGGGGGAGTCAGCTGCTTTGGGTGCGCGGGTTCTCCACGTCCAGCGGCCGCTCTGGCACATGAAGTTTGCTCATGAAGCGTGAAACCGTTGTGCTGCGCCGGTGTTGGGTGGCCCGTGACACCACCACCATGACCAGGAACGCTGTGGGTACGCTCCAAGCCGCGGGCTGGGTCAGGACGCTGCGCCATGGCGCATCGATAGGCAGCTGAGCCCCCACAATCATGGCCGTTGCGCACAGCACCCCACCGGTCAGCATGCCGGCAACGGCACCCGCATCCGTGAGACCACGCCACCAAATACCCAGCAGCAGCAAGGGGCAGATGGTTGAGGCCGTGAAGGCAAAGACCAGGCCCACACTGCCAGCCAGTGCCAGTGAATCCGTCACCATGGCCACGGCAAAAGGCACCACGGCGGCAAAAATGGCCGCAATCCTAAATCCCCGCACACTTCCGCCCAAGAAGTCCTGGCTGATGACGCCAGCCAGGGAAACCACCAACCCCGAGGTCGTGGAAAGGAACGCTGCAAAGGCGCCAGAGACCACCAACGCCGTCAAAAGGTCCCCGCCCAGGCCGCCAATCAACCTCCCCGGCAGGAGCAATACGGTGGCGTCGGGAGACCCCGTCGCGGCCAACTCGGGCAGGAACACCCTGCCCAAAACCCCATAGATGGTGGGGAAGAAGTAAAAAATGGAGAGCAGCCCCAAAACTATCAGGGTGGTGCGGCGGGCGGCTGCGCCGTCGGGGTTTGTGTAAAAACGCACCAACACATGCGGCAGGCCCAAGGTGCCCAAGAGCAAGGCAACCATGAGGGAAATGGTTCCGTAGGCTGAGTCAAGGCTGGGGGGATTCGACGGCGGGAAGAGTTCCGTGCCGGCCGGAATAGTAGGCCCGGATTGCTGGCCAGTGACTCCGGATAGCATCAGCACAATGAAGATGGCCGGCACTGCAATGGCCGTGAGTTTGAGCCAGTACTGGAAGGCTTGCACAAACGTCATGGAGCGCATACCGCCGGTGGCCACTGTCAGACACACCACGACCACCACCGCGCCGGCGCCCACCCAGGACGGCAAACCGGTGGTGGTGCGAATGGTCAGCGCTGCACCGTGCAATTGCGGGACAATGTAAAACCAGCCCACGGCAACCACCAGCAAACTGGTGACATGGCGGGCGGTGGAGGATTCCAGCCTGGCTTGGGCGAAATCCGGGACGGTGTAGGCGCCGGAGCGGCGCAGGGGAGCGGCCACGAAGAACAGCAACATCAGGTAACCGGCTGTGTAGCCAATGGGGAACCAGAGGGCGTCCAGCCCGGAGATGACGATGAGCCCGGCTATGCCCAGGAAACTTGCGGCGGAGAGATACTCCCCGCCGATCGCCGAGGCATTCCACCACGGGCGCACAGTGCGTGAAGCAACATAGAAGTCGCTGGTGGTTCTTGATACTCGCAGACCGTAGAACCCGATCAGCGCTGTACTGACTGAGACCAAGATGAGTGCGGAATAGCCAATGGCTGGATTCACTTCTCATCCACCAAATCGCGGTACCGGTCTTCATTCTTGGTGGCAGCCCGGATGTAAAGCCACGCGCAGGTGCCAATCAGTGGGTACACGCCCACGGCCAGGATGAGCCAGGGGGCGGGGATGCCCAGAACGCGCCAGTCGGTGAACGTTGGCAACCAGAGCACCAATGCCCAGCAGAGCAGGAGGGCGGCCACGAACCCAGCCGCCACCACCAAAGCTAGCCGCAATTGGGAACGGATCAACGAGCGCACCATGACCTCGCCCACTGCCGTTTGCTCTGCCACTTCCTGGGAGACGCTGGTGCCGGAGGGGATGTGGTGGGCCAGCGTGCGCGGCGCGGAAACCCTGACACGGCCCTGGGCTGGTGGGCGGGGCGGTTGCACATTCATTGGCCGGGCCGCACGCGCGTTGCTTGCAAGTGTTCACGCAGAACTGGCACATGACGCCGGCTGACAGGCAATACATCATTGGCCACCGAGACCGTGGGCTTGGCAGCACCCAGCTTCAGGGCCGTCACAAATTGCATGCACACCAGGTATGACCTGTGAATTCGAAGGAACCCGGAATCTGCCCAGCGCTGTTCCAGGTCTGCCAGCGGAACACGGATCAAGTAGCTGGCCTCTGCCGTGTGCAGGCGTGCGTAGTCACCCTGGGCCTGAACAAATCGGACCTCATCGAGCCTGATGAGCCGGCTGACACCGCCCTGGTCCACGGTGATCATTTCCACCTCCTCGACGGGTGCGGGATGGGCCACCAGATCCACCACCCTGTCCACCGTGCGGGTGAGACGTTCCGTGCGCAGCGGTTTGAGGAGGTAGTCCACAGCTGCCAGTTCAAACGCTTCCAGAGCCCTGTCGTCGTCGGCCGTCACAAAGACCACTACCGGCGGGTTGCTGCGCCGGCCAATCACCTGGGCCAGCTCCAGACCCGACAATCCGGGCATGTGGATGTCCAGAAAAACAGCGTCAACGTCGTGGTGTTCCAGCAGTTCCAGTGCTTCGGCGCCGTTCATTGCCTTGTAGATCTTGCCAATGCGGGGGTCGCGATTCAGCAGGAAAGCCAGCTCATCCACAGCCGGCAGCTCGTCGTCAGCGACAAGAACGTTAATCATGGGCTAAGCCTAGCCGCCGAGGGGCCCCAGCCGAGCGAAGCGAGGAATGGGGGATGCGGTTGGGTATCAGGCGTCGTGCCCGGGCTGGTTCTTGGGCACCGTCATGGTGATCAGCATGCCGTGGCCAATGCCAGTGTCCACGGTCAGTCCATGCTCATCGCCGTAGACTTGCCGCAGCCGGGCATCAACATTGCGCAGACCCACGTGGGTGCCATCGTGCTGCCCGGCCAGCACCAGCCGCAGTTGCTCCGGGTCCATCCCCACGCCGTCGTCCTCGATGGTCACCTCGGTGAAGGCGCCAAGGTCCCTGGCGCAAATCTGCACCAGCCCCTTGCCCACCTTCGCCTCAAGGCCATGACGGACCGCGTTCTCCACCAGCGGCTGCAGGCTCAGGAAGGGAATCACGGTGCTGAGGACCTCCGGGGCAATTTGCAGACTCACCTGGAGTCTGTCGCCAAAACGGGCGTTTTCCAGCAGCAAGTACCTGTCGATGCAGCGCAGTTCCTCGGCAAGGGTAGTGAAATCCCCGTGCCGGCGGAACGAATACCGGGTGAAATCAGCGAACTCCACCACCAAGTCCCGGGCTCGTTGGGGATCGGTGTTGATGAAGGAGGCGATGGCGTTCAGTGAGTTGTAGATGAAATGCGGGCTGATTTGTGCCCGCAACGCCCGGACTTCGGCCTCTGCCAGTAGCGTGCGTGAGGAGCTGAGTTCGGCCAGTTCCAGCTGGGCCGACACCCAGGCCGCCACCTCATTGGTGGCACGGACCAGGCCTGCCGTGGGTGTTTTGGACAATATGATCACGCAACCCACAGCCCGCGAGTCCACTGTCAACGGGCAAATAACGGCGGCCTTGAGATCAGAGTCTTCACGGGGCAGCCCCAGTGATTCACGCAGCGGCTGATCCAGCCTAGCCACTTGGGTGCGGCCATTGCTCAGGGCTTTTGCCACCAAATCCATGACGACAGCGGAATCGGGCTGTTTTGCCGCGGATCCGGCACCGTCCCACGCCAGCAGGCGGGAGTCGTCCGTCATGGCAAATGCGGCGCAATTGAGCAGCGAGCGCAGCTGTTTGCTGGCTTTCAAGGCCCCTGCAGGTTCCAGACCGTTCCGCAGCTGGGCACCTGCGGCGGCGGCTGAATGCAGTGCGGCAAACGTTGCGTGCTCGGCTTCGGTGCCCAGCTCCCTGTGCGAACGAGAGAGACGGAATCCTAGTGCGGCCACAATGGCGATGGCGGCGATCACCACCGCAATTGCGGTGATGAGCAGCAGCGTTGACTCACTCAGCACAGGAGTTGACATGGACTAAAGACTAGCTTCTCTCGGCTTCCGAAGCCTTTATGGGGTGGGGAAGTCTGTTGAAACTGCCGTTGGGCGCAGCAGTCATGCCGTTCACCGCGGAGGCCACCAAAGCCCTCGGAAATGTGACCCGTTGCACTCCATAGTGAAAGGGATCACATCACTCAAGGAGGAATGATGGGTAATTCTGCCCACGCAAGTAACGAGTTTCCGGTGGACTTCATAGCCGAGCAGAACTCGGAGGAGTTCAAGGCGCTCAAGAAGTCCCACCGAAGCTTTGTTTTCCCCGTTGCCATTGGTTTTTTGGTTTGGTACTTCGCCTACGTCCTGCTGGCTGCCTACGCCCATGACTTCATGTCCATCAAAGTCTGGGACAACATCAACATTGGCTTGATT
Source organism: Arthrobacter glacialis (assembly GCF_002909415.1). Lineage (NCBI taxonomy): Bacteria > Bacillati > Actinomycetota > Actinomycetes > Micrococcales > Micrococcaceae > Arthrobacter > Arthrobacter glacialis. The sequence goes on along the minus strand of NZ_PPXB01000002.1, from coordinate 19,824 downwards.
CTGGGCCTGCTGCAGTTCGTCACCACTTTCGGCATCACCACTTGGTATGTCACTTACGCCAACCGCAAACTCGATCCCCAGGCGGCAGTGATTCGCCAACGGCTGGAAGCACAGATCGAGTCAGCCAACCAGCCCAAAGAAAAGGAAGAGGTCTAAGCCGTGAGCCTGTCCTCCACGCTTCACAGCGTTGCCCCGCTGGCCCAGTCGCTCAGCGACCAGACCAAGGAAAACTCGTGGATCAACATCTTGATCTTCGTTGGATTCGTGGCTGTCACCATGATTGTGGTGTTCCGGGCCAGCCGAAACAACAACACGGCCGCTGACTACTACGCGGCCGGCCGCTCCTTCTCCGGCGGGCAGAACGGTACAGCCATTGCTGGCGACTACCTTTCCGCTGCCTCCTTCTTGGGCATCACCGGCGCCATCGCCGTCAACGGCTACGACGGCTTCCTGTACTCGATCGGCTTCCTGGTGGCGTGGCTGGTGGCCCTGCTCCTGGTGGCCGAACTCCTGCGCAATACAGGCAAGTTCACCATGGCGGACGTGCTCTCCTTCCGCCTGAAGCAGCGCCCCGTTCGCATCGCGGCAGCCACCACCACGTTGGTAGTGTGCTTCTTCTACCTGCTGGCCCAGATGGCCGGAGCCGGCGGGCTCGTCTCGCTGCTCCTCGGACTGGACAGCAGCAACAAGGCCGGGCAGAACGTGGTCATCGCTGTTGTAGGCGTCCTGATGATTGTCTATGTATTAATCGGTGGCATGAAGGGCACCACATGGGTGCAGATCATCAAGGCGTTCCTGCTCATTATTGGTGCCGGCATCATGACGATCATTGTGCTGGCCATGCACGGCTTCAACCTCTCAACCCTGATGGAAGCCGCCGTTCAGACCTCCATTGCCGAGGGCGGTGCCGGGGAGGCGCTACTCAACCCAGGCGCCCAGTACGGTAAAGCTCCGCTGGACTTCATCTCCTTGGCACTGGCACTGGTGTTGGGAACGGCGGCCCTGCCGCACGTGCTCATGCGCTTCTACACAGTTCCCACGGCCAAGGAAGCCCGCAAGTCTGTGGTGTGGGCAATATGGCTCATCGGCGGCTTCTACGTCTTCACGCTGGTACTTGGTTATGGTGCCGGCGCCTTGATCGGCAAGGAAGCCATCCTGGCAGCACCCGGCGGCGTCAATGCAGCCGCACCGCTGCTGGCCTTCGTGATCGGCGGACCGCTGCTACTTGGGTTTATCTCAGCCGTGGCATTCGCCACGATCCTGGCCGTGGTTGCCGGACTAACCATCACCGCGGCGGCATCCTTTGCCCATGACATTTACTCCAACGTCATCGTCAAGGGCGAGCCCAAGCCGGAGATGGAAGTCAAGGTTGCCCGTCGCACAGTCATTGTCATCGGTGTGGTGGCAATAGGCGGCGGCATTTTGGCCAACGGCCAGAACATCGCCTTCCTGGTGGCCCTGGCATTCGCCGTGGCAGCCTCGGCCAACCTGCCCACCATTGTCTACTCGCTGTTCTGGAAGAAGTTCACCACCCAGGGCGCACTGTGGAGCATGTACGGCGGACTCGCCTCAGCCATCATCTTGATCGCATTCTCGCCAGTGGTTTCCGGCAGCCCCAAGGCCATGATCCCCGGCGCCGACTTCGCCTGGTTCCCGCTGGCCAACCCGGGCATCGTCTCCATCCCGCTGGCATTCTTCCTGGGCTGGTTGGGCACGGTACTGGATAAGAACACCGAGGATCCGCGCATCCAGGCGGAGATGGATGTCCGGTCACTGACGGGTGTTGGTGCCGAGAAGGCGTCCGACCACTAGTCCCCACGCCCTCCCGAAGCGCAGCCGCTGGCGCGTCTGCGCTTCGGGTCCCTCGGGCGCGGGGGCCCAGCAGCTCCTCCCCAGCAAGAGGCCCCGTCCTTTCGTCACTTACGACGAAACGACGGGGCCTCTTGCGTGCAGCCACACGGGGGCTCGTGGATGCTAGTGGTGGTGGTCTTGATTCTTCAGCTGCTCAATATTGCTGGGAACCGAAGGGCTGTCAGGGGTGTCGCTGTGTCCGGAGTGGGGGACGGCGAGTTCACCGGCCGTGGAGGCTGCCATTCCCACTGTAGTTAGGGCGGCGACCAAGACTGAGGCTGCGAAAAGCGTGCCAACCACTGCCGCCGCTGTTGGTTCCTTCCGGGTTCTGGGTTCCTGCCGCAGGGCCGCGTTCCGCCGCCAGCCAAGGACGGCTATGACGGACAATTCCAAAGCCAGCAGCGAAGCCAAGGTGATGTCAAAGGTTCGGCTGGCTTCAGGCATCCGCCACACACCCAGCAGCAGTCCGGTCAGGTGGAATAGGGCGGCTATCGAGACAACGAGCCGCAGCGTGTCCGCTCGCCTCATGGTGCCGCTTCTGAAGGAAACGAAGCCGTATGTCAGTGCCCCCAGTCCGTAAACAGCCGAGGCGATGCCTGCCGCCCACTGCCACGGTGCGGTGGCCAGCAATCCGCGTCCTGCCTCGGTGCTGGCGGCTTCCCCGCTGATTGTTTCCCCGCCCATGCCCGGAAGCAAGCTTGATGCTGCAGCGCTTGCCAACGCGGCGATGCCCAGCAGTGCCAAACTTGTATAAAGCGAAGAAAGTTCAGTGCCCGTCCGGGTGTTGCCCTCAAGCCGTCGCCGGCCGCTGGGTAGAACCCTGGCGGGACCCCGCCCGGCAACGGGCGGGGCTCCCAGATGCTGGGCGGTTGTCATGCTCAGGCGATTCGTGCTGCGACGGCGCGGTCCTGGGAGAGACCAACTGCCAGCAGAACAAATGCGCTGCCCAGGTGAAGGACGTTGCCAGCGCCGTTGAGGGCAATGATGTTCAACGCGGTTCCGGGAAGGAACAACCCGACGATTCCCACCAGCAGGTAAACGGCTCCCACAGTGGAGTTCATGGCCTTGGCGGCACGGACATTTGAGAGCCCGGCCAGCAGCAGTGCTGCACCGATGGCCAGGTGGATGATGTTGTGCAGGGGGTTGACCTCAAAGACGATCACGTTCCTGCCCTCAGTGGCGAAGAAGCCGATCCCGCTGGTCACGAAGAAACCCCAGATGCCGACTACGAGGTAAACGGCGCCGAAAACGGTGGCCAGCAATCTGTTCGGTGAAGTGCGCATGATGATTAGTCCTTTTCCTGACGACGAAGAAAGTATTTTCTTACGTCCTGTCCCGAGAGGGCTCCCTACGAACCCATGACAGTAGTTCGGAGTGTGCAGGATTGCGGATTGGGTGCAGGGGAACTATTTTCCCAGTTCCCTTTGCAGCAGGGGAGTAAGCCGGAAAGGAACCAGCTCATTCATGGCCAGGGAAGTTTCCGTGCGTTCCACGCCGTCGCACGCCAAGATCTTTCCATTGATCCGGAAAAGGTCCTCCGCACCCTTGGATACCACGCGCACCAGCAAATCTTCCCGCCCGCTGAGGCCGTGCACCTCCACGACTTCGGGAATGGAGGCCAGGGATGAGGCCAGATCGCCCAACTTTTGTTGCTGCACATGCACAGAAATAAAGGCAGTCAAGGGGTACCCCAAGGCTGCCGTGCTGACCCGGTGGTCAAAGTTCAAAAAGGCGTTCCGCTTCTCCATGGATGCCAAGCGGGCCTGGACAGTATTGCGCGACAAACCAAGGGTGGCGGCCATTGCCACCACTGTTTGGCGCGGATCCGCCACCATGGCCAAAAGTATGCGGGCGTCTGTTCCGTCTAAAGTATGCATAATGCGCAGGTTAGCACGATCGCACCAGCGTAAACAGGGCATAATGATCAGGTTTCGAAAAGGACATTGCGCCACCTGACCTCCGTGAGTAGGGTCACAGTGAGGGTAGTAATGGCGCTGCCCCACCGCGCGCGAACAATTTTTCAGGCGGTTTGTGAGCCTGCAAAAAATCTAGGGAGGCGAACCACCGTGCTGGATACTTCGGCAAACACCGGGTCACCAACAGATTCAGTGATTCACCAACTCATAACGGCAACCGGCACCCGAGTTCCGGATGAGGTCCTCGCCCCGTTCGCGGCCGGCGTCGATAATGAACAATTACTCAAGCTGTACCAAGACATGGTGGTCATCAGGCGCATCGACTTTGAGGCCACGGCCCTGCAACGTCAGGGTCAGCTGGCCCTGTGGCCACCCATGCTAGGCCAGGAAGCGGCCCAAATTGGCTCAGTCCGGGCCTTGGTGGCTGAGGACTTCATCTTCCCCACGTACCGTGAAAACGGTGTTGCCTACTGCCGTGGCGCCAACCTTACCGGGATCATGAGCACCTGGCGTGGCAGCGCCAACACCGGCTGGGACCCCCATGAAATTAACATGGCCACGCCCCAAATCATTATTGGTGCACAAACGCTGCACGCCACCGGGTATGCCATGGGCCTGACCATGGAGGGCAAGGAATCACTGGCCATCGCCTACTTGGGAGACGGCGCAACCAGTCAGGGAGACGTCCACGAGGCCATGGTTTTTGCCGCCAGTTTCCAGGCACCGGTGGTCTTCTTCTGCCAAAACAACCACTGGGCCATCTCAGAACCCGTGGGTCTGCAAGCCCATGTTCCCCTTGCTGGCCGCGCACCCGGCTACGGCATCCCCAGCCTGCGCGTCGACGGCAACGACGTCCTGGCCGTCCTCGCCGCAACGCAGTGGGCAGCAGCGCGTGCCCGCAGTGGCGGCGGACCCAGTTTCATCGAGGCCGTCACCTACCGTATGGGCCCCCACACCACAGCCGATGACCCCACCCGCTACCGGGAGACGTCCGAATTGGAGGAGTGGCGCGGCAAGGATCCCATCGCCCGGGTGCGCGCACTCCTGACCAACAATGGAACGCTCGACGCCGGCGCTGAAGCCGAGGTTGCAGCCAAGGCCGACGCCGTGGCCGCCGAACTACGAGCAGGCTGCATAGGCATGCCAGATCCGGAACCAATGACACTTTTTGACAACGTTTATACCGGTGAGCACGCCATCCTGGACCGCCAGCGCGATCACTACTCACGGTATCTGGCCGGCTTTGCCGGGGCCCCTGCAGGCAACTCCAGCGCGGAAGGAAAACTGTCATGAGCACTCTTACACTGACTCAAGCCATCAACGCCGGACTGCGCAGGGCCATGGACGACGACCCGAAAGTGGTCCTTCTGGGCGAGGATATTGGCACATTAGGCGGCGTTTTCCGGGTAACCGACGGCCTGATGAAAGACTTTGGCTCCCACCGGGTCATCGACACCCCGCTGGCAGAAAGCGCCATCATTGGTACTGCCGTGGGGCTGGCCTACAAGGGTTTCCGGCCAGTGTGCGAGATCCAGTTCGACGGCTTCATCTACCCCGGCTTTGACCAAATCGTCTCCCAGGTAGCCAAGTTGCACATGCGCACCCATGGACAGGTGCGGATGCCGTTGACCATTCGCGTCCCCTTTGGTGGGGGCATCGGGTCCCCGGAACACCACTCCGAATCGCCTGAAGCCTATTTTGTGCACACCTCTGGGCTGCGCGTTGTCAGCGCCTCCAACCCGCAGGACGCCTACACACTGCTGCGCCAGGCCATTGCCAGCGATGACCCCGTGCTGTTCTTTGAACCCAAACGCCGCTACCACAGCAAAGGCGACGTGGACCTGGACGCGGACCTGGCACTGGCCCCCGCCATGGGCGCCGCCCGCGTGGTTTCCTCTGGCACCGACGTCACCCTGGTGACCTACGGCCCGCTGGTTGCGACGGCCTTGGACGCCGCCCGTGCCGCGGCCGACGACGGCATCTCCGTCGAGGTGATCGACCTGCGTTCCCTTTCGCCCATCGACTACGGCCCGCTGGAGGAATCCGTGCGCCGCACCGGACGCCTTGTCATCACGCATGAGGCCTCCGAAACTCTGGGCCTTGGCGCCGAAATTGCTGCAGCCATGACCGAGCGCTGCTTCAATTACCTTGAGGCGGCCCCCGTGCGGATCACCGGATTCGATATCCCGTACCCGCCGTCCAAGCTTGAAAAGCACCATCTGCCCGATCTTGACCGAATGCTCGACGGCGTGGACCGCGCCTTGGGCCGTCCCAACTCCCTCACGGGGCTGGAAGGATGACAATGATTGCTGAATTCAAGCTTCCAGACCTGGGCGAAGGTCTCACCGAATCCGAGATCGTCAGCTGGCACGTGGCCGTTGGCGACACCGTAACCCTCAACCAAGTCCTCGGTGAAGTGGAAACGGCCAAGGCCGTGGTGGAACTGCCCTCGCCTTACGCCGGCGTTGTCACGGCCATTACCCACGAACCCGGCACCATGGTTGAAGTGGGCGAGGTGATCATCGCCTTCGACGTGGCGGGGCCAGCAATCGGCGCCGGCGAAAGACGCGATAGGGCCCCGGGAGCGGCTTCGGGCGCCGGCGAAGCGGGCGGGGGGCCTATCGCGACTGGAGCTGGCGCCGAGCCTGACGCAGCCGCCGCGCCGAAGCGGGTTCCTACGCTGGTGGGGTACGGGGCCGATCCGGAGTCGTCCAAGCGGCCCACCCGGCGGGCGCGGGTGTTCGGCACCGCCGCAGCGGTTACAGCCGGGGCCTCCGGCGCCCGCGTCCAGGGGGACAGGCCCAGGTCCACTCCTCCTGTGCGGAAGTTGGCGCGGGACTTGGGCATTGAGCTTGCCTCGCTGGTGGGTTCGGGGGAGCGGGGGCTGATCACCCGTGAGGACGTCCTCGCCTTCGCCGGGGACCATGCCAACGGATCCGGCGCAGCGGTGGAGGCGCCGGCGTCGTACACGCCCCAGGGTGGAATTACAGATGCGCGGGAGGTGCGCACACCCATCAAGGGGGTCCGCAAGTTCATGGCGGCGGCGATGGTGGAGAGCGCCTTCACAGCGCCGCACGTCACCGAATTCCTGACCATTGACGTCACCGCCGGCATGGACTTCCTGGATAAGTTGCGCGGATTGAAGGAGTTTGCCGGGCTGAAGGTGACGCCGTTGACGCTCGCGGCGAAGGCTGTGAGCCTGGCGGTGGCACGGCATCCGGCACTGAATACGCACTGGGATGCGGCAAACCAGGAAGTGGTGGCGTACAACTACCTCAACCTTGGCATTGCCGCAGCCACGCCACGGGGGCTGCTGGTGCCCAACATCAAAGACGCACACGAGTTGGGGCTGCGCGGATTGGCTGTTGCCTTGGGTGAACTGGCGGAGACTGCCAGGGCTGGGAAAACGCCGCCCGCGGATCTGGCCGGCGGCACCTTCTCCGTCACCAACATTGGCGTTTTTGGCATTGATGCCGGGACGCCCATCCTGAATCCGGGTGAGGCGGGCATTTTGGCCCTGGGGGCCGTGCGCCGGACACCGTGGGAATACCAGGGGGAAATTGCGCTGCGACAGGTCATGACACTGAGTTTGTCCTTTGACCACAGGCTGGTCGACGGCGCACAAGGCTCACGTTTCCTGGCTGATGTGGGTGCCATGATGGCCGACCCGGCCATGGGGCTGGTGATGGGTTGAACTGCGCCCCGAATGAAACATGATTGCTATGGCTACGCGGCGGGAGCGGACGTATATTTGTAAGTGACCCCCACGTTGGGAGCCAACTCTAGAGGAGGTTGGTATCGATGAAGAGGTGGAATCGCTGGCAGGACTACGTTGTAGTGGCAGCCGGTCTTTACGCTGCATTGTCTACAATGTGGACGTCGCAGCAGAACAGTTCCATGGTCATGATGATTGGTTGCGGCGTACTGCTGATGGCTACGGGCGTTTGGAACCTCATGAGCCCCGGGCAGCCCGTGGCCGAATGGGTTCAGATTGTCCTTGGCGCGTTGCTGTTTGTCTCCCCCTGGGTGGCAGGCTACACAGCACATTCGGCAGCAACATGGACGTCTTGGATCGCCGGAGGCGTGGCTGTGATTGCGGCAGTCATGGCGCTGCAGCCCAGCATGCATGAGCACGCTGAGGGCCATCACGGAGGCATGGCAGCGCACTAAGTTTCTTGCCAACTCATCGTGAACAAAAAGCGCCGGGTTCCCGGCGCTTTTTGCGTGCGGGGAGTTCATTGAGTGCTCCCGGTATGCTTCAGCCTGCCGCAGCCACGACGGCAGCAGGCGCCCTTTCCCGGTTTCTGACGAAGCCGAGGCGAAGGCTGATCACAGCAATCCACAGTATGACCAGCAGGAACGGCCAGAGGAAGTAGTCCTCGTTCTCGGGAAGGCCGGTTGCCGCAAGAACAGCAATGCTCGTGACGCCGATCGCCATGCCGGCCCAGCTCAGCACCCGTCCCAGAGTGCGCGTCTGCAGCGCCGCGGCGGAGGCGAACAGCACAAACACTCCCAATGTCAGAAGTTGCACCAAGTGTCCGGCTCCATCCACGCCGACTAGGGCTCGGGCGAGTTCCGGTGGGATGTCGTCCCGGAGGACGAACACATCAATCACAATCGCCATGGAAGTGAGATTGGCCATGATCGCGGCGATCCCTCCCACGAGCGCCGTCGTCGCAAGCCACCCGGCGTGCCGCAGCTGCGAGCACAAGTAGCCAACGAACACTGTGAAGGCCATCTGCGCCAAAACCAACACAGCAAACGCCGCATTGGCCCACGGATTCTGGGCGATTCTCTGTTGCTCATCCAGAATCAGTTGTCCGGGGGATCCCGAACCGGTGGCACCCTCACCTACCAACGCGCTGCCAACGTTGGCCAGCGCCACGTAGGCCACTCCGCTAAACGCTCCGAATCTATCCATGGCCTTCATGGCTCTTCCCTTCCAGTGCATGCTGCCCCGCGCGTGTTTCCAAACGCTGACGTCGATCGGCCCCTGTACGCGGCCATACGTGTCGCGTACTTGAGAATCCGCTGCATGATGTCTCCTTTCATGGAGTTGATAGCTATCAGTGTTGATCACAGGAGGACTTCAGCGCGTCTACCCACGGTCGCCATTCCGCTGTACATCAGCAGGGTGATGCCGCGCGGTCACCAGCTACGTCGCAGGGCGTAGCCACGGTCGGTCCACTCGATGAGGTTGACCATGGCTTTTCAGCGTCAGAATGGATACTGTCCACTCATGGAAGACATGCGAAGCCGCGGGCGGTGCCGCGTTGACGGCCGGTGAGTCGGATGGACGCTTGCGAGTTGTCCTTGTCGACGACGAAGCCCTGATCAGGGCGGGACTTGCCCTGCTGTTGGAATCTGAGCCCGACATGGTCGTTGTCGGGGAGGCTGGCGACGGCCGCGCAGGTGTGGAAATGGTCGCGGGACTTCATCCCGATGTCGTGGTGATGGATGTTCGCATGCCCGTCATGGACGGCGTGATGGCGACCCGTATTCTCACGTCCGAAGAGTTCAATGCTGGGGGCCGGGAGGCGATACCGGTGCTGATACTCACCACCTTCAACGACGATGTTGCAGTCCACGCCGCCCTCCGTGCCGGCGCATCTGGCTTCATCCTTAAGAACTCGGCGCCGCGCACCCTGGCATCAGCCATCCGCGCCCTTGCCGAGGGAGCGGGCTGGCTTGACCCGAACGTCACCCACAAGCTCCTCGAAGAATTTTCCAACAGACCGGAGCCCTTTCTCCCCACCCCTGCAGAGTTGGATATGCTGACACACCGTGAACGGGAAGTGCTCGCCGCGATTGCTCGCGGAATGAACAACGCCGACGTCGCCGGAAAGCTATTTATGAGCGAGGCGACCGTGAAAACGCACGTGCACCGTATTCTCATGAAACTTGGAGTCGCGGACCGCGCGCAGGCTGTCGCGGCGGCGTACCGGTTGGGCCTGGTCAAGCCGGACGGGCGGGGGTGAACACATTCCTGTCTGGGAGGCTGTCTCCGATTACTACCGCGGTCCCTACTGAACCCGCAGATGTATGCCATTGCCATGCGGAGGATGGATGACGGGCTCCTGTGCGCGGGCGCAGACTAGAGATACAGACAAAACCTTTGTCTGGCAACCCGTTGTGAGGTGGGCCATGGTCCGAAAGTATCCGACCATCAAGGGTGTACGCCATGGTCCGGCGGCGCTGCATCGGTCACCTGGCTTCAACAGGGCCGATTACACAGTCATCGCATTGGCATTCTGCATCGAGCTGGCCAGCTTTCTTCCTGCTACCTCTGGTTCGCTCTCGGGAGCCCTCGCCGTGGCAGCTGTCGTTTACGTGGCGGGCGGATTTGTACCCCTCCTGTGGCGGCATCGCGCCCCGTTGATGGTTTTTGCCGGGCTTTTGCTGCATCAAGTGATCTTCGAGTTCTTCTTCACTCCGAACTATTTCAATTTCTCGGAAATTTTCCTCGTCCCGTACATGCCCGTAGTGGCAGTCCTGCTGGCGCTGTCCGCGGTGGCATCTGACAGGTCGCTGCGGCAGTCCCTGGCTGCCTGCGTCGCGGCAGTGGCCCTTCCTGTCCTGACTGGGTCACGCGGCAGGCCCTTCGATCAAGATCTCTGGTTCATCGCTACGGCAGCTGTGTATATCGGAGGGGCCTGGGCCTTCGGCCGTTTTGTTGCTCGAAACCGTCTTCGCATTAGTTCTTTGGAGGAAGAGCAACGAAAGGCCGAAGTCGCGATAGCCCACGAACGCGCCCATGTCGCCGCGGAACTGCATGATATCGTCTCCCATGCCGTGACCGTGATGATGCTGCACGCCGCCGGTGGACGCAAAGTCATAGATTCCGATCCCCAACGTGCCGCCCAAGCCCTGGATGTCATCGAGGCCGTTGGCACTGAGGCGACGGCGGAACTTGCCCGTCTTTTGAAACTGATGAAGCCTCGCGGTGAGACGGCAAACGACGAACAGCAAAGCCCGCTGCCGACCCTAGGCGACCTTGATTGGCTGCTTGAGCCTGTCCGGTTGGCGGGGGTGCACGTAGATGTAAAGGCAACGGGGCAGGCCAGGAAACTTGACCCCAGCGTAGGTCACGCGGCTTACCGGGTGGTGCAGGAGTCGCTGACGAACATCACCAAGCACGCCGGATCTGGAACGAGTGCGCTCATAGAGCTTCAGTGGGAACCTCACGCGCTCACTCTCAACATTTTCGACGACGGAGCCGGAAAGCCCGAAAGCCCTCATGACGGCAGTCCGGGTTATGGGCTCATCGGGCTAAAGGAGAGAGTGGAAATCGCCGGGGGGAGTATCAAATGGGGGCCGAGAGACAGCGGGTTTTTCCTGCGCGCCAGCCTTCCTTTGTCGCCTTAGCCCGCGGGGTACGGTCAGGAACCAGTCAGCGCTGCCCAAGCCATGGATTCGAGCACTGTCCTTGCCGTTGACGGTGCCGTTGGCCCGTCCGCACTGCGCCCGTGAACGCGCAGGCTGTGGGGTGTGGAGTTGATGAGGCCAAAAACGGCTTGGGCTTGCAACCGGCGCACAGCATCCTTGCGTTCTGGGTACATTGTGCCCAGCACCTGGACCCACAACTCCACGTAGGCGCGCTGCAGGGACCGCACTTGGAGGCGGTCGGCGTCGCTGAGTGAATCGAGGTCCCGGTCCTGGACACGGATCACATCCGGCTGGCTCAGGGCAAAGTCAACGTGGAAGGCAACCAGGGCGCGCAGGGAGGCTTCGGCGTCGGGCGTGGAAGCAAGCACGGCCTGCCCTCCCGCCAGCAAGTCTTCGCTAATACCAATCAGCAGCGCACCGAGCAACGCCTGCTTCCCGCTGAAGTGCCTGTACACGGCGGGCCCACTCACTCCCGCAGCTGCCCCCAAATCCTCAATGGACACGCCGCTGAAACCACGCTGGGCAAACAAGGTGGCGGCGGATTTGAGCAGCACTGAGCGGCGGTTGGCCTTGGCCTGAATGCGACTGGTGGTTGCTTGCTCCATCAGAATCCTTCCTGTGCTGGACATCACAGAATTGACGGACTAACCTGAAACTCAGTTAGTGATTATTAACTAAGTGTAGCGGATGAGGGGTCGATGGAGACTTTGCAGAGCGGGGTGGAGCCGGCGGGGGAGACCTTCGCCCGCAACGATGCCCAGCAGCGGGAATTGGTGGCACAGCTGCGCCAACTGCTGCGTGAGACTGCTCGCGGCGGCCCCGAAAAATCACGCGAACGCCATCTATCCCGCGGCAAGCTGCTGCCGCGCGAGCGGGTTGACCAGCTGCTGGATGAGGGCAGCCCCTTCCTTGAGGTGGCGCCGCTTGCTGCGCACGGCATGTACGACGGCGCGTCCCCCGGGGCGGGTGTCATCGCCGGGATCGGGCTGGTGCAGGGCCGCCACGTCATGATCGTCTGCAATGACGCCACGGTCAAGGGCGGCACCTACTACCCGCTCACGGTGAAGAAACACCTGCGGGCACAGGAAATTGCCTTGGAGAACCGGTTGCCGTGCATTTATCTGGTGGACTCCGGGGGCGCCTTCTTGCCCAAGCAGGACGAGGTGTTCCCGGACAAGGAGCACTTTGGCCGGATCTTCTTCAATCAGGCGCAAATGTCGGCGCGGAAAATTCCGCAGATTGCCGCCGTTCTGGGCTCCTGCACGGCCGGCGGGGCCTATATGCCGGCCATGAGCGATGAAACCGTCATAGTGCGCAACCAAGGCACGATCTTTCTGGGCGGGCCGCCGCTGGTGAAGGCCGCCATCGGCGAGATTGTCACTGCCGAGGAACTCGGTGGCGGTGAGGTCCACGCAGGCATTTCCGGGGTGGTGGACCATTTGGCGGAGAATGACGAGCACGCCCTGTCCATTGTGCGCGACATTGTGGCCACACTCCCGCCCAACCCTGCCCCTGCCTGGGCGGTGGGGGAGAGCCGGGCACCGCTTGCGGACCCGGAGGAGCTGTATGGGGCCGTGCCCACCGACCTGAACACTCCCTATGACATTCGCGAGGTCATCGCCCGGTTGGTGGACGGCAGCAAATTCCACGAGTTCAAGAAGAACTACGGCACCACCCTTGTCACCGGATTCGCCACCCTGCACGGACACCCGGTGGGAATAGTGGCCAACAACGGCGTGCTGTTCAGCGAATCGGCCCTCAAGGGTGCCCACTTCATTGAACTGTGCGATCAACGCGGCATCCCGCTGATCTTTCTGCAAAACCTCAACGGCTTCATGGTGGGAAAGGACTACGAGCACGGCGGGATCGCCAAGCACGGCGCAAAAATGGTGACGGCCGTAGCCACGGCCCGTGTGCCGAAGCTGACGGTGATTGTGGGCGGTTCCTTCGGTGCGGGCAACTATTCCATGTGCGGGCGGGCCTACAGCCCCCGTTTCCTGTGGATGTGGCCGGCCGCCCGGATCTCGGTCATGGGCGGCAACCAGGCCGCGTCGGTGCTGGCCACGGTGAAACGCGAGCAGCACGAACAGCGCGGGGATGATTGGCCGGCCGAGGCGGAAAAAGCGTTCAAGGCCCCCATCCTGGCCCAGTACGAGGACCAGGGCAGCCCCTACTATTCCACCGCCCGCCTGTGGGACGACGGCGTGATTGACCCGGCGGACACCCGCACTGTCTTGGGCCTGGCCCTGGACGTCTGCGCCCGGACCCCGCTGCCGGAGACCTCCTTCGGCCTCTTCAGAATGTGAGCCACGCATGAAACCCTCCTTTGACGCTCCCATGCTCACATCGGTGTTGGTGGCCAACCGCGGCGAAATTGCCTGCCGCGTGATCCGCACCCTCAAGGCGCTGGGCATCCGCTCGGTGGCCGTCTATTCCGAGCCCGACGCCGGGGCCCGCCACGTGCGCGAGGCCGACGTCGCGCTGTGCATTGGACCGGCCGCCGCAGCGGAAAGCTACCTGAACATCGAGGCCGTCGTGGCTGCCTGCCGCGCATCCGGCGCCCAGGCAGTCCACCCCGGCTATGGGTTCCTGTCCGAGAACCTGGGGTTTGCGCAGGCGCTCGCAGCGGCCGGCGTCACGTTCATCGGCCCCAACGTTGAAGCTTTGAACGTGATGGGCGACAAAATCCGCTCCAAAAACCATGTCTCCGCCGCAGGTGTTCCCGTGGTGCCGGGGATTTCCAAGCCCGGGCTCACGGATGCTGAGCTGATTGCTGCTGCGGAGCGGATTGGCTATCCGCTGCTCATCAAACCTTCGGCTGGCGGCGGCGGCAAGGGCATGCACAGCGTGTTCAGCCACGAGGATCTGCCCGCAGCTCTGGCCACCGCCCGCCGGGTTGCGGCCAGCGCGTTTGGTGATGACACCTTGTTCCTGGAGCGTCTGGTGGCCAATCCCCGGCACATTGAGGTGCAAATTCTCGCTGACACCTTCGGCAACGTGGTGCACCTGGGCGAGCGCGAGTGTTCCCTGCAGCGCCGCCACCAAAAGGTTATTGAGGAAGCGCCGTCGCCCCTGCTGGAATCCTTGGACGACGGCGGTGCCACGCGAGACCGCATCGGCGCCGCGGCCTGCGCTGCGGCTGCCAGTGTGAACTACACAGGGGCCGGCACCGTGGAGTTTTTAGTCTCGGATGACCGTCCGGACGAATTCTTCTTCATGGAGATGAACACCCGCCTGCAGGTGGAACACCCGGTGACCGAAATGGTGGCCCGGGTGGAGGGGGAGCCCCTGGACTTGGTGGCCTGGCAGCTGCGCATAGCCGCCGGGGAGCGGCTCACCTTCACCCAGGAGTCAGTGACACTTGTGGGCCATGCCGTGGAGGCAAGGATCTACGCCGAAAACCCCGCCCAGGGATTCCTGCCGTCGGCCGGGACTGTGGCAGCACTGGATGAATCTGTCGCTTTGCGGGACGGGGTTCGCGTTGACAGCTCCCTGCTGCCCGGACTGGAGATTTTATCAAACTACGATCCCATGCTCTCCAAGGTCATCGCGTGGGGCACGGACAGAGCCCAGGCACTTGACCGCCTGGATGCCGCCTTGCGGGACTATGTGGTGTTGGGGGTGTCCACCAACGTGGAGTATCTGCGCCTGCTCCTGGCAGACCCTGACGTCCGGGCCGGGCGCCTCGACACCACCTTGATCGAGCGGAAACTGCCGGACATGGCCTTCCGGGCCCTAGACGCCAGCGACTACGCCGCCGCGGCCCTGTTTGTCCGTATTCCGGAGGCCCCGGCTGCGGACCGGCATTCCCTCGGCGGCTATCCGACGCGTCGGCCGCGGGCGGCCTTTGGCGTCTCCTTTACGCCGACTACGGAAACGCCGGCTCCTCCGCCGGGGCGTCCGCCGGGAGGCCCATGGGGCCGCGGCGACGGGTGGCGGCTGGGCGATCCGGCACCGTGGCGCATGGCCTTCGCCGGCCCCGGGCGCACAGGGGTGGTGACGGTCAGCGGCAGCCAGAGCGGCGGCGGCACTGATGGGTCCGGCGTCGTACATGTCAGTGGACTGGGAGAGCAGCCGCAGGAGGTGCGCGGCGACGAACGCGACTACCAGCTGGCCACGGACGGCCATGAGGTGTTTCTAGGCAGCGGCGGGTGGGGTGCGGCCATGGAACTGCTGGACCGCGATCAGGCCGTGGCACGCATGCTGGCCAGCCTGGAACGTGAGGACGCCGCAGCCGATCCGCACGTACGCAGCCCCATGCCCGGCACCGTGACTGTCCTGAACGTCAGTACTGGGGACCGGGTGGCGGCCGGCGCCGTGCTGCTCGGCGTGGAGGCCATGAAGATGGAACACCAGCTGGTGGCAGCCATCGCCGGCACAGCCCACATCAGTGTGGCCGTGGGGGCGCTGGTGAAAGCCAATCAAATTGTGGCCACAGTGATCCCCGACGAACCGCTTGCAACTACACCCAGCCCTGAAGGGGAATAACGTGCCAAATTTTGAGCTCAATGACGAGCACCAGGACCTCAGCGACATGGTCAGGGACTTCGCCGACAATGAGGTGGCCCCCGTGGCTGCCAAACACGATGAGGACCATTCCTTCCCCTATGAAGTGGTGGCCAAGATGGGGGAGCTGGGACTCTTTGGCCTGCCGTTCCCGGAAGAGTTCGGCGGCATGGGCGGGGACTACTTTGCCCTTGCGCTGGCTCTGGAGCAGCTGGGGAGGGTGGACCAGTCGGTGGCCATCACGCTCGAAGCTGGTGTTTCGCTCGGCGCCATGCCCGTCTACCGCTTTGGCACGCAGGCACAAAAGGAGCAATGGCTGCCATCGCTCACCACAGGGACGGCGCTCGCAGGCTTTGGACTGACCGAGCCCGACGCCGGATCGGACGCCGGGGGCACGGCCACCAAGGCGCGCCTGGAGAACGGTGAATGGGTGATCGACGGCTCCAAGCAGTTCATCACCAACTCCGGCACGTCCATCACGAAGTTCGTCACAGTCACCGCCGTGACGGGCACCGCCGAGCGCAAGGACGGTTCGGTGAAGAAGGAAATTTCCACCATCCTGGTGCCCAATGGCACGCCGGGATTCACTGTGGAGAAGCCGTACAGCAAGGTGGGCTGGAATGCCTCGGACACCCACCCGCTGACGTTTGCCAATGCGCGGGTGCCGGAGGAGAACCTGCTGGGCGAGCGGGGCCGCGGCTACGCCAACTTCCTGTCCATTCTGGACGAGGGCAGGATCGCCATCGCGGCCCTTGCCACGGGCAGCGCCCAGGGCTGTGTTGACGAGGCCACCCGCTACGCCAAGGAGCGCAGCGCCTTTGGCCACAACATTGGCCACTACCAGGGCATCTCCTTCAAGATTGCCCGCATGCAGGCCCGCGCCCATCTGGCCCGGCTGGCCTATTACGACGCTGCTGCACGCATGCTTGCCGGCAAGCCCTTCAAGACGGAGGCCGCCATAGCTAAGATGACAGCAAGTGAGGCAGCCATGGACAACGCCCGGGATGCCACTCAAGTCTTTGGCGGCTACGGGTTCATCAACGAATTCCCCGTGGCCCGCCACTACCGGGATTCCAAAATCCTGGAGATCGGGGAAGGCACCACAGAAGTCCAGCTGATGCTCATCGCCCGGGAACTAGGTCTCTAAACTGCAGGAAAGGTAGCTTCCCATGATCAACAAAGTAGTTGCATCCCCGGCCGCGGCCATCCACGACATCCACAACGGTGCATCTCTGGCCGTGGGCGGTTTTGGGCTGTGCGGTATCCCGGTGGCACTCATCGCAGCCCTGCACAGTGCCGGGACGTCCGGGCTGGAAACCATCTCCAACAATTGCGGCGTGGACGACTGGGGTCTGGGCATCCTGCTCCGCGACGGTCGCATCCGGCGCACCATTTCCTCTTATGTGGGGGAGAACAAGGAGTTCGCCCGGCAATTTTTGGCCGGGGAACTGGAAGTTGAACTCACCCCGCAAGGCACGCTGGCCGAGAAGCTCCGGGCAGGCGGCGCCGGCATCCCGGCGTTCTACACTGCGGCCGGGGTGGGAACCCAAGTCAGCGGGGGTGGTTTGCCGCGCAAGTACGACGGCGCCGGCGGAGTCGCCATTGCTTCGCCACCCAAGGAGGTGCGCACCTTCAGGGACGCCGAGTTTGTCCTGGAGGAATCCCTGACCCCGGACTTCGCGCTGGTGCACGCGTGGAAGGGCGACCGCCACGGCAACCTGGTCTTCCATGCAACAGCCATGAACTTCAACCCGCTCTGCGCCATGGCAGGTCGCATCACCATCGCCGAGGTTGAGGAACTCGTGGAACCCGGCGAGCTGGACCCCGAACACGTGCACGTCCCCGGCATCTTCGTCCAACGCGTAGTCCACGTCCCGGCAGGCACCCCGGGCAGCGAGAAGCGCATCGAAAAACGGACCGTTTCAAGCGGACAGGAGGCATGACCATGGCACTTTCGCGCAATGAGCTCGCTGCCCGGGTGGCACAGGAACTTCACAACGGGCAGTACGTGAACTTGGGGATTGGCATGCCCACGCTGATACCGAACTTCATCCCTGCGGGAGTGGAGGTGGTGCTGCACTCGGAGAACGGGATACTGGGCACGGGCCCCTATCCTGCCGAAGCCGACGTCGACCCCGACCTGATCAATGCCGGCAAGGAGACAGTGACCGTGAACAAGGGGGCTGCCTTCTTCGACTCGGCGCTTTCTTTTGGGATGGTGCGCGGGGGGCACGTCGATGTGGCCGTGCTGGGTGCCATGCAGGTTGCCGAGAATGGCGACCTCGCCAACTGGATGATTCCGGGCAAGATGGTCAAGGGCATGGGTGGGGCCATGGATCTGGTGTTTGGAGCCAAGAAACTGATCGTCATGATGGAACACGTGGACAGGGACGGCAACCCAAAGATCCTGCGGGAGTGTACGCTGCCGTTGACAGGGAAACGCTGCGTTGACCTCATCGTCACCGATCTGGCCGTCATTGAGGTGACACCGGACGGGCTGGTGCTCAAGGAATTGGCACCCGAGGTCAGTGTGGCCGAGATTGTGGCGGCCACGGGTGCGCCACTGAATGTGGAGATGCATGATGTGGACAATGTATGAATGAGGGTCACGCAGGATTCCCGCGCGCACAAGCCCCGGCAGTGGTCACCCAGCGGGGGCTGTACTTTGAAGAACTTTCAGTCGGCACTGTTTACCAGCACAGGCCCGGGCGCACCATGACGGAAACGGACAACGTCCTTTTCACCACCATGACCATGAACACCCAGGGCCTGCACCTGGATGCGGCATGGAGCGCCGGGCAACCCTTTGGCCAGCGCCTCATGAACTCCATGTTCACCCTGGCCACCATGGTGGGCCAATCCGTGGCCCAGCTGACCCAGGGCACAATAGTGGCACAGCTGGGTATGAACGACATCTCTTTCCCGCACCCGCTCTTCCATGGGGACACCCTGTACACGGAGACTGTGGTGACTGAAAAACGGCTCTCAGCCTCACGGCCCGGCCAAGGTATTGTGACAATGGAACACACCGGACGGAACCAATCCGGCGTCGTGGTCGGAATTGCCAGCAGGACAGCACTGTTCCTGCTGATGCCCACGCACTAGCCAGCCCCGGTGACAGCCTAGAGAAGGAGCCCACCATTTCCGTGCGCAAAGAATTCACCATGGGACCGGCGCTGCTCTTCGCCCCGGCGGACAGGCCCGAGAGATTCGCCAAGGCCGCTGACCGGGCCGACGCCGTCATTCTGGACCTGGAAGATGCCGTGGCGCCCGCGGCCAAGGCCCAGGCCCGCCAGAACCTGGCCACCAGCGGGCTGGACCCGGCAACCACCATGGTGCGCATCAATGCCCTGGATACGGAGGAAAGCCGGCTGGACTTGGCGGCCTTGGCACTGGGCAACTTCAACACCATCATGGTGGCCAAATCATCGCGTCCCGAAGCCATTGCTGCGCTCGCGGACTACAACGTGGTGGTCCTGTGTGAGACTGCCGCGGGCATTCTCGCGGCACCGGCACTGGCGGAACTGCCCAATGTTGTGGCCCTGATGTGGGGCGCGGAGGATCTGGTGGCATCCCTGGGCGGGACATCCAGCCGCTTCGCGTCCGGGCCGCGCGCAGGGGCGTACCGGGCGGTGGCAACTCAGGCACGCTCTCAGCTGCTCCTTGCGGCGGGTGCTTTTGGAAAGGTTGCGATCGATTCCATTTACGCCGACTTTGCCGACCTGGACGGTCTGGCGGCTGAGTCAGAGGACGCGGTTGCCAGCGGCTTTGGTGCCAAGGCCTGCATCCACCCGTCCCAGGTTGCGGTGATTCGTGCTGCCTACCGGCCCGATCCGGCGTACGTTGCCGCGGCGCAGGAACTTTTGGCTGCTGCCCGCGCCGCCGGAACCGGTGTTTTTGCCTTCAACGGCCAGATGGTGGACGGCCCCATTTTGCTGCACGCCCAGCAGACTCTGCGCCGCGCCGGCCTCTAACCCACCCAACACCCCGACGCTCGCTCACATAAGGGGCTTAAATACCAAACGCTCCTGCACCAAATGAACTGGGCCCCGAAAGTTGGACTCGGTAAATTAGAGTCTACGCAGCCAGTGCCTGAGCCCGATATTCCATTGGGCTCAGGCACTGCAGCGTTAACGAGATGCGGTCTGTGTTGTACCAGCGGATG
>NZ_PPXB01000010.1:0-139056 GCF_002909415.1 Arthrobacter glacialis | reverse complement strand
ACCCTTCCTCAAACAGATCGACGGCAGTTAGCCGCTGCTCGGCGGTCAATGAACTATGCGGACGCATGAAAAACTCCCCGGAAGTAAAGATCTGAATTAATCAGTCCAACTTCCGGGGAGCAGTTCACAAAGTGCAGGAGCGTTCGGTAAAACCACCCCGTAGCTGAAGGAGCGTTGGGATATTTAGACGGTTGTCAGGGCGCCTTCACGGACAGCCTTCATGGCGTGGGTCCAGGCAACCAACTGGTCGAACATGGGGGCAACAGATGCGGCCTGCAGTTCGGTGGGCTTGAAGGTGGAGAAGTTCTCGAAGTCGGTGAACAAGGAGAACATGCCCGTCTTCTGCACGTGGGCAACCTGGAGTTCGGAGAGGATTCCGCGCAAGTGCTCCATGGCCCTGACACCGAAGGCTGAGCCGTAGCCCACCATGCCGGCAGCCTTGTTGTTGAACTCAACGTTCAGGTATGAGATGGCGTTGGCCAGGGCAGGCTGAACGGAGTGGTTGTATTCGCCGGTGATGAAGATGTAGCCGTCGAACTCGTTCATCTTCGCTGCCCAGACCTTGGTGTGATCGTTCTGGTAGTTCTGGTAGCCGGCGGGGTACGCCTCATCCAGAACGGGCAGGTTAAAATCGGCAATGTCTACCAGCTCGTAGTCAGCATCTCCGCGCAGCTGTGCCTGGGCCAAAACCCACTCGGCAACTCCGGTGTTGTTGCGGCCGGGGCGGGTGGAACCGGTGACGATAGCGATCTTAGTCATGCGCGTTGCTCCTTGAGATTGATAACCCGCCACCATAGATAGGTGACGTGTCAACTAAAACTTGATGTTTCTATCATGAACCAGACATACTTGATATGTCAACTACTACGTAACAACCACTTGAGGGACATCATGGCTGCACCGGAGATCACGGCAGAAGCAACCGCAGAGCCGCGCTGGCTCACCGAGAAGGAGCGCCAGCTTTGGCTGGAGCTGGTGGAATTCAGCAACGGGCTTCCCCGGGCCATCGACAGGCAACTCAGCCGAGACTCCGAGGTATCAGGGGTGGAATATTCCATACTGGCGTCCATATCCGAGGCGTCCCCCGACGGTGTGCGCTCCGGTGATTTGGCGGCCCGGCTGCAGTGGGAGCGTTCACGACTTTCACATTTGCTGCGCCGCATGGAGGCCCGGGGCCTGATTGGCCGCTGCGCAGCCAGCACCGATGGCCGGGGCCAGGAAATTTCCCTGACTGAGGCCGGCTGGGCCAAAATTCGCAGCGCAGCGCCAGGGCACGTGACCATGGTGCGCGAGACCATTTTCGACCCGATCAGCGTGGCCCAGCAGGAACAATTGCTCCTGGCCATTGGGAGGATCCGAGAAGCTTTCACCGAGCGCGGACTCTGGTGATCCCAGCTGATCTGCGAGGGGAGCCGCCGTCGTGCGCCAAGTGCGGAATACTTGTAACTATGGCGCATCGTAAAGTGATCATCCTCGGCTCAACAGGTTCCATCGGCACCCAGGCGATCGACGTGATCGAACAAGCAACCCTGGCGGACGGCAGCCCGCGCTTTAGTGTGACTGCCCTTAGCGCTGGCGGTGGCAACTTGGAATTGCTGGCGCAGCAGGCCGTGCAGCTGCGGGTTTTGGCGGTTGGAAGTGCCTCGGACGACGCCGGGACCTTGCGTTCCCTGATCGACTCAAGTGCCACTGCGGCCGGCTTGGCAGGCTTCGCGCCGACGATTGTCACGGGCCCGGACGCCTCCACCGTCGTCGCAGCATGGGGGGCGGGAACCGCAGAGGGCGCCGACGTTGTTCTCAATGGCATTACCGGCTCCATTGGCCTGGCCCCAACCCTGGCCGCCCTGGGCACCAGTGCAATTGTGGCGCTTGCCAACAAGGAATCCCTGATTGTGGGCGGCGCCCTGGTCAAGGATGCGGCATCGCCCGGGCAGCTGGTGCCCGTCGATTCGGAGCACTCGGCTCTGGCACAGGCCCTGCGATCCGGCACGGCGGCTGAGGTGGACAAGCTAATTGTGACGGCCTCCGGCGGGCCCTTTCGTGGCCGTAGCCGTGAAGAATTGGCCGACGTGACTCCGGCCCAGGCGCTCAAGCACCCCACTTGGGACATGGGCTTGATGGTCACCACCAACTCCGCCACACTCGTCAATAAGGGCCTGGAGGTCATTGAAGCCCACCTGCTCTTTGACGTCCCGCTTGATCGCATTGAAGCCGTGGTGCACCCGCAATCGGTGGTGCATTCCATGGTGCAGTTCACCGACGGGTCCACCATGGCCCAGGCTTCGCCCCCGGACATGCGCCTGCCCATTGCCTTGGGTTTGGGTTGGCCCGAACGCGTTCCGGGAGCCGCAGTGCCGTGCGACTGGAGCATGGCAACCACTTGGACCTTTGAGCCGCTGGACAACGTGGCGTTTCCCGCCGTCGAACTTGCCAAGGATGCTGCGCGGCGGGGGAGTACGTGCCCCGCCGTCTATAACGCCGCCAACGAGGAAGCCGTCCATGCCTTCCATGCCGGAGAGATAGGCTTTTTGGATATTGTGGACACTATTGCGCAAGTTCTCAGTGAACACACACCGAGTTCGCAGCTGACGCTCGAATCCGTGTTGGAAGCTGAACTCTGGGCGCGCGCGCGGACCCACCAAGTGCTGGCCACCAAGGGCAGAAAATAATTGGGACAAGAAAGTAAATCGTGACTGTATTGCTTTTCATTGGCGGAGTGGTCTTTGTGGCCATTGGGATCGCCCTCTCCATCGCCTTGCACGAGGTGGGCCACCTGCTGCCCGCAAAGCTGTTCAAGGTCCGCGTGACCCGGTACATGATTGGCTTTGGACCCACCCTGTGGTCCAAGAAAAAGGGCGAAACGGAGTACGGCATCAAGGCCATTCCAGCCGGTGGTTATGTTGCCATGGTCGGCATGTACCCGCCGAATCCAGCCGATGGCAGCGTGCGCCCCTCCAGTACGGGCATGTTCCAGACCATCGCCACCGAGGCGCGCAGCGCTGCGCACGAGGAAGTGGGTCCGGAGGACGCCAATAGGGTGTTCTACAAGCTTCCCGTATGGAAAAAAATCATCATCATGCTGGGCGGGCCGTTCATGAACCTGCTCATTGGTGTGGTGCTCATGGGTGTGTTGTTGATGGGCTTTGGGACAGCCCAGGCCACCACCACCTTGGCGGACGTCAACGCCTGCCAGGTGGCTTTTGGTGAACCGACGCCCACGGATCTAAACAATTGCACCAAGACGCCGGCAGCTGCCGCAGGGTTGCGGCCCGGGGACACCATCAAGTCCTTCGACGGTCAGGATGTCACTAACTGGACCGCTTTCACCGACGACGTGCGAGCCTCAGCGGGCAAGACTGTCCCCTTGGTTTACGTCCGCGGTGGGGAAACCATCACCACCAACATCACTCCCGTCCTCACGGCGCGGCCAGTCATTGACGCCAATGGTGTGGCCAAGGTGGATGCCGACGGCAAGGCACTCACTGTGCAGGTAGGGTTCCTGGGCGTTGGGCCCAGTGCGGCCATGGTGCGCCAACCGGCGTCAGCCGTTCTCCCTGCCGTGGGGAACAATATTGTCCAGATCGGCGGGGTGGTTTTCCAACTTCCGCAAAAGCTGGTGGGCGTGGCCCAGGCGGCGTTTAGCTCCGAACCCCGGGATCCGAACGGCCCCATTTCAGTGGTGGGTGTGGGGCGCGTTGCCGGTGAAGTTGCGGCCATGGAGGAGATTCCGTTGAGCTCCCGGGCGGCCACCTTGATTGGCCTGCTGGCTGGTGTAAATCTTGCCCTGTTCGTGTTCAACTTGATTCCGCTGCTCCCGCTCGACGGCGGACACGTGGCGGGTGCGCTGTATGAAGGTGCGCGGCGCACTGTTGCCAAGGTCTTCAAACGCAAGGATCCTGGGCCATTCGATATTGCCAAGCTGCTGCCTGTCACCTACGTTGCTGCCGTGGTGCTCATGGCCATGGGCGCCTTGCTGATCTACGCCGACATTGTGAAACCCGTCAACTTGTTCGGATAGATGTTGTTGCCGGGCCACTCGGCTTCCATTAAACATCCAAAAATGATTGATAGTTGATAAACAATCAATTATGGTTTATTTATGTTTGTGATGACTATTGACCAGCGCGGCAGCCGGATCCATGGCGACAAGGTGCCTCCGCTGCTGAGTCTGTTGGCTAACTTGGATATGGTCCTGCCCTTTGAACGCTCCGTGGGCGATGAAATTCAAGGCGTCTTTGAGGAACCCAGCGCTGTTGTTGAAGCGGTGGCCCGAGTTCTGCGGGAACGCGACTGGTATATAGGTATTGGCCTCGGAGGTGTGGACCTGCCCCTGCCCAAGCACTCCCGGGAGGCATCTGGGAGCGCTTTCGTAGCGGCTCGGGAAGCTGTGGAGGCAGCCAAAAAAACGGGGGAGCGCGTGCCGCTGTGCGTTAAGACGCCTCTCGCTACTGCTGCCGCTGCACGATGGGTTGATGCTGCCGAAGCGGTCCTGGTCCTGGCCGGAGATGTGATCAGGCGCCGGTCCGACGCCGAGTGGCGGGTGCTTGACGCATTGGCGGCTGCACCGGCTGCTTCCCAAAAGGATGTGGCTCAACAACTCGGCATAAGCCCCCAGGCCGTTAGCAAGGCCATAGTGCGCTCCGGCCGTCACGAGGTGCGTCATGGCCGTGAAGCGGCGACCCTTCTCTTGGAGCACGCGAAACAAGCACACAATGTCGGTGCCACACGCTAGTTTAGAGACCACAGTTGTTCCAGCGCCCTGTTCGGGGGATTCGCTGGATGAGGGAGGTTCCGTGGATGCTGTCTGGATAGGCGTGGCACTTGTTGTTGCGGTGGCCGGAGGGTGGCCTGTGACAGCTGGACTCCTCAAATTTGCCACATCAAAAACCGTCCGGGCTGTGGATGACGCAGAGTCCGGAGCCGCCGACGCGTCCGAGGGGCCAGCTGAAGCGGGGTCGGTAACTGCGGCGCCTGAGGCCTCGGCACTGGAGGCCTCGGCACTGGAGACCTCGGCGCCGCGCCCGCGGGTTGAAGTGCTGCGCGGCGGGTTGCTCATTGGGTTCTTGGAACGTGGGGCTGTGGCGGTGGCCATATTTTCCGGTCAGCCGGTGGCCATCGCCTACGTTGTGGCCATCAAGGGCCTGGGCAGGTATCCGGAACTGAAAGACACCCCGGCAGCCAGTGAAAGGTTCATCATTGGCACGCTGGCGTCAATGTTGTGGGCGGCCAGCGTTGCTGCAGTCACAAAAGCACTCCTACTATAGGCTGAATCCATGTCTATTTTTGCTGTTGAGTATGTTTACGGTCCCGAGGCTGAAGATGGCCGCGTGGAGCACCGCCCCGCCCACCGCCAGTGGTTGGCCAGCCAGGCTGAAGCTGAAGTGGTTCTCGCCTCCGGGCCCTACGTTGATGGGGCTGGCGCCTTGCTGATTTTCCGTGCGGCGGATGAAGCCTCCCTGCGTGAACTAGTGGCGCAGGATCCAATGTGCTCAGGCGGGGGCGTTACCGGCCTGAAGATTTCCGCGTGGAATCCCGTCATTGGCCAGCTCAGCGGCTACGTGGCATAGGCCTCACTCGTCCGCCAATGGCGGGGATCAAGCCTACAATCAATGGTAGATACTGCGAGATTCCTTAGCGGCGCCAATCACTGGTGCCCGTGCCGCAATATTTGAATAATGAACTCCAAGGAGCATATTTTGACCTCCGTCAGTCTCGGAATGCCGCCACTGCCCCCGCCGGTACTCACACCTCGGCGCAAAACCCGGCAGATCAAGGTCGGCCCTGTAGGTGTTGGCTCGGATTCGCCCATCAGCGTGCAGTCCATGACCACCACTCCCACCACTGACATCAACGCAACGCTGCAGCAAATTGCTGAACTGACGGCATCGGGTTGCGACATTGTGCGTGTGGCTTGCCCGTCCCAGGATGACGCTGACGCGTTGCCCATCATTGCCCGCAAGTCACAGATTCCTGTCATCGCCGACATCCACTTCCAGCCCAAATACGTTTTTGCGGCCATCGAAGCGGGCTGTGCAGCCGTACGCGTGAACCCCGGAAACATTCGCAAGTTTGATGACCAAGTCAAGGAGATTGCCCGGGCCGCCAAGGACCACGGCACCTCAATCCGCATTGGCATCAACGCCGGTTCCCTGGAGCCGGGCATCATGAAGAAGTACGGCAAGGCAACACCTGAGGCATTGGTGGAGTCCGCCGTGTGGGAGGCGTCCTTGTTTGAGGAGCACGGCTTCTACGACTTCAAGATCTCCGTCAAGCACAACGACCCCGTCATCATGGTGGCAGCCTACGAGATGCTCGCCGAGCAGGGCGACTGGCCCCTGCACCTGGGCGTCACCGAGGCGGGCCCCGCATTCCAGGGCACCATCAAGTCGGCAACGGCCTTTGGTGCACTGCTCTCCAAGGGCATTGGTGACACCATTCGCGTGTCCCTTTCCGCCCCTCCGGTGGAGGAAATCAAGGTTGGCAACCAGATCCTGCAGTCGCTGAACCTGCGCCCGCGCAAGCTGGAAATTGTGTCGTGCCCGTCCTGTGGCCGTGCCCAGGTGGACGTTTACAAGCTGGCCGAAGAAGTCACCGCAGGCCTTGAAGGCATGGAAGTTCCCCTGCGCGTGGCTGTCATGGGTTGCGTTGTCAACGGACCCGGCGAGGCACGTGAAGCAGATCTCGGTGTGGCCTCCGGAAACGGCAAGGGCCAGATTTTTGTGAAGGGAGAAGTCATCAAGACTGTTCCCGAGGATCAAATTGTTGAGACACTCATTGAAGAAGCCATGAAACTAGCCGAACAGATGGAGTCCGATGCCGATGACGCGACTCTCCAAGGTGGCCCCGTGGTTAGCGTTTCCTAAGGCGCCGCAACAACTGCCGGTGCGCGTCCTGGTCCATGCGGACACGGACGCGCTCCGGGGCTTGATAGCGCGCGATCGCGTGGCCAACGTGTTTGTCGATTCGCTGATCGCGCAGAGCAACAGCGCTGTGCCTGCCTTCCCGGGCGCCATCATGCTTGGCATTTTTAAGGACGACGGCGTAACCCTTGCCGCTGCTTGTTGGGTGGGTTCCAATGTGGTGCCCGTCGAAGCAACGGCGGAGCACGCCACGCATTTTGGCCAGTGGATTGTTGATCACTGGCAGCCCCGGGCCTCCATTTTTGGGCCTGCCGAGGCGACGCTAGCCTTGATGAACGTGCTGCACAAGGCAGGCATTTCGGCCCAGGAAATCCGGGCCAACCAACCTCTTCTGACCATTTCTGGCCCTCCGCTGGTGGAACCGAACCCCGCCTTGATCGTGAGCAAGAGCAGCCAATTTAGCGAGATCCTTGCCGCCGCTGCCGCCATGTTCGAAGAGGAAGTGGGGTACTCGCCGTTTCTCGGCGGGGAGGAAAGCTACCGCCGTCGCGTTGCCTGGCTGATCAACCACGGCTATTCCTTCAGCCACGATGAGCCCAGCGGCGAGATCATCTTCAAAGCTGATCTTGGTGCCGTCACCAAGTACGCCACACAGGTTCAAGGGGTGTGGATGAACCCTGAGTACCGTGGCGCCGGGCTCAGTCCCGGATACATGGCAAGCGTTGTTGTTTTGGCCCAAGCCCATGCGCCCATCACAAGCCTCTACGTCAATGACTACAACACTCGCGCCCGGGCAAGCTATGAGCGCGTTGGATTTGAACAAGTAGGCACCTTCGCCACGGTTCTGTTCTGATCCTGCAATCTTCTGCGCTGACTGGACAGATAATGCCGTTTTGCCGCATCATGGCGGCATTGTCTGTCCAGTCAGGAGTTCGGTGTGGCCGTGGCCCGGCATCGGGCGCCGGACTGGCCCCAAATCTCCGCACCACTGCGAGCGTGTAACCCACATCACCAAATTCGCGCTACGATTATGCAACTTGTTGCGCAAAGGAGTGCATTGATGAACGCTGGCCAGTACCCCCACTTGTTCGCCCCGCTGGATTTGGGTTTCACCACCTTGCCCAACCGGGTGTTGATGGGCTCCATGCATGTGGGGCTGGAGGAACGCCCCGGCGGCTTTGAGCGCATGGCGGCGTTTTACGCCGAACGCGCCCGCGGGGGAGTGGCACTGATGGTGACAGGCGGCATCTCACCCAACGATGCCGGCCGGCCCATGAAGGGCGGAGCCAAGCTCAGCACACCCGAAGAAGCAGAGCACCACAAAGTGGTCACCGAGGCGGTGCATGCAGAGGGCGGGAGGATTGCCTTGCAGCTGCTGCACTTTGGCCGCTACGCATCACAAAAGGAGCTGGTGGCACCCAGTGCCGTGCAGGCACCCATCAGCCCGCTGACTCCGCATCCGCTCAGCGCTGACGAGGTGGAGCAAACCATTGAGGACTTTGTCCACGCCGCCCAGCTGGCCCAGTCGGCAGGCTACGACGGCGTGGAAATCATGGGGTCCGAGGGTTACTTGATCAATGAATTTGTAGCCAGGCGCACCAACCACCGCAGCGATGAGTGGGGTGGATCGTACGCGAACCGGATGCGTTTCCCCGTGGAAATTGTCCGCCGCACCCGTGAGCGGGTGGGGGAGAATTTCATCATCATCTACAGGCTCTCCATGCTTGATCTGGTCGAGGACGGCTCTACGCTGGAGGAAGTCATCGCTCTGGCCCAGGCCGTAGAAGAGGCCGGTGCCACCATCATCAACACCGGCATCGGCTGGCACGAGGCTCGAATACCCACCATCGCAACCTCCGTGCCACGGGCAGGTTACGCGTGGGTCACCAAGAAGGTCATGGGATCTGTCAGTATTCCCTTGATCACCACAAACCGCATCAACACCCCGGATGTGGCCGAGCAGCTCCTTGCCGACGGCACAGCCGACATGGTCTCCATGGCGCGGCCGTTCCTGGCTGATTCATTCTTCATGCGCAAAGCCCAACAGGGCCGCAGCGATGAGATCAACAGCTGCATTGCCTGCAACCAGGCCTGCCTGGATCACACCTTCGTCGGGAAAACGTCGTCGTGCCTGGTCAATCCGCGCGCATGCCACGAAACCGAGATCGTCATTGCGCCCACGCAGGAGCCCAAGAAGCTGGCGGTGGTTGGCGCCGGACCCGCCGGGCTGGCCTTTGCTGTCACGGCTGCTGAGCGCGGCCACCACGTGACGCTCTTTGAATCGGCAGCTGAGATTGGCGGCCAGTTCAACCTGGCCAAGCAAATTCCGGGCAAGGAGGAATTCCACGAAACCATCAGGTATTTTGCCCGCCAAATCCAGCTGCGCGGTATTGAATTGCGCCTGAACACCCGGGCCACGGCCGAGTCTCTGAGCGCTGAAAACTTTGCCGAGGTGGTGCTGGCCAGCGGTGTCACCCCGCGCCTTCCCGAGCTCGACGGCGTGGACCATCCCAGCGTCATGAGCTACGTGGACGTGCTGCGGGAAAAGAAGGACGTGGGTGCCACTGTGGCGATCCTGGGTGCCGGCGGCATTGGTTTTGACGTGGCCGAGTACATCACCCAGCACGGCACCAGCGCCACCCTGGTCCCGGAGAAGTTTTACCGCGAGTGGGGCATTGACGCGCAGTACACCGGCGCCGGCGGCATCACCACGCCTGAACCGCAGCGCCCGGACCGCCGGGTTGCCCTTTTCCAGCGCAAGGAAACCAAAGTGGGCGCCGGCCTGGGCAAGACGACAGGCTGGATCCACCGCACAGCGTTGAAAGCCAAGGGCGTGCAGATGGTCCCGGGTGTGGAGTACCAAAAGATTGACGACGCCGGACTCCACCTGCGCGTCAACGGCACCGACACTGTCCTCGCCGTCGATACCGTGATCCTGTGCACCGGGCAAGAACCACAGCGTGAACTGCAGGCCGGGCTGGAAGCCCGGGGCGCCGTCGTGCATGTCATTGGTGGGGCGGATGTGGCGGCCGAGCTCGATGCCAAGCGGGCCATCGACCAGGGCACCCGGCTCGCGGCAGAGATCTAAGGAAAGCCATGGCTTTGGCACAAGCAATCTTGACCTCGCTGTTGGAAAAGCCCTGCACGGGGGCCGAATTGGCGCGCCGCTTTGACAAGTCGCTGGGTCATTTCTGGCAAGCAACGCACCAGCAGATTTACCGGGAATTGGGGAAGCTGGAGCACGACGGGTTGGTCCGGGCCCATGGCCTGGCGGCAACGCGCGGCCAGCAGCGGCACTTTGAAGTTCTCGCAACAGGGAAGGCTGCACTGGAGTCATGGTGTGCCGAGCCGGGGGAGCCGCGCCCCATCCGGGACGAACTTCTGGTGCGCCTGCGGGCGGCAGCGGTTTTAGGCACCGTTGATGTGCGGGTCGAGCTGCTGCGCCACCAAGGGATGCATGCACAGACGCTCGATCGCTACCTGGCCATTGAGGCGCACGATTTTCCGGCTGATGCCCAAAAAACTGTGGCTGATGAGTTGCAGTTTGCTGTTTTGCGGGCAGGAATTGTGTACGAGCAGTCGTGGCTGAACTGGTGTGAGCAGACTCTTTCGCACGCGCCCGCAATCCAGAAACCGTCACTTGTGGAGGTTTGGCCTCCCGCGGATTAGCTGCTGGCGGATTCCTGCTCGGCGGCCTGGGCTTTGAGGGCATGGGCGGTGGACTCAAGCAGGGATGCCGTCTGGACAATGACGGGAGCATATGATGACTGCCAGGCGTGCCGGAAAACAAAGGCGTCGGGACCTTCCCAGCGCAGGTTGTTGCTTATCCGGGCGCTCAACTCGTTCAAGACAGTCAGGAGGACGGTGTGCGCCCGTTCCAGCTCGACGGCGAACTGCCGTAAATCCTCCGGGGCTGCACCAAGATGGCCGGTGCTCATGGAAACTCCTGCAATCTGCCGATACGTTGAACCTCCACAATAGGTTGCGGCGGACTCAACAAGCCATGGGCAGAGCTACCCATGACCCTTTGGGCTCAGGTGCTCTGGCGCCGCAACGTCAAGGAAGCCAGCAACAAACCGGCCACCACAAAGGCGGCCACCACCATAAGGTCTGTCACCAGATCGGCGCTCGGATCTTTGTGGGCGGCAACTTCCTGCAAACCATCCACGGCAAAACTCAGCGGCAAAACGTTGGAGATGGCCTCCAAAACACCATTCATCTGATCGCGTGCCACAAAGAGGCCACACAGCAGGATTTGCGGAATCACCACAACAGGCATGAACTGCACCGCCTGAAACTCGGTGGTGGCAAACGCCGAACACAACAGCCCCAACGCCACACCCAGAACTGCCGTCAGCACGGAAATTAGCACCACCCAACCAGCATTTCCAGCGATCTTCAGCCCAAAAACCCAGTACGCGGTAGCCGCGGCCACCAAGGCTTGCAGACCGGCCATGATGGAAAATGCCAGGGCGTAGCCAAACAACAAGTCAGCCTTGTGGATGGGCGTTGTCAAAAGGCGTTCCAGCGTTCCCGAGGTCCGTTCCCGCAACATGGTGATGGAGGTGACAAGGAACATCACCACAAACGGGAAAATGCCCAGCATCATCAACCCCACCCGGTCAAAGGTGCGTGGCTGCCCGGGGGCCAAGGCCTCGTTTTGGTACAGCCAATACACCAGTGCCAACAGCACGGCGGGGACCACAAGGATCAGCCCAATGCTGCGGGGATCGCCCTTGAGCTGTCCCAGTACGCGAACACAGGTGGCCCACATCATCGAGAGATTCATGACGCGGCGCTTCCTTCGGATTCGGCTGCCTGGATGAGTCGCAGGAAGGCCAGCTCAAGATCGTCCGTCTCACCCTGGACGCGCAGTTGCCCGGGCGTCAGCTGTGCCAACAGCATGCCCTCCCGCAGGAGCAACAGCGAATCGCAATGTCCCGCTTCCTCCATGACGTGGCTGGAAATGATGAGCGTGGTGCCCTCCGCCGCCATCTCTGAAAACTGTTTCCACAGGTCAGCCCGCAGCACGGGATCCAGGCCCACAGTGGGTTCATCCAAGACCAGCAGCTTTGGCCTGCCCACTAGGGCGCAGGCCAGTGAGACGCGGCTGAATTGCCCGCCAGACAAATCCCCGGCCTTGCGTTTGGCAAACTCGCCCAACCCCACAGCCGCCAGCACAGCATGGGCGTCCTCCCTGCCGCGGCCATGCACAGCCCCAAAATAGCGCACATTGTCTACAACACTGACGTCCTTGTACACGCTGGCTGCCTGGGTGACGTAGCCGACGTCGTTCCTGTTCTGCAGGTCTCCTGCCGGACGTCCCAGAACACTGACCGTCCCCGCGGTAACTTTTTGGACGCCCACCAGCGCCCGCATCAAGGTGGTCTTTCCACTGCCAGACGGTCCCAGCAACCCCGTGATGCGGCCCTGCTGGATGTTGAAGGACACATTTGCCAGCACGGTGGTCTTGCCGCGGTGAACACGCAAGCCCTCAACGCTGACAGCGATGGGGCCGTTGGTGCCCGAGGGATTGGCAGGGACCGGGAGGGGGGCGAAAGGACCGTCGGGGGCGGGCAACTCTGCTTTGTGAGACATCAGGGCTCCAAGATTGCAGGTGCATGAACCTATCCACTCAAACTAGACCCGCCGTGAACAGCTGTCCAGCAAAGCCCCCACCAGAAGACATATTCGCAGACACGGTGGAAATGCTTGAAGTTGTGCACGGTCGCCACGTAGTTTGGCAGAGGCTGCACTAGCAAAGTGCGCATTCCATATTCATGTGGAATTGAAGTGAACTGAAAGGACCTACCTCATGGCAGTTTCGGTTAATTTGGCAAAGGCACTCGACAAGGAATTCGAGGACAAGTCATTGGACGTAATTCTCGACGCCTCACCGGCGGCGCTGGCTGGCATCACTGACGCCAAGGCAGCGGCTCTGAAGGAACTTCTAGGCATTAAAACAATTCGCGAGCTGGGCAGCAATAAGTTCTTCGCAGTCGCCGGGGTACTGGTGGCCCTGGAAAACAAATCAGGCTAGTCCCTGATCTCTCCCCATGTGCAGCCGCTGGCGCGTCTGCACATGGGGACCCCTCGAGATCAGGGGCCCATAGGTGGCTGGACCCCTCGGGTGCGTGGGCCCATAGGTGGGTGGAGGCCTCGGGTGCGTGGGACCAGCCGTGTTTGCGCCCCTCCTCGCGGGCGCGTGTGCCATCGCATTGCTTGAACCGGTAGATTAGAGTCCGTGCGTCTGTATCGACGACGGCACCTACCAACTTCAAGAAATGGAAAATTCGCCCGTGGCACTTCGCCTTTCCACACTCTTTTTACGTACCCTGCGTGAAGATCCCGTCGACGCCGAAGTGGACAGCCACAGGCTCCTGCTGCGTGCCGGCTACATCCGCCGCGCGGCGCCGGGCATCTACACGTGGCTCCCTCTGGGCCTGCGCGTGCTGCGCAAGGTTGAAACCATTGTGCGCGAAGAGATGGACGCGATCGGTGCCCAGGAAGTCCACTTCCCGGCTTTGCTGCCCAAGGAGCCCTACGAGCAGACCAACCGCTGGCAGGAATACGGTGACGGCATCTTCCGTCTCCAGGACCGCAAGGGTGCTGACTACCTGCTGGCCCCCACGCACGAGGAAATGTTCACGCTGCTGGTCAAGGACCTGTACTCCTCGTACAAGGACCTGCCGCTGAGCCTGTACCAGATCCAGAACAAGTACCGCGACGAGGCCCGTCCCCGTGCAGGCCTCCTGCGCGGTCGCGAGTTCATCATGAAGGATTCCTACTCCTTTGACATTGACGACGCCGGACTGGAAGCCAGCTACATGGCCCACCGCGGTGCCTACTTGCGTATTTTTGAGCGTCTGGGCCTGGAAATCATCCCGGTTGCAGCCACGGCTGGTGCCATGGGTGGTTCCAAGAGTGAAGAGTTCTTGCACCCCATGGCCATCGGCGAGGATACTTTTGTGCGCTCGGCCGGCGGTTACGCTGCCAACGTTGAGGCTGTCACCACTGTCGTGCCGGAAGAGATTGATTTCAGCAACGCAGCTGCAGCCCTTGTCCGCGACACCCCGGACACACCCACCATTGACACCTTGGTGGACGCCGCAAACCAGCTCGCACCGCGTGCCGAAGGCGCTTGGACGGCTGCCGACACGTTGAAGAACGTGGTCCTGGCCATTGACCTGCCCACGGGCGAGCGCCAGATTGTCGTTGTTGCCCTGCCGGGTGACCGCGATGTTGACCTCAAGCGCATCGAAGCCAACATTGGCACGCACCTTTCCATCGGCGGCGAAGTTGGTGTTGAAGCTGCCGGCGAAGCGGACTTGAAGAAGCACCCGGGCCTCATCAAGGGCTACATTGGCCCTGGCCTGAGCCTGGCTGCAGCTGTCTTGGGTACCGAAGCTGCCACCAAGCTGCTGTTCCTTGTTGATCCCCGCGTAGTATCGGGCACCAGCTGGATCACCGGCGCCAACGAAGAAGGCAAGCACGTGTTCGGCCTTGTCGCTGGCCGCGACTTCACCTGGGACGGCACCATCGAGGCCGCCCAAGTCCGTGAAGGCGATCCCGCCCCCGACGGATCCGGACCCCTGGAAACAGCCCGTGGCATTGAAATGGGCCACATCTTCGCCCTGGGCACCAAGTACAGCAAGGCCATGGACCTGAAGGTTTTGGACCAGAACGGCAAGCTCGCCGTTGTCACGATGGGTTCCTACGGCATCGGAGTCACCCGTGCAGTTGCTGCCTTGGCCGAATCCAACCACGACGACAAGGGCCTGATCTGGCCCTCCAACGTTGCTCCCGCCCACGTGCACGTGGTGGCAGTGGGTCGTGGCGAGGAAATCTTCGACACGGCAGCCCAGCTGACCGCCGATCTGGAAGCTGCCGGACTGGAAGTCATTTACGATGACCGTCCCAAGGTTTCTCCCGGCGTGAAGTTCGGCGACGCTGAACTCCTCGGTGTCCCCACCATCCTGGCCGTGGGCCGCGGACTGGTGGACGGCGTCGTGGAGATCAAGAACCGCGCCACAGGTGTTGCCGAGAACGTGGCAGTGGCCGAGGCCGTTCAGTACATCCTCGACCAGCAGTAACACCACAACTGGCCCGCAGAAAACGGCGAAAATTCGCTATTTTGGCGCGATTTTCGGCGTTTTCTGCGGGCCACTTTGAGTTGCCTTGGCTATGCACAGCGCTGGCAGCCAGCGAGGCGCAGCTTGGTCACTGGCGCCACGCTAGGGGACTGCAGTGCGCATGAGCAAAGCTATGTCAGGGTATGCGCCGCACTCGTGTCTAGGGCGGCGCATAACCTAGGGCGGCCCTTGCTCACGGTGCAACCTCAACTAGGCATCGTCAATAACGATGATTTGACACTGCGCCAGAAGAATTATCGCTTGCCACGGCAAGGACGAAGCGATCACGAACTGACCCGCAGAAAACGGCGAAAATTCGCTATTTTGGCGCGATTTTCGGTGTTTTCTGCGGGCCAGTTGTCATGAATGAGGGGGGACGAATGATTTCCGGTTTTGAAGACATCACCACTGCGACGATTCTGTTGATCATTGTGGCCGGCTTTGCTGCCGGCTGGATCGACGCCGTGGTGGGCGGCGGCGGACTGCTGCAGCTGCCTGTGGTGCTCATGATCCCGGGGATCACTCCGGTCCAGGCTCTGGCCACGAACAAGATGGGTTCCATCTTTGGCACGGCCACCAGCTCGGTGACGTACTACAGACGCGTCAAACCTGACATGCGCACGGCCCTGCCCATGGCCGGGGTGGCGCTGTTGGGCAGCCTTGGCGGTGCAGTGGTGGCCGCCAGCCTGCCAGGTTCAGTGTTCAAGCCCATTATTGTTGTGGCCTTGGTGGTGGTGCTTCTCTTCACGGCCTTCAAACCCAACATCGGCGAACTGACGGCGCTGCGCCACTCTGGCCACAAGCACTACGTTGTGGCTGTCTGCATTGGTGGTCTGATTGGTTTTTACGACGGCCTCATTGGGCCGGGCACTGGCTCCTTTTTGGTCATAGCCATGGTCAGCCTCATGGGTTACGCCTTCCTGGAAGCGAGTGCCAAGGCCAAAATCGTCAATCTGGCAACCAACGCCGGTGCCCTCATGTTCTTCCTGCCCCACGGTTCGCTGCTGTGGGGAGTGGGCCTGGTCCTCGGCGCGGCCAACATGGCTGGCGGCTATCTCGGCGCCCGGACAGCTGTGAAACAAGGCAGCAAGTTCATCAGGATTGTGTTCCTGGTGGTGGTGGGAGCGCTGATCATCAAACTGGGTCTTGATGTCTGGAACGAAAACATCGTTAATAGCTAGCAGCCATGGAGTCCTTGACTGATTCTTCCCGTCAAATACAGTGATTGCATAGTGGAATCACAGGTGAAAGTGAAGCGATGACCGTACGCGCCGACCTGAACAGCTCTCTCGACGGGTACACCACAACCACCGATCAAACCCCCGAGCATCCGTTCGGCCACGGTGGTGAGCGACTTCCTCCAAGCCGGACTCATTGACCAACTCCACGTGGCAATCAACCCCATCCTGAGCACCGGAGCCCTAGTACAGCACCTTGAGTTGCTGTGCTTCCGGCAGGCCAGGGAGTGTTCTGCCGGCCAGGGTGCTGGCCACCCACAGTGACCGCTGGGCGTCGTCGTGCGCCGACTCCTCCACATAGCACAGCGCATTTTCCACTTCCCGCACCACTGACCACTGCACAGCAAGCTCCTCGTCCAACCCCGCCGCGTTGGCCAATTGGGATGCTCGACGGCGGAGCCCGGCTTCGGGGTTGCGTGCAGGTAGGTCTCGGAGACGGTTCCAAAGGCACGGTGCAACAGCAAATTCGGCGTCGCCAAGCTGGGCCTGCGGATCGATGGCCAGGTACTCATTGCCGTCGAGGCGGGCCAAAACATTCAGGTAGTGCAAATCTGTGTGAACCAGGACGTCATTGCTGCTCCTCCGGCCAACAACCCCACGGATCTGGCAGACTTCCAAAGCCGCTTCCAAGAGCCACCGGGGGAACGGCTCACTAAGATCGGCCCATCGTTGGGGCAATTCGTCGCAGTATCTTTCGGCGGTGGCAGCAATCGCAGGGATCTGGGGCCATTGTGGGCGGGCGTCGGGCCGAATGCTGAGGGCTTTGACTAGCCCACCCCACGTGGCAACCGCCTCATCCATGGGCAGCTCCAGCAAGGAACGGTTGACATCCAGCCGCTCCATGAGGATGGCACCCAAGGCTTCATCGCTGGCCAAAACGCGCACAGTTCCGTGACCGTCCCAGAGTTTTAGCGCAACCGGTTCCAATAATGCTTCCTCGTAGGGGAATGCCACCTTCAAGGCGGCGGTTCCTCCGGCGTGTGTGAGCACGGGAATGACCACGCCGGTGTGGCCGTGCCACGGCAGGGCACCCCGGGGCACATCCACACGGAGTTCCCATTGCTCCAGAGCCTGCCGGATGAATCCGGGCAGGTTTCTCAACCACAGCCGTCCCTCGTGACTTCCACGGTGGCGCAATTGCAAGGGTTCGGGAATCACTACGCTCATGGACACACCCCGAGTTTAGTCGCAGTCTCTGTCTCAAGCCCTCCGGCGTCGAACAAGCACGGAACGACCCGACCAGTCCGCCGGAGCCAAGCAAACTTCCGATCGCGAAGGTGGCCGCGGTCCAGCCGGTGATGGCCGGGGCGTTCTTCGCGGGACGCTAGGGCGTTGCGGTTGCGGACGGAGGAAGCGTCGCGGCCAGCCCCGGCAGGGCACCCACGGTGCCTCCCCAAAACGCCTGTTTCTGGGCTGAATCCAACAACCAGGCAACGGAAATTTCGCGCAGATTGCTGGGGTTCGACGGCTCCTGGCTCGGTGTCGACGGGGCGGGTTCAGCCGAGGCAGCACCTGCCGTTGGCGTGACCGCGGAGGAGCTCTGGGCAAGACTTAGCGCGGCAAGATCACCGTAGATGGCGCTCAGTTCGCCTTCCAAGCGGGCCAGAGCTTTTGCCGGTGCTGAGGTGAATGATGAATCCAACCCGAAACCCGCAACAGGGGTGGCCAGGGGCAGGCACCTGAGCTCAAGTTCCGCATTGAGTACCTGCAGTTTCCGCTTATGCCCTGCCAGCAACGTCGCCGAGCTGGAAAATTGCGGTTCAGCGAAGCGGGTTGTGGCTACTTGGTAGGCGTAGACAGCCTTTTGTTCACCCATGGCGCCAGCACGCAGGGCGGCATCGATGGTTGCGCCAGGGCGGGGTTCCAGCGTGGATTTACAGGTTGGTCCCACAGCTGCGGGGAAGTCGACGCGAGCCGGCAGGAACTGTGATGGTTGCGGCGTGGTGCCCACAGCCGTGCTGAGGTTTTGGCTCTGCAGTAGTTGGCTGGTTCCCGCGGCCGCAAAAACTCGCCCCATGGCGTAGTCGGCGGTCATCGCGTTGCTCAGCAACGCTTCACCACTGGCGTGCAGGGCCGCAGTGAACTGAGCCAGTGTTGGGGGAGCGGGAGTGGCTGTGGGGGTGGTGGTGCTGGCCGGTAAACCGTCGCCAAGTGCGGCAGCCTGGACGGCCAAATCCACGGCCGTTTGGCTCAGAATGTCCTGAACCGTGACACTGCCCACGGAGCCGCCCAAGTGGCTGGCCTGGGCTAGGAGCCGCGTTGTTTGCTCCCAGGTGCGCTGCCGGTTTGCCTCCGTCTGGGAAGGGCCAACAGCTGCCTCGTCGTGTCCGGTGAGCACGGTTCCCATGCCTACCACCACAAGCGAAATGACCAGCAGAAAAAATAGTCCACGCGCGAACGAGGCAAACTTGCCTCTGCGCTGGCCCCGACGCCTGCCGGGCTGTTCCTGAGGCTGCTGACCGGCGCCGGGCTCTGCGATGATGCGGCCCGATTCGGGCACCGGTGCGGCCGTCAGCGCCTGAGCTGCTGCGGTTGCCGCAGGCGATGCAACGGCGGCCCCGGTCATGGGCCCTTGCTCTGCCAGGCGCCTTTCGCGACGGGAAAGCGGAACCGCAGCCTCCGTTACGGGCTGCTCCGCAAGAGCTGTATCGGCTGCTTCAGTCTCGTCGGCAACTGCTTCGGGCTCAAGGGCATCGACAGCAGGTTTCTGTGTTGCATCGTCCCCGGGCGCATCGGCAGGGACCGTTGCCGTCTCCTCGGACGGGTCAGCCGACGCGCCTGCAAATTTGCTTGCCACGGTATTTGGAGTCACGGCGGCCTGTGCGTCAGCAGCCCCGTCTTCTGAAGCTGGTTCCTCCACTGCGTTGGTTTCGGCGGGCCGAGCGTCAACTGCTTCAATCTCTGACGCAGGTTCGTAGCTAGACTCGGGTTCGCGCAAGGCTGGGGGATCGGCGTCAGGGGAGTGGCCGTCCGGTGCCGGCGACTCTGATTCTTGCAGTGTGGGCTCGCTCAACGGCGATTCAGCCAACGCCGATTCTTGGGCGGACTGCACCGGGGCAGGTGCAGGCACCAGCGTTCCATCAGCGCCAACAACCAACAGGGCCGGCACACTGGAAAGTGACGT
This sequence comes from Arthrobacter glacialis, assembly GCF_002909415.1. NCBI lineage: Bacteria > Bacillati > Actinomycetota > Actinomycetes > Micrococcales > Micrococcaceae > Arthrobacter > Arthrobacter glacialis. The sequence continues at coordinate 119,702 of NZ_PPXB01000010.1, read as the reverse complement.
GGCGGGAGCGCCGGCAGGAGCCGTGGCCCGGCGGGGGCCCTTGCGCGATGGCTTGGCCGCCCCTGCATGGGTGTCAGGAACCGTCACAGCGGGGGCGTCGGCGCAGGAATCGGCCGGAGAATGTGGATTGCTCACAACTGTAAATCATCTCATGGTTGCTTCGACAACCCGGTACTGAAAGGGCCTGTGCCGGCAAAGTTGCGCAGGAGTGCGTTCATACTCACACCCATTCCGTTCAGCGGCATGCCCGGAAACTCGGTAGTCTATATATCTACAACATCATCAATAGGGAGGCGTGCGTCCAATGACCAAGCCAGATAGGCCCAAATCGGCCGCACGCTCAGAGCACTCACACTCAGCGCACCCACATGCAGCCCTAGACACTGTGGCGGAGGCGCAAAGACTCCACGAACTCCTAGCCCCCACAGTGACTGCAGCGGACCTTTACTTGGAAGAAGTAAAAGTTCACCTGGCCGGATCCCACCGCACCGTTTCGGTGGTTGTGGACCTGCCCGAGGATGCCTCCGGCGGCGTTGGAATGGACGCCATTTCAGCCATTTCCCGAGAGCTCTCCGAGGTGATGGATGCTGATCCTTACGACGACGGACGCGCCTACGACCTTGAAATCTCCTCGCCCGGGGCCACCCGACCCTTGACTGAACCGCGGCACTGGCGACGAGCCTTGGGCCGCATGGCCAAAGTTAATGCGGCCGATCGGGAAAACTTTATGGGCCGGATCCTGGCTGTGGATGACGACGGTGTGCTCTTCAAGCCCGAACTGCCGGTAAAAAAGGGTATGAAGGCAAAGCAAGGCGAAGTCGAAAAAGTCTTGTTTACAGCCATTCGACGTGGTGTTGTTGAGCTGGAATTTGCTCGCCTGGAAGAGGCCGAGCTCGATTTGGAATTTGAACCGACTGGCGGCAACGCAGTCGATGGAGAGGGAAACTGACCATGGACATAGATATGAGCGCACTTCGCGAGTTGGAGCGTCAACGAGAAATCCCCTTGGATTTGCTCATCCCCACCATTGAGCAGGCGCTGCTGATGGCCTACCACAAGTCCCCGGGATGCCATGAGATGGCCCGTGCGGAGCTTGACCGTAAGAGCGGCCATGTCACCATCTGGGCTGCCGAGCTCGACGACGACGACCAGCCCGTCGGTGAGTTTGACGACACCCCCAAAGGTTTTGGTCGCATTGCCGCCAGCACGGCACGCCAGATCATCTTGCAGCGACTGCGCGACGTTGAAGATGACAACGTCCTGGGCGAGTTCCGTGGCAAGGAAGGCGAGCTGGTTGCCGGTCAGATTCAGCAAGGCAACAACCCCAACATGATTCAGGTTCACCTGGGCGCTGTTGAAGGCGTTCTGCCCCCCAACGAGCAGGTACCTGGCGAGGACTACCGCCACGGCACCCGCATCCGTGCGTTCGTGGTGGACGTCCACCGCGGACTCAAGGGCCCCTCCATCACCTTGTCACGTTCACATCCGGGCCTGGTGCGCAAGCTTTTCGAGATGGAAGTTCCGGAAATTGCTGACGGCACCGTGGAAATCGTTGCCCTGGCCCGGGAAGCCGGCCACCGCAGCAAGATTGCCGTGCAGGCCAACAAGCTCGGCGTCAATGCCAAGGGTTCCTGCATCGGTGAGATGGGCTCGCGTGTCCGCGCCGTCATGACCGAACTCAACGATGAGAAGATTGACATTGTTGATTTCAGCGCCGATCCGGCCACTTTCATCGCCAACTCCCTCTCCCCGTCGAAGGTGATTTCAGTCACCATCATTGACGAGGGTCTGCGCTCCGCCCGCGTTGTCGTCCCTGATTATCAGCTGTCTTTGGCCATTGGCAAGGAAGGGCAGAACGCCCGACTGGCAGCCAAGCTCACCGGCTGGCGCATCGACATCGTCTCCGACGCCGCGGCTGTTTAGGCCTGCGGCCAAACGGCGCGGTAGAATAAGACGAACCGGGCCTGCAAATGCCCTGATGCCCAAAAACACTTGAAGGTACAGCACAGTTGGCAAAGAACGCAGTTGCAGAAGAATTTGAAACTGCCGATGCCAACCAGGCTGTACGGACATGTATTGGGTGCAGGAAAAAAGCAGACCGGTTGCAACTAGTACGGGTAGTGCGTTCAACCAACAGTTCCGGGGAACTGGAAGCGTTGGTTGATGTATTGCGTCGTATGCCTGGCAGGGGAGCGTGGCTGCACCCCCACCCGGATTGTTGGAAACTGGCTATCAAACGCCGCGCCATTGGCAGGGCCCTTCCGGGGGTCACCGCCATCAGCGAGGTTGAGAGCTTTGCGCAAAACAGTCTTGAACAAGGCGAACCCACGTAAATTACGAACCTATTTGTCCCTATGTGAAAGCGGGTCAGAAAACCGATGGAAACCCGATGAGTACCCAGCGATGAGTGCCCAACAATGAGCAATTTCACGTGCTCTCACGCCGCCCATTCCGGCATGGAATGGTGCAGTAAGAATTAAGCGGTTCGTACCTGTCCGGTGCGGGCCGAGACAGGAGAAATGTGGCCAAGGCCCGCGTCCACGAGCTTGCAAAAGAGCTCGGTATCACCTCAAAAGAAGCAGTAAGTAAACTGCAGGAGTTGGGCGAATTCGTTCGTTCAGCATCCTCCACCATTGAGGCCCCCGTTGTGAAGAAACTTCGCGACGCATTCCCTCTGGCAGTCAAGGCTGCCGAGTCCAAGCCCGAAGCAGCAGCTCCGGCCGCCCCCGCAGCACCGGCCGCACCAGCGGCCAAGGCTCCGGCAGCGCCCGCAGCAGCCGCACCGGCTGCACCTAGTGCTGTTGTTCCTGGTCCCAAGGCAGCTACTCCGGGCGCCAAGCCCGGCTTCAAGCCTGCCCCGGCACCCGCAGCCCCGGCCGCACCCGCTCCAGCCGCACCTGTTGCAGAGGCAGCTCCGGCTGCTCCCGCAGCAGCGGCTGCCCCGGCTCCGAAGGCACAGACACCCGGAGCCCCCCGCCCCGGCAACAACCCCTTCGCTACTTCTCAGGGCATGCCGCGTTCAGGCCGCCCGGAGCGTACGGAAAACCGCAATGAGAACCGCAGCGACACCCGTGGCGGCGACAACCGTGCGCCGCGTCCGGCAGGTGCCGGGGCTCCTCGCCCCGGTAACAACCCGTTCGCTCCGTCTCAGGGCATGCCCCGTCCGGGAACTCCGCGCAATGCCGAAGCCGGCACTGGTGGACCCCGTCCCGGTGGACCCCGCCCCGCAGCTGGCGCTGGCGGCCCCCGTCCGGGTGCTCCCCGTCCGGCTGGCGCTCCCGGAGCCGGTGGACCCCGTCCCGCAGGTGGCGCTCCGCGTCCCGGCGGTGCCCGTCCCACTCCCGGCATGATGCCCAACCGCACCGAGCGCCCCGCTGCGCCCGGTCGCGGAACTGACCGTCCCGGCGCTCCGGGCCGCGGTCGTCCGGGCGCTCCCGGTGCTACACCCGGTGGCGCTCCCGCTGGCGGCGCTCCCGCCGGTGGTGGCTTCGGCAAGGGTGGCCGCGGTCGCGGTGGTACCCAGGGTGCTTTCGGTAAGGGCGGCGCAGGCCGTGGCAAGCAGCGCAAGTCGAAGCGTGCCAAGCGTCAAGAACTAGAGCAGATGAGTGCTCCTTCACTGGGCGGCGTGAGCGTACCCCGTGGAGACGGCAGCACAGTTATTCGTTTGCGTCGTGGCGCGTCCATCTCGGACTTTGCCGACAAGATTGAGGCAAACCCGGCAGCATTGGTGACAGTGCTCTTCCACTTGGGTGAAATGGCTACCGCCACTCAGTCCTTGGATGAAGACACCTTCGCACTCTTGGGTGCCGAGCTGGGCTACAAGGTCCAGGTTGTTTCCCCTGAGGATGAAGAGCGTGAGCTGCTGAGCAGCTTCGACATCGACTTCGATGCCGAGCTTGAAGCTGAGGGTGACGAGGACCTTGAGGTTCGTCCCCCCGTTGTCACGGTCATGGGTCACGTTGACCATGGTAAGACGCGCCTGTTGGACGCCATCCGCAAGTCGGATGTTGTTGCTGACGAGCACGGTGGCATCACCCAGCACATCGGTGCGTACCAGATCGTGCACGAGCACGAGGGTACCGAACGCCGCATCACCTTCATCGATACACCCGGTCACGAGGCGTTCACCGCCATGCGTGCCCGTGGTGCCAAGGTCACCGACATCGCCATCTTGGTGGTTGCCGCTGATGATGGCGTCATGCCGCAGACCATTGAGGCGCTCAACCACGCCCAGGCAGCTAACGTGCCGATCGTGGTTGCAGTGAACAAGATTGACAAGGACTCAGCTAACCCGGAGAAGATCCGTGGCCAGCTGACCGAATACGGTCTGGTTCCCGAAGAATACGGTGGCGACACCATGTTCGTGGACGTTTCAGCACGCAACAACATCAACATCGAGGAACTCCTCGAAGCTGTGCTGTTGACCGCTGATGCTGCCTTGGATATGCGCGCCAACCCGAACAAGGATGCCCGCGGTATTGCCATCGAAGCGAACCTGGACAAGGGCCGCGGTTCCGTGGCCACCGTTCTGGTGCAGTCGGGTACCTTGCACGTTGGTGACACCATCGTTGCTGGTACTGCCCACGGCCGTGTTCGTGCCATGTTTGATGAGAACGGTGACGTCATCTCCGAGGCCGGTCCTTCGCGTCCGGTTCAGGTTCTGGGTCTGTCCAACGTTCCCCGTGCAGGTGACACGTTCTTCGTTACCGGCGACGAGCGTACAGCCCGCCAGATCGCTGAAAAGCGTGAGGCAGCTGACCGTAACGCCGCACTGGCCAAGCGCCGCAAGCGCATCAGCCTGGAAGACTTCGACCAGGCAGTTGCTGACGGCAAGGTTGACACACTTAACCTCATCCTCAAGGGTGACGTTTCCGGTGCTGTTGAGGCCCTGGAAGACTCCTTGCTCAAGATCGATGTTGGCGAAGGCGTGCAGCTGCGCGTCATCCACCGCGGTGTTGGTGCGATCACCCAGAACGACGTCAACCTGGCAACAGTGGACAACGCGATCATCATCGGCTTCAACGTCAAGCCGGCCGAGCGTGTTGCCGAACTGGCTGACCGCGAAGGCGTTGACATGCGCTTCTACTCGGTCATCTATGGCGCCATTGATGACATTGAGCTGGCTCTTAAGGGCATGCTCAAGCCTGAGTACGAGGAAGTTCAGCTCGGTACCGCTGAGATCCGCGAAGTATTCCGCTCCTCGAAGCACGGCAACATTGCTGGTTCCATTGTTCGCTCCGGAACCATCCGCCGTAACTCCAAGGCACGCGTGCTCCGTGGCGGCAAGATCATCGGTGAAAACCTCACTGTTGACTCGCTCAAGCGCTTCAAGGATGACGCCACTGAAGTCCGTACGGACTTCGAGTGTGGTATCGGTTTGGGTTCGTTCAACGACCTGCAGGCCGAAGACATCATCGAGACGTTCGAGATGCGCGAAAAGCCGCGCGTCTAATACGATCTCAACCGAGTGGGGCCCCCGTCTGCTACGCCGATGGGGGCCCCGCCCGCTTTGCGCCACACACGACTTCGTCGGTGTGTCGCTACAGGCGCCCGATGCCACTCCCGGGCCCCCATCGGCTTCGCAGCCCGGGGGCGGCGTCGGCGTAGACTCGCTTTAGTCTCGCGGAACGAACCTGGACTCGACTGATGCGCACCATCCGCCGTCGACGGTCCCTTTATTCTTTAGGAGTTTTTCATGGCTGATTCAGCCCGCGCCGCCAAATTGGCTCAGCGCATTAAAGTTGTGGTGGCTGAGGCTCTCCGTCGCCGGGTCAAGGACCCGCGCGTTGAAGGTCTTACAGTCACTGACGCCCGCGTCACCAATGACTTGCAGCACGCCACCGTTTACTACACAGTATTTGGCGACGAGACTGCCCAGTCGGAGGCCAAGATTGGACTGGAACGTGCCAAGGGTGTTCTGCGTGCCGAGGTTGGCAAGAACATCACTGTGCGCCTGACGCCCACCCTGGAGTTCGTTGCCGACGTCATTCCGGAGAACGCCTCGAACCTGGAAGCGCTCCTGCGGGTAGCCAAGGAACGCGACGCCAAGCTGGCAGAAATCTCGGCCAACGCCGAGTTCGCCGGCGATGCAGATCCTTACAAGAAGGACGAAGACGACGCCGAAGAGGCGTAAGCTCTTTCTTCAAGAAACGACGCCGGGCCTGTCACCAACTCCATGTTGGTGACAGGCCCGGCGTTCGTATTTTCCCCGCAAGGGGTGGGCATGGCGTTGACTTCACGACGGACACCGAAATGTTCGGGCCGTTGATCCCGTGGACCCGATCTCTTTCGACTCCCTGCTGAGCAGCGAGGAACTCGCCTTGCGTGAGCGGGTCCACCGGCCTCAAAGGACCCTTCTCGTTCCTGAACGAGGCGCGCTACGGCAGTGCGTGGGGTTCACAGCTATGACGGCCTGGGGGCGTTCCGGTGAGTGGTTAGTAGCGGTCAAAGTTGCCGGTTGCGGCGATGCCTGCCTCAGCCTCCGGCGTGTAATATTTGTCCTCAAGCTGAATGGAGTAAATCCAGGTCAAGCTGCCGGTGGTGTGGTTTGCGATGGCCTCCACTGAAAACGCTGTCCCTGTTTTGTTGCCCAGGCCAGGGTTCCAGCTCGATTTTCCGGAACCATCCTTGAACTCAGGCCCAATGCCTGAGAATTCGTCCAGGGCACGGAACCCCAACTCATTTTTGGCACGGTCAATCTCGGCATTGGCGTCCTGCGCATCCGGGAAGTTGTAAAAGATGTCTATGCGGTCAACATATTCCGTTGGAACTCCGGGCCGGACCCGGATGGTGTCGGTGGTCATGGTGACCACGCCATGGGGTGTTGTGATGCTGACATCGATCTTCTTCTCCGAATCCGTTGCGATCAGGATTCCATCCGATCCTTCGCTAAAACCAAGGGCAGACATGGCCAGCGGGCGTTCGGAGACGTCAAAGTTGGCCTGCCTACTGCTCTTGATGTCTTTGATCCCCTCGGGGGTGAACTGTGAATTGCCATTGACCACGACGGAGGGCTCCTTGGATGCAGGTGAGGTTGGAAGCAGGGAACAGCCGCCCAAGAGGACCACTGCAAGTATCGCTGCACTTAGACTTCGCTTCATGGTGCCCCCAGAAGATCACGGACTGGTTTGGGTACCATACGGTACTCGTCTACTCGCTCAGGCATAGGCTTCACCATCTCACCATAGGGGTTGTCCCGGCCGTGCAGCCAATCCTCGTAAGCTCCCAGGGTGTCCTGGTCAATCAATGCCCATCGGTCTTCCCGCACGGAGATGTTACCGTGGTGGACATCCACGCCAAGGGGCGGGATCCTGCCAAAGTCAAGGTATGGATCTGCTGCCGGGAACTGCTCATAGTAGGAGTCGGCGCCCACAATGCTCGGTTTGCCCAGAACCGTCATGGCCTCGGTAAAGGCAACACCCGAGGGCCGGTCCCTGATGTTGTCGTAGTCGTCAGCAATGACAAAGTTCTGCTCTCGGTCAGCAATGTTGTAGGAAGCCTTGTGCAGAAGTTGCTTCTGGGTTGTTGTCAGACCGTGATAGTCCTGTGGATTTGAGTACTGCGGCACCGAATCAATATTGCGCCACGCTTGATCCATGGGATCCGTGACAAGCCCGGCAGCCCGCATTCGTTCAATTTCGGCGAGGCCGCCCTGTTGAAAGGCAAAGTGTTGTGAGCCAATATCGGTGAAGATTTGTTTTTGCATCGACAGGAAAGTTGTCTCGTAGTAAGCCAAATCTTCAGCGCCCAAGTTCATCAAGCTTTGCAACGCCGCGTATCGCGCGGGATCCATGTCCGCAAGGAACTCGCTTGCGTCCTGCCCGGCATCGGCCATCTTGTGCAGCACGGCAAGATCTTCAAAGCCGGCAATGAAGGTGGGGCCCACTTGGTTGGCCATGCCGATCCATTCCATGCGGGGATCGTTCTTGTAGAGCTCTGCATAAAACGCGTAGACCTTGTAGATGTCTTCGCGATTGTAGTCAACGCCTTTCGCAGGGTCCCAGTGTGCTGGATCAATCCCGGCTTGGCGCATGGCTGATTCCGCCCAATACTGCTCCAAGAATTTGCCGTAGCCGTTGGGCTTGTCAGTGAGGCGGAGCGATGCAAACTGGCCGGAGTCTGCGAGTTTGTCCAGCACGGTCTTCGCGGCGTCAGCATTGGCCTGGGTCGCACGCACCCACTTCTCAAACTCTTCGGAGCTCAGATACTTCTGAATCTCTTCCGCGCTCATCCCGGCCAGCTTGTTTTCCAAGTCTGCTCCCGGAGTGCCACTTGCGGTGGCAGTCATTGAACTGCCGCCGGTGTCTAGGGATGCCGCTGAGCTGGCCTGGTGCTGCTCGTCGGCATTGCGCAGCAGCATTTGCGCCGCCGTCTCCAGCTCGGCACTAACGCTACGAATGCTCTTTAAGTGGGATGTGCTCCAGTCCCGGCGGAAACGATCGCTGTCCTGGCCCTTCCATTGCAATGCCGCCAGTGCGCTGCCCAGAGAGGAAGAAATCGTCGTCAGACGCTTCGAGCACGCTGAGAGGTCTTGGGCAAAACCGCGCAGTTCCGCCACGTCAGCGCCATAAAATGTACCGGACAAAAGTTCCGCCTAACGGGTTGAGGCTGGTGCCTCAAGCACCTCCCCGCGGGACGGAGAGGTGCTTGCAGGAAAACAGAAGGTCAGTTGCCCCAGATGATCGGGTTGTCCCGGTAGGGGTTGTCGCCGTACTTGACGTAATTGTAGTTCGAGTCATCGTAGCTGGCGGTCGTAATGGCGTCACCCTTGGGTGCCAGGAACACCGTGCACATAGTTTTGCTGGAGCCTACGACGTAGGTGAAGGCGTCATCCTCGCCAGTTGTTTCAAAGCTGTCGCTCTTGCAATCGTCCATGGTGCCGAAAACAATGAGCTTTTGCGCGTCGGTGCCGTCCTTAAGCTGGGCGCTGATCCGGGGATCACCAATTCCAGCCGAGGGGCTGCTCAGTGAGGTCAACTTGACGTCCGTGTAGACGTAGTAGGGCACCTGGCCGGCAAACTTGGCGGCGTCCTTGAAGTCGGCAAGATCGGCTTCGCTGCCTGCCACAATTTTGGTGACGTTGGTCTCGTGTGTGGATTCCTTGTACTTGGGTGTATCGCGTTCTCCGCTGTTGCTGTGCGTGTTGGCAACCTGGCCAAACTTCAATTTGGTCCCCGGGGCCGTCAATGTGCCGGCAGCTGCAGGTGCCGCCGCGGCAGGCGTAGATTCCTCAGTGGCCGCCATGGTGGATTCGCTTCCGCCCCGGGCGCCACCTGTTGCGGATTTGCTGTCAGCAGGCGTCGCGCTCTGGGTTGCTGCTGATTTCGGGGCATCCTTGGGTGCGGCCGCGCCGGGCAAGCACCCGGTCAAGGCGATCAGCACCGCTGCGCCGGCGCCGAGTGCTGTCAACGATCGCTTGTAGCTGTTGGAAGCTGGGGTGTTCATGATTCTCCGTCTCAAAGGGTGGCCGCACAATTACTACTTTCAATAGCGTAACCAGGGTGGCCGGAGTCGGCCATGGGGACAAGTCACCATGGGCCATGCCCGGGTGCGGATATACTTCAAAGCGTGCTTTCTGGACTGGTAATTGTAGACAAACCGCAGGGATGGACCAGCCATGACGTGGTGGGTCGGATGCGAAGGCTGGCGGGGACCCGAAAAGTGGGCCACGCCGGCACCTTGGACCCCATGGCCACGGGAGTTTTGGTGGTGGGCATCAACAAGGCCACCCGCCTGCTGACCTACATCGTGGGCACCTCCAAAACCTACGAGGCCACGATCCGCCTGGGTGCCACCACCATCACGGACGACGCCGAGGGCGATGTCACCGGGACCTCCTCCACGGCGGCAGTCACCGATGAGGCCATCGAAGCCGGCATTGCGAAACTCCGCGGCCCCATTTCGCAGGTTCCCAGCAGCGTCAGCGCCATCAAGGTCAACGGTGAACGCGCCTACGCCAGGGTGCGCGCCGGCGAAGACGTCAAGCTCGCCTCCAGGCCGGTCACCATTCACACCTTTGACGTCCTGGCCATCCGCCATGGAGTTACAGCTGTTGCCACGGACGCTTCCACGCGCGACGGCGTAAGCTACGTCGACATTGACGTCACCGTGCGCTGTTCTTCCGGCACGTACATCCGCGCGCTGGCCCGGGACCTAGGCGCCGATCTGGGCGTTGGTGGTCACCTCACCGCCCTGCGCCGCAGCGCCGTTGGGCCGTACACTCTTGACCGTGCCCGCACTCTTGAAGAATTGGCCGAAAATCTGGAAATTCTCGACATTGCCGACGCGGCCCGCGCGCTCATGCCGGTGCGCGAGCTGACCGCCGCCGAAGCAAATGAGCTTTCCTTCGGGCGCCGCATTCCGGCCAGCCCCGAAGGCACCCACACAGTTGACGCGCCGGCAGCAGCTTTTGCGCCTGATGGAACCCTCGTGGCACTGCTGGCCGACGCCGGCAAGCATGCCAAGCCTGTGCTGGTTTTCCCGCCGGACCCCGAAGCTAAAACCGCTGTCGTCACCGAGGGGCCAAGCCAGTGATCCTTGACGCCTGGTTTATTATTGGCGCCATCGTTGGGTTGACCTCCACCGTTGTTTGTGTCGTTGCGGCGGTGATGAAAAAGAAACCCAACGACGTCACGCTTCTGGCGTTGATCGCCGTCGAACTTTTCATCGTGGCCTACGCCATCGGTTCGATCATTCGGCTGGCAAATGGGGAACCTCTTGCAGGGGAGCCCTGGGAATTTTGGGGCTACATGTTCACCGCGGCGGCGCTGCCCGTGGCCGGTTTCTACTGGGCCATGATGGAACGCACGCACTGGTCGAACTACGTCATGAGCGCAGTGGGCGTCACAGTGGTTGTCATGCTGGCCCGAATGGCACAGATTTGGTATGGCACGGGCCTCTCCGCACAAGCCGCGCCGGCACTGGAATCACTTCAGCAAGGACTTGGAATATGAGCACTCCCAACACAGCCAAAAAGGAAACACCAACGGGGCGAACATCGGGCCCCGGTCGGCTGCTGATCACGGTCTATGGTGTGTTTGCCATCTCGGCCACGGCCCGGGCGCTCCTTCAGATCGCCACAAAGTTTGACGAAGCCCCCGTGGCCTACACCCTTTCCGCCTTCGCCGCGATCGTTTATATCGTGGCAACCGTCTCGCTGGCCAAGCCGGGCGCGAAATGGGCCACGGTTGCCACAGTTGCCATCTGCATCGAACTTCTCGGCGTCCTGGTGGTGGGGGCCTTGAGCCTGGTTGATCCGGCCGCATTCCAGCACGCTAGCGTATGGAGCAAGTTTGGCCAGGGCTACGGCTACATTCCGCTGCTGCTGCCCATCATTGGTTTGATTTGGCTGTACCGTCACAGGGAAGCCAAGTGAGGGTTTTGGAACACACTGTGCCCAGCCCGGTCCTCTCCGACGGCTTCACCACGCTGCGTCGTTTCACCGTGGAGGATGCGCAGGCTTTTGCAGCCATCCACCACGACCCCTTGAACGTGACCTGGACAGCCTCCGACGCCACCATGAGCCGAGCCCGTGCCGCCGAGTTCATCACCGGATCCATCGCCGCCGGCTGGCATGCAGGCAGCGATCTCCGCTTCGCCATCGTGGATACGCGCTTGGGCACCGATGGTAGTGCCGGCGATATAGTCGGCACCCTGAGCCTGCACGAGATCTTTTCAACCTCCCGCGGCGGCTCCGCCAGCGTTGGCATCAAGATGCTCCCGGCCGGCCGTGGGACGGGCAGCGCACAACGGGCCATCGAACTGTTGTGCGGCTACGCCTTCGGCAACCTGGGTCTGGAAATTCTCCACTGGCGCACCACCAGCGCCAACGCCGGAAGCAATTCCCTGGCCAAACGCTGCGGATTTGTCCTGGCCGCCGAGATTCCCGGCTACGGCCACCAAGACGCACAGGTTGCCGACGGCATGGTGTTCAGCCAAAGCCTGCGTCAATTCCAGGCCAGGGACCAAGGCGCTGCCGAGCCTGAAAAAGCCGCCGTGGAGATTGCCCCAGTGGTTCCCGTCCTCCGTAACGACGCCGTGGTGCTGCGGGCGCTGACCATGGCTGATGCCACGCAATTGGTGGAAAACTGCATCAACGAAGATTCCGTACGCTGGACCACCGTGCCGCTGAATTACACCATGGAGCACGCGGAGTTCTTCATCAACACCCTCACCCCACAGGGCTGGGCCTCAGGGGAAACCCTGACCTTTGCGGTGGTGGAACCAGCCACGGACGGCCTTCTTGGCACGGTGGACCTGCAGTGCAAAAATCCGGGTGCCGCCAGCATTGGCATCAACTTCGGGCCCCACGCCCGGGGCACGGGAGCAGCGGAAGCGTCCGTCCGCCTGCTGCTGGACTACGCGTTCAACCAGCTCAACCTCAGCTATGTGCATTGGCATGCCTTGGCGCCCAACTGGGGAAGCCGGAAGCTGGCATGGAAACTCGGATTCACCTTTGACGGCGAAATTCGCGGGGACTACAACGACCGCGGCACACCGGCGGACCGATGGGTGCTTTCACTGGCAGCAACCGATCCCCAGACTCCCCAACATCCCTGGACAGGCCCGGGGCCTGTCAGCAGGTAATCTGGAAGCGGTATTGGGGACTTAGGGCATGAATGCCCGTTTGGTCATGAACTTAGTGGATGAGGAAAAGTAGTGCAGATTTGGAACTCATTGAATGAGGTTCCCCAGGATTTTGGCCCCTGTGTGGTCACCCTGGGGAACTTTGATGGGCTGCACCGCGGGCACCAGGAGGTCCTGGCCCAGGTCCGGGCCGAAGCCGCCGCGCGCAACGCCCGTTCGGTTGCGCTGACCTTTGACCCCCATCCGGCACTGATTCACAGGCCTGAATCGGCGCCGGCACAAATCATGGGCCTGGCGGACAAGATGGTTGCCATGGGTGATTTGGGCCTGGACGGCGTGCTGGTCATGCCCTACAGCCTGGAGTTCGCCCAGCAGAGCCCCGAGGAGTTCGTCAAAAGCGTGTTTGTCGACGCACTGGGTGCCTGCGCCGTCGTGGTGGGCCACGATGTCCGCTTTGGCAGGGGCAACACGGGGGATCTGAACACCATGGTGGGCCTGGGCGCGGAGCTGGGCTTCGACGTCGTGGTGGTCGATGACGAAGGCCACGACCGCCGCTGGTCCTCCACCTGGGTGCGCGAGGCGCTGGGCAAGGGCGACGTTGACACGGCGGCACAAGTCCTGGGCCGTCGGCACTCCATGAGCGGGGAAGTGGTGCACGGCGCCGCGCGTGGCCGCGAGCTGGGTTTCCCCACAGCCAACTTGTCGCCCGATGCGTGCGGGATCATCCCGGCCGACGGCGTGTACGCCGGCTGGTTGGTTGACGCCGATCAGCACCGCTGGCCCGCCGCCATCTCCGTTGGCTCCAACCCCACCTTTGTGGGTGTCAACCGGCAGGTTGAGGCCTACGTGCTGGACAGGCCGGCGGAGCCTGTTGAAGCCTTTGACCTCTACGGGCAGCATGTTGTGGTGGAATTCGTGCAGCGGCTGCGCGGCATGGTGGCCTACACAGGCCCGGAAGCGTTGATTGAGCAGATGCACCAGGATGTGCTCGACAGCCGGGAAATTCTTCGCGAACACTAAAGAGCCATTGCTCACTTCGCTTCGACTAACAGTGACTTCTGCACTAAACTAAGGCATAGAGTCCGGCTGCAGTCCGTGGTGGCTGGATTCCACTGTGTTTGACCAAGGAATTGTGTCAATGCACAGCTCAACATGTTCACGGCACATTCAAGGAGTTACTTGTGGCATTAGACGCCGCTGTAAAGCAAGAAATCATGCAGGCTTTCGCAACTAGCGAAGGCGACACTGGTTCGCCCGAGGTTCAGGTGGCAATGCTCTCACGACGCATCGCTGACCTGACCGAGCACCTGAAGATGCACAAGCACGATCACCACACCCGCCGCGGCCTCATGGGCCTGGTTGGTCGTCGTCGTCGCCTGCTTGGCTACCTCAAGGACACCGACATCGCCCGCTACCGTACGCTCATCGAGCGCCTCGGCCTGCGTCGCTAGCATGAGACGATAGGCGGCCTCCCCGCAAGGGGAGGCCGCCTATCCTAGTGTTGACCGTGACCGCGGTTGCACGAAACTTACACAAGTTGCCAACCGGACACCGCGCATTCGCGGTCCTCGGTAGTGGCCTCCGGGACGCAGCGATCATTCGCTGCACGCCCGTGGGCCTCGATCGAAGACCGGGTGTTGTACAGCCCTTCACAGCTTTACCCGGTGGAGTGTCTGGGATGGTACCGGTTGGTTACTTGGCGTAAGTGTTTACAACACCTACACAGAAATGGAGGTGACTCTCTATGGAGGGTCCCGAGATTCAGTACGCAGAGGCCGTTATTGACAACGGCCGTTACGGCAAGCGCGTTATCCGCTTCGAAACCGGACGCCTTGCCCAGCAAGCCGCCGGCGCCGCAATGGTTTACATTGACGAAGACACAGTGTTGCTGTCCGCCACCACGGCTGGCAAGCACCCCCGTGAAGGCTTCGACTTCTTCCCGCTGACGGTTGATGTGGAAGAGCGCATGTACGCCGCCGGCCGCATCCCGGGCAGCTTCTTCCGCCGCGAAGGCCGCCCCTCAACCGAGGCCATCCTGGCTTGCCGTTTGATGGACCGCCCGTTGCGCCCGGCCTTCGTGAAGGGTCTGCGCAACGAAGTCCAGATCGTTGTCACGGTTCTGGCCATCAACCCGGACGTTCTGTACGACGTGGTCGCGATCAACGCTTCCTCCATGTCAACACAGCTCTCCGGTTTGCCGTTCTCCGGCCCCATCGGCGGCGTTCGCGTTGCCTTGATCGACGACGGCCAGGGCCCCCAGTGGGTTGCCTTCCCGAAGCACTCCGAGCTGGAAAACGCCGTGTTCAACATGGTGGTTGCCGGCAAGGTTGCCGGTGACGACGTTGCCATCATGATGGTTGAAGCCGAAGCGACCGACAACTCCTGGAAGCTCATCAAGGAACAGGGCCACCAGGCCCCCACCGAAGAGGTTGTTTCCGAGGGCTTGGAGGCTGCAAAGCCGTTCATCAAGGCACTCTGTGACGCTCAGGCAGACTTGGCAGCACGCGCAGCCAAGCCCACCGTTGAGTTCCCCGTCTTCCTTGACTACGAAGATGACGCTTACGCCGCCGTCGAGCAGGCATCAGCTACCAAGCTGGCAGCCGTGTTCACCATCGCCGACAAGCAGGAGCGCGACAACGCCTCCGACGCCTTGAAGGATGAGACCATTGCCGCTTTGGCGTCCGACTTCGCAGGACGCGAGAAGGAACTCTCCGCAGCTTTCCGTTCCGTGACCAAGCACGTCATCCGCCAGCGCATCCTCACCGAGCAGATCCGCATCGACGGCCGTGGCCTGACGGACATCCGCCAGCTCACCGCCGAGGTTGAAGTTCTGCCCCGCGTGCACGGTTCGGCCATCTTCGAACGCGGCGAGACCCAGATCCTGGGTGTCACCACGTTGAACATGCTCAAGATGGAACAGCAGATTGACTCGTTGAGCCCGGTAACGCGCAAGCGCTACATGCACAACTACAACTTCCCGCCGTACTCCACCGGTGAAACCGGCCGCGTGGGCTCGCCCAAGCGCCGCGAAATCGGTCACGGTGCCCTGGCTGAGCGTGCACTCGTGCCCGTTCTGCCGACGCGTGAAGAATTCCCCTACGCCATCCGCCAGGTCTCCGAGGCCTTGAGCTCCAACGGCTCAACGTCCATGGGCTCAGTTTGTGCATCGACCCTGTCGCTGCTCAACGCCGGTGTGCCGTTGAAGGCTCCCGTCGCAGGTATCGCCATGGGCTTGGTCTCCGACCAGGTTGACGGCCAGACCCGCTACGCCGCTTTGACCGATATCCTCGGCGCCGAAGATGCTTTCGGCGACATGGACTTCAAGGTTGCAGGTACCGCAGAGTTCGTCACAGCCATCCAGCTGGACACCAAGCTCGACGGCATCCCGGCCTCCGTTTTGGCTGCTGCACTGAAGCAGGCCCGCGAAGCCCGCCTGCACATCCTCAGCGTTCTGACCAGCGCCATTGACGTTCCGGACGAGCTCTCCGAGTTCGCTCCCCGCGTCATCGCCGTGAAGATCCCCGTGGATAAGATCGGCGAGGTCATCGGCCCGAAGGGCAAGATGATCAACCAGATCCAGGAAGACACCGGCGCTGACATCTCCATTGAAGATGACGGCACGGTTTACATCGGTGCAACGAACGGTCCGTCAGCTGACGCCGCTCGTTCAGCGATCAACGCCATCGCCAACCCTCAGATTCCTGAAATTGGCGAGCGTTACCTGGGCACAGTTGTTAAGACCACCACGTTTGGCGCGTTCATTTCGCTCACGCCGGGCAAGGATGGTCTGCTGCACATCTCCGAGCTGCGCAAGCTGGCCAATGGCAAGCGCGTAGACAACGTTGATGATGTTGTTGCCGTGGGTCAGAAGATCCAGGTTGAAATCACCAAGATTGACGACCGCGGCAAGCTGTCCCTCTCACCGGTAGTTGCCGATGAAGAGAACGCTTCCGAAGAGGCCGTTACTGAAGGCGCTGCTGAGTAATTCATGGCGATAACCCTTTTGCCGCTGACAAGCGCTGCCGATGGCCTGGCCTCCGACGAATCCACACTGATCTCCGGAACGGCGGGAGGCGCAGTAGTGCGCCGCTCCGTCCTGCCCGGAGGTGTGCGGGTACTGACCGAGGCCATGCCCGGACAGCGTAGTGCGACAATCGGGTTCTGGGTTGGTGTTGGCTCTCGGGATGAATCCGAGGGCCAACACGGCTCAACCCATTTCCTGGAACACTTGCTGTTCAAGGGAACCAAGCGCCGCACGGCGTTGGAAATTGCTTCCGCCTTTGACGAGGTGGGCGGCGAATCCAATGCAGCGACGGCCAAGGAAAGCACCTGCTACTACGCACGGGTGCTTGACTCCGATCTGCCCATGGCCATCGACGTCATCGCCGACATGGTCACCTCAGCCGTGATTGACACGGCCGAGCTGGAGCAGGAACGCGACGTCATTTTGGAGGAAATCGCCATGGACGGCGACGACCCCACAGATGTTGCGCACGAAAATTTTGTGGCAGCCGTTCTTGGTGGCCACGCCCTGGGACGCCCCATTGGCGGCACCCCGGAAGCCATCAAGGCTGTTCCGCGGGAATCCGTGTGGGCGCACTACCAAAAGCATTACCGGCCCGAGACGCTTGTCATCACGGCAGCAGGCGGCCTGGACCACGACACCGTCTGCACCCTGGTCCTGGACGCCCTGCGCACAGCCGGTTGGTCGCTGGATGAGGGTGTTGCGCCGGCCCCGCGCCGTGCCAACGATGTGGTTGCCGTGTCCGGCACTGCCGGCCTGCACGTGATCAACCGGGCGGTGGAGCAGGCCAACATCATCTTGGGGTGCCCGTCACTGCGTGCCACAGACTCACGCCGCTATGTGATGAGCGTGTTGAATTCCATTCTTGGTGGCGGCATGTCCTCGCGCCTGTTCCAGGAAATCCGGGAGAAGCGGGGCCTGGTGTACTCCACCTACTCCTTCGCCTCCTCCTACGCCGACACCGGCTACTTTGGTATGTACGCGGGCTGCTCGCCGGCCAAGGTGGGCCAGGTCATTGGACTGCTCAGTGCCGAGCTGGAGAAGCTGGCAGCCGACGGCGTGAGCGACCTTGAGCTGAAGAAGGCCCTGGGCCAGCTCTCCGGCGGCATTGTGCTGGCTCTGGAAGACAGCGGATCGCGCATGTCACGCCTGGGTCGTGCCGAAATTGTCACGGGCGAATTCATGGACATTGACGAATCCCTTGACCGGATCCGCAAGGTCACGGCCGCCGAGGTGCAGGAGCTGGCCCGCGAACTCGCAGCCGCCCCGCGCACCATCACGGTGGTTGGCCCGTTTGAGGAAACCGAAACCTTCGGCCTCTAGGCTTTTCCAACTGACCCGCAGAAGTGGTCGAAAAAACGCGCATTCGCGGCATTTTTCGACCACAACTGCGGGTCAGTTTTCGTTTTAAGGAACGACGGCGTTTCCTGCCGCTTCTGTTCTCGGATAGGAGCGTCGGCGGTACCCGGTGGGACTGAGCCCGAATCGTCGCTTGAAGGCAGAGCTCAGGGCGAAGGGGGTGCCGTAGCCAACCTCGGCGGCAATCTGGGCGGTGGTCAGCTGAGGGTTTGCGAGTAGTTCACTGGCAAGGAGCATGCGCCAGTTCGTCAGGTATGTCATGGGCGGCTCGCCCACAATACTGCGGAATCGACTGGCCAGGGTCCCACGCGAAACGTTCAGGCGATGGGACAGTGATTCCAGCGTCCATGCGTCGGCGGGAGACTCGTGGAACAACGCAAGCGCCTGGGCCACGAGTGGATCGTGGCCGCCGGCGAGCCACCCGCGTGCGGTGTGGGGATGGAGTTTTGCCCAGGCCCGGATCGTGTGAACGAGCAGCACATCCAGCAGTCGATCGATGGTGCTGCCCTGTCCAGGTGCATCGCTGGCGATTTCGCGCTCGAGGAACCTGACAAGAGCAGGGTCGATCTCATGGGCCGGGACGACGGCGACCCGGGGGAGCGCAGCCGTGACGGCGGAACTGACCTCTGCGTCGGTCTCATAGGTGCCGATGAGCATTGTCGTCTGGCCGGCCGCCGTGTTTCCCCACGTGCGCATGCCGCGTTTCATGCTGAGCTGGAGGTCTTGCCCGGACGGTGAACTGCACAGTTGCCCCGGGTGGACTATCACGTCGGGGATGCGAAAAGGATCATCAGTGACGATGTAGGGGCCCGGGCCCCGAACCAGGGCGACATCTCCTGGCTGTAGCTCGAGCTGCTCGTTATCGGCTACGAGCCAAGCTCCGCTGGACAGCATGGCAATGACAGTGAGCGGCGCCTGGTCTTGGACATCGATGGACCACTTCGGAGCCATGACCACGCGCAGGGCGAAGGCCCGGCGTGCCCGAGGGCCATCGAGCAGGTGTGTGAGCGGATCCATGCAATCATCCTAGACGATCGCGTATGTAAAGACGTGTTTGAACTATTCAAACATTGAACGGGGTGTTGTTGACTGGTGTCATGACTACTCAAAGAGTTCTTGTTCTTGGTGGCACCGGCCGTACCGGTGCTCGCATAGTTCGTCGGCTTGCCGAGCGCGCCGTACCCACCCGCGTTGCCTCTAGGCAGGGGGAGTATCCGTTCGTGTGGGAAGACCGTGCAACGTGGGATGCCGCATTAAAAGGGGCGTCATCTGCTTACCTCTGTTATTCGCCAGATCTTGCCTTCCCTGGCGTCGTGGAACTGATCGCGGAGTTTGCCCAACGCGCACGGGAGTTGGGCGTGAATCGTCTCGTGCTTTTGTCGGGCCGAGGAGAAGAGGGCGCACAGGCCAGCGAACGGGCCGTGCAGACCACGGCAGCTGAATGGACGATTGTTCGGTCGTCGTGGTTCGCGCAGAATTTCAGCGAACATTTTTTGCTCGGCCCTGTTCTGCGCGGGCGACTGGTCCTGCCGGCTGGCGACGTCGTCGAACCTTTCATTGATCTCGAGGACCTGGCGGAACTCGCCACCGCTGCGCTCATCGAGGACGGCCACGCCAACACGGTTTATGAGGTGACCGGGCCGCGACTTTTGTCCATGCACGACGTCGCTGCGGAGATTTCCGCGGCGACCGGGCGCAGTATCGACTACGCGCCCAGCACTGCAGAAGAGTTCATGGCCGATCTTGCCCGTGACGGCATCCCCCGTGATGACACTCAAGCCCTGGCTGAGCTATTCGAGGAAATTCTCGACGGCCGCAATGCCACCGTTACCAGCGACTTAGAATCTGCGCTCGGCCGACCCTGCCGGGACTTCGCCGACTATGCGCGGCGCACTGCCACGAGTAACGTCTGGCAAACAGGTTTCCAGGACCAGCGATGACGACCACGCTGCAGAGCGCCCTCACCATCGCAGCGGCGCTCGGTGCAGGAATTGCGGCAGGCGTGTACCTGGCCTTTCCCGCGCTGGTGATGCCTGCACTACGCATCGTCCCCGCCCGGACGGCAATTGCTGCGATGCAGCAGATCAATATCAGCGCGATGCGAGGGCCCTTCATGGTCGTCTTTTTCGGTGGCGCCGCGGCTGCCGCAACAATCGTCGTCTCGGAACTAGTCTCCGGCGCTGTCGCGGAGGAAGGTCCCGTTCGTATAGTGGGCGCCGGACTGGCTCTGGCCGCGGTTGGCATCACGATCGTGCGGAACGTTCCGCTCAACGATCAGCTCGCCCGTATCACGCCGGATTCACCCGATATCGCGGACCGGTGGCGGTCATTTGAGAGGAGCTGGAGCATCGCCAACCACGCTCGAGCGTTCGCCTCGATAGCTGCGACAGTCATTCTAGCTGTGTCGCTCGCAACGACATGATGCCAGACAAAGCCTGCTCAATTCCGTGTGGCGTTCAGCATCCGTTCGGCAGCCTCCCGCAGGAACGCCGTCGTCGCCGCGTCGCCACGCACCTCGTACTGGACCCCCTCCGGAATCCATGCCAGTGACGACATGAGCTCGTGCGGGCTGCGGCCCCCGATAGGCCACGCCGTTTTGAACGCACCAACGGATCGTGCGCCCTTGGCCCACGGTCCGAAGTACTCACGCATCCGCTCAATCGGAAGGTCCATCACCACCTCCGCTGTCACGGTGCCCAGCAGGGAGGACACGGCTGCGGCGACAAACTCGGCAGCATCGCCGGCTGGAAGCTCACGAGGTTCGAATTGAACCCGAGTGGCGAAGAATTTCTCGAGCCGATCAACTCGGAACGTTCGCCACGCCTCCCGGTGAAGATCCCAGGCCACCAGGAACCAGTATCGCTGGGCGGCAACGAGTGAATGCGGCTCGACGACACGATCGGTTTCTGCCCCATTGGCCGCCACGTAGTGAAATCTGATGCGCTCCCGATCGCGACAGGCAAGGGCGAGCTTCCCCAGTACTTCTGGCGTCACCGCCGGCACATCCGGGTGCACCGGCTGCACGTGACCGGCAAGCGCGTTCACCCGTGACCTCAGCGCTGCCGGCAATACCTGTTCGAGCTTGGCCAGCGCCGTCAGGGTGGTCAACGCTCCATCAGCGAGTCCCTGTGTGGCCGCCACCCGGAGGCCGATCGCCATGGTGACCGCTTCGTCATCGGTCAGCAGGAGCGGAGGAATCGAAGCTCCGGCCTCGAGGCGGTAGCCGCCATGGGTGCCCGGCGCCGACTCAATGCGGTAACCGAGTTCCCGCAGCCGCTCCACATCGCGGCGCAGTGTTCGCCCGGTGATGCCCAGACGCTGCGCAAGTTCCGTTCCTGACCAGTGCCGGTGAGTCTGCAGCAGGTTCAGAAGGGACAGTACTCGCGAGGTTGTGGTGGATTCTGACATGTTCCAAGATTAGTTTACGTTGCGGACAGAAACTGTCCTCAAGGAACAATAGCCTTGGCACATGACAAACGAAACCATCATCACAGCCCGCGGGCTGACGAAAAAATTCACTGTTAAGCGAGAACGCGTCGACGCCGTCACCGGCCTGGACCTGGATGTCCAGCGTGGAGAACTCGTGGCCTTCCTTGGCCCCAACGGTGCTGGCAAATCAACCAGCCTGCGAATGCTCACCACGCTTCTCCCTCCAACCTCCTGCACCGCTTGTGTGGCGGGCTACGACGTTCGCAGGGAACCAAACGAGGTGCGACGCCGTATCGGCTACATCGGTCAGGGCAACAGTGCCGGCCACTATCAGCGGGTACGCGACGAGCTGCTCAGCCAGGGCGCCTTCTACGGAATGGGGCGCGCCCAGACCCGGCGACGGGCGGATGAACTGCTCGAATCCCTCGACCTTGCCCCGTTGGCGAAGCGTGGCGTGTTGAGCCTTAGTGGCGGACAGAAACGCCGTCTGGACATCGCACTTGGGCTGCTGCATTCGCCGGAACTGTTATTTCTGGATGAACCCTCGACTGGGCTCGACCCGCAAAGCCGGGAAAACCTGTGGCAACACATCCTGGACCTGCGCCGCACGCACGGCACCACCATCTTCGTCACCACGCACTACCTCGATGAGGCTGACAGGTTCGCCGAACGCGTCATGGTCATGGACCACGGCAGGCTCATCGCCGATGATACTGCCTCCGGATTGAAGACCATCCTCGCAGGCGATGTGATCACGCTCGGCTTCGACAGTGCTGGCGACGCCGCGGCCGCCCGCCCCATCGCCGCCACCGTGACCGGCGCGTCCGTCTCAGTCAACGGCCAGCAGCTGGAGATCACCCTTGACCACGGTGACCGGGTGCTCCCTCGACTGCTCCGCGAACTCGACACTGCAGACACAGCCGCGGCCACCGCCGGGCTACGCCAGCCCACCCTCGACGACGTGTTCCTCGCCCTCACCGGGCGAAGCCTGCGCGACGACAGCGGAGCGGGCGAAACAGCAGCCGGAAAAGCAGCCCAAGAAGAATCAGCCCTGAAGGAAGAGGTATCGGCATGACCACCACAGCCACTCACAACACTGTGCCCGTTCGCTCCAACGCAGTTCGCGACTCCTGGAATGTGCTCGTCCGCGAGCTGCGCCCCGTGGTTCGAGATCCCTTCTCGCTGATCTTCAGCCTGTTGCAGCCCCTTGTCTTCCTGGGGCTGTTCGGTCCGCTGCTGATCGGCGGCTCGGATGCCCCGGCCGGGGAGGTGTTGCAATGGTTCGTGCCGGGCATCCTGGTCATGATCGCCTTGTTCGGCACCGGTGTCACCGGCTCGAACCTGCTCATGGAAATGCAGACGGGATCACATGAACGAACGCTGGTGGCGCCGATCGCCCGCCCGGCACTCCTGATCGGGCGGGCGCTGAAAGAGATGGCGCCGATCATGGTGCAAGCCGGGGTGATCGCGCTGGCGACCATCCCGTTCGGCTTCTCGGTGAATCCGCTCGGCATGCTGCTGGGCCTAGTGCTGATCGCCATCTTCGGGATGGGGTTTGGTGCTCTGAGTTACACGCTTGCCCTGGTCAGTCGCAGTCGGGACTGGATGTTCTGGGCCGTACAGCAGGCGACCATCTTCCCGCTGATGATCCTCTCCGGCATGCTGCTGCCACTGGAAGACGGCCCGCGGTGGATGCAGGTGGCTGCTGCCTTCAACCCGATCAGCTACGTGGTTGCGGCTGAGCGGGCACTCTTCGCGGGCGAGCTGAGTTCGCCGGATGTGCTTTGGGGTTTCCTTGCGGCAGCCGTGTTGGCCGCGATTGGCTTGGCCGTGGGGATCCGCTCGATCAGGCGCAGTGACTAAACGACGTGCGAACGGCGGCATTTTGTCTCGTAGCCCGTAGCTCCTCAGTTCTGGCAAAAGAGTTCTTGACGCTCACGCAGTGTCAGCGTATAAAACGAGAACATGGAACCGTTTAGTAGCCATGACGTGATCACAGAACCCCTGACCGCCATGTCCTCCGCAGGGCATGCTGCGGCGGCCATCCGCGCCGGACGGAGCACAGCGGCCGAGGTCACCTCGGCGTTGCTGGCACGGATTGCTGCCGTGAATCAACGAGTGAATGCCATCAGCGAGGTCGACCCGCAGGGTGCGATTGTCACCGCAGCTCTTCTGGATGAGTCGATTGCACGCGGTGAACCAGGCGGATCCCTCGGGGGAGTGCCGATGACGGTGAAAGATGCCTTCCACGCTATTGGCCTACACACCACTTGGGGCAATCCGGCATTCGCTGGTGAGGTGGCCGATTGGGACGCGGCAGTTGTCGCCCGGCTGCGCCGTGCCGGGGCCGTGATTGTGGGGAAAAGCAACGTCGCCATGATGCTCGGTGACTTTGGCCAGAGCCGCAACCCGTTGTCGGGGACCACCAACAATCCGTGGGATCTCGGACGTACCTCGGGCGGGTCATCTGGGGGAGCTGCGGCCGCCATCGCCTCTGGATTGAGCTATCTCGAGTATGGTTCGGACCTGGTGGGTTCGATCCGGATTCCGGCGGCATTCTGTGGGGTCTACGGGCTCAAGCCGACGGCGGGCACTGTGCCGCTATCGGGCCTGCAGCCGCCTGGGCCCAAGGCTCTTGCATCCGACCGGCCAGCAGTAGTTGGGGTCGGTCCCTTGGCTCGGAGTGCCGGAGATCTTCGGCTCGCCCTTCAGGTTACCGGCGGCCCCGACGACGCCGATGAGCTTGCCTATCGCTGGGAGCTGGCACCGCCGCGATGGCGGACATTGGCCGATTACACGATGGGGGTCGTGTTGGACCACCCTGCCTGTCCTGTGACGACGGCAGTCGGTGACGTGTTGTCCAACGCCATCGACGTGCTTGCCCGGGCTGGGGTCACCATCAAGTACGGCTGGCCCGATGGAATCGATCCGACGAAGGTGGCAGAGTCGTTCGGAGTGCAAGTCGGGGCGTATCTGGCCTCGGTGGAACCAGGTGGAACGCTCGATGGTCTCGATTATCTAAGGCACGAACACTTTCGGCTGGCTACCCGAGCTGCCTGGGCAGACCATTTCCGTGAAACTGATGCCTTTCTGTGCCCAGTCACTTTTTCGCCGCCGCTCCCGCATGACACCAGAGCATTCCATGAGCGGACTATCGAAACACCAGCAGGGGCGAGGCCCTACACGGATCTGCCGTTTTGGATCGCCCAAGCCTCACTTGCCGGCCTGCCACCGTTGTCCGCCCCGGCGGGGTGGACAGCAACAGGCCTGCCGGTGGGTGTTCAGATACTCGGGCCCCGGCATGAGGACGACACCGTCATCACCCTTGCTGAGCTGATGGCCGAGGTCATTGGCGGCTTCCTCCATCCACCGCTGGTGAGCTCGGTGGAAGCACCGCGGCCAAACCGTGACGGCGTCGGCAATCACCGAGGTGCCGATCACCCAGGGGCCGATCCCGCCGTCGTCGGTCACAACGGCCAACCATCGTGACCACACATCTACCGAGCGAACGGAGTGCACAAGCGTTCATCGCCGAGCTCCGGCTTCTTGCCTCGGAGGCTGAACAAGAGAAGATCCAACGCTATTTCAAATCCGGCGCCGGTGACTATGGTGAGGGGGATGTTTTCCTAGGCGTTCGCATGGGCGAGGTATTCGCTCTGGCTTCGCGTTATACGGATATGTCACTGAGCCAGCTGGAAGAGCTGTTGGAGAGTCCGCTGCACGAAGCACGGGCTGGTGCTGTGAAGATTATGGCCAAGCAGTCCGGAAGTAAGGCCGCGAGTGGCCAGCGTCAAAAGGAGCTGTTTGACTTGTTTCTGCGACGTATTGACCGCATCAACAATTGGGACCTTGTGGATCTTGGCGCATGGGATGTGATTGGCCGCTATCTCGCCGACAAGCCCCGGGGCATCCTGGACGAACTCGCAGGCTCAGATGATCTTTGGGAGCGCCGCACAGCCATCCTGGCAACCTTGCACTTCCTGCGACGCGGTGAAGTTCAGGACACCGTGCGTCTTGCCGCGTTGCTTCTAGATGATGACCAGGATCTCATTCACAAAGCCGTAGGGGGCGTGCTGCGAGAGGTGGGAAAGCATGATCGAGAGCGATTGCTACAGTTCCTCGATGCCCATGCGGCCGCCATGCCGCGGACCATGCTGCGCTACGCCATGGAGCACCTCGATGCGCAGCAGAGAGCTCACTACCGTGGTGTTGGCCCAGCGGCTTACTGACTCTGCCTCGAGGCGATCAGCTGTTCCACGATCCGTGTCTTTGGACCGCCTGCCAGCGCTGGAGAAACGCTCGGGGCAGACCACACCTGGGCCTTCAGCCGGCCTAGGAACTGCTCCGCCTCTGCCTGGGTGGCAAAGTCCAGGTCAAGCACCACATAGTGTTCCTCACCCACCGGGCGGAACACCCTTTCGGCCCTTACTCCGGAAGCTTCCCGCCCCAGCGGATCGGCGTCGTAAGCGCTCTTCCACATGCCAAAGTCCTTGATGCCGTGTTCAATTTGCAAGGTAAACATTGTCCCTGGTCCTTTCATGGATACTGCTGCCTTGACTGTAGGTGTCCTCGCTACCAGGGACCATCCCACAAATCTGGGATCTGCAGATCGTGGCCAGAACCCGAGGCGCGCATACTTGAGAGATGACCAGCGAATGGGCACTGCGCCGCTGTTTGGACCGGGTTGCGGCATTAGGGGATGCGCACCTGGAGAGTCATCTTTACCGAGCCGGCGTGCTTGGTGAGCTGCGCGCCGTCGTCAGTTTTGACGGCTGGGTATGGCCGCTCGCGGATCCTGTGACAACTGTGGGCATTGCCCCGATGGCACAGGTGCCTGGTGTGCCGGAATTGCCGCTGCTCATCGCGCTGAGGTACCGGACCCTCATCAACAGATGGACGGTCCTGCCCACGCATCCGTCTCGGGCGGTGTCTTTGCAGAAGGCAACCGGGAATGAACCTGGCCGCAGCGAGATGTGGAAGGAGCTTTTGGAACGGTACGGGGTGGTGGATGTCTTGTCCGTTGCCTTCGCCGATAAGTGGGGACTCTGGGGTTGGCTTGAGCTGTGGCGCGGACCCGGCGATTCCGATTTTTCCGACGCCGAGGCACACTGTGTGGAGTCCATGGCCGGCCTGATTGCTACGGGTTTGAGGGAATGCTCCGCCCGCGAATTTCAGCTTGGCGTCACGGGGGATGCCGTCTCTGGGCACCGGCAAGCCGTGTTGGTGCTTGCTGATGACTTGTCCGTCATCAGTCAAACCGAATCGGCCGTGTCATGGCTGGAATTGTTGCAGCGGGCACCCCAGCCGTATCAGGGGATTCCGGCGGAAGTGCTGAACGTGGCAGCACAGCTGATGGCAGTGGAACGGGGAGTTGATGCCCACCCTTCCCGTTCATGCCGACATGTTGGCCAAGGAATATGGGCTGGACTTTCGGCCGCGAGAATGACGACGACGGCGTCCGGAGCCACGGCGCCCATTACGGTCACCATCCAAGATTGCCTGCCCGCGGAACGGCTGGCAGTCTTTGAGCGCAGCTTCGCCCTAAGCCCGCGGGAATGCCAGTTGTTGGAGCGCTCTGCTGCAGGTCTGGACACGGCAGGGTTGGCCGGCCACCTGGGAATCAGCCGGTATACCGTCCAAGATATTTTCAAGGCACTTTTTGGAAAATGCGGTGTTCAAAGCCGCGGTGCCCTGCTGGCCATGGCACTGGGGCCCCTGGCGGCAACTGGCACGTGAATTACGTGACTCGACCCGTCATGAGCGAGAGCGTGGGATGGGCCCACAAGCGCCAGGGTCCCGCTGCCATCCCGCCAACTGCAGTAGTCCCCACCCGGTCCCCAACCTCGTCGATCGGGGCCCTCGCGGGCGTGGGCCCCTTGAAAAAATCGAATTCGCGGTGTTTTTCGACCACTACTGCGGTTCAGTTGGTGGGCGGCTTCGCCGCGTCAGTGGCACCTGTAAATTCAGTGGCACCTGTAAATTCTGCCGTGGCTTATGCGCAGCCGTGGAAACGAGTGTGGCGCATACACCCCATTCTGGGCACACCAGCTTTGGCTATGCGTCGCGCCAGGAGCCAGCGCGGCGCAGCTGTGACACTGACGCAATGCCCGGTATCAGCAGTGCGCATGCCCAAAGCGGCCCCGGCTTATGCGCCACGCCAACTCCCAGGCTGGCGCATAAGCTGCCAACACCACACAGCTGGCCACCAGCGGACTCTTAAAGAGCTGTGGGCAGCTCCGATACTCAGGTCACCCTCACCCAAGCGGCCCAACGAACCCTATTTACGCATCAGTTGTCCAGTGGGATCAGCCGCCGGCGAAGGGCGGGAGGACGTCGACCACATCGCCTGGCTGTAACGCCACGGTCAGGTCACGCGCGGCGACTTCATTGAGCAGGTAGCTGCACCGGGTTAACAACTCTGAAAGTGGGGGAGTGTGGCCGGAAGCCGATACCGGAAAACTCGCCACCAACAGCTCCGACAAGTCGGCGAGTGTGAAGGGTTCGGTGCCAGCCAGCGCGGCCAGGTCAACACCCTGCTCCTCAACTCCCGTGGCAGCAGCGGCTGCGGCAAAAAAGCGTACGTTCATGCTCATCCTCCAATGGCGCTCATGCTGCGGTCGGGTTGGACAAAATCGGCGTCGCCCAAACCGGGGTGGCCCATGCCGTGGGCTTTGGGTTTGGCCCACATGGCGTCCTGCCAGCGGGCGGCGACGGCGTCATCGTCGGACGCCGAATCCCCGGCGCGCAGCAGCTCCAGCAGATCCACCTCGGTGCGGGAAAACAAGCAGCTCATGACTTTGCCTTCGGCGGTGATGCGGGTGCGGCGGCAATCGGCGCAGAAGGGCTCGGTGACGGAGGCGATGATGCCCACAGTGCCCAGGAGCTCCGTGGCGCCACGGTGGCGGACCTCAAAGCGTTCGGCGGGTGCGCCGTCGCGGGCCCGGGGATCTGCCGAAAGGTCAAAGTCGGCGGTGAGCAGTTCGCGGATCTCGGCGGCCGTGATCATGCCATCGCGCGTCCAGCCGTGGTCGGCGTCGAGCGGCATTTGCTCGATGAAACGAAGTTCGTAGCCGCGGTCAAGGCTCCACTGCAAAAGTTCCGCTGCGTGTGCGTCATTGATGCCGCGCAGCAACACCGCATTGATCTTGATGGGTGTCATGCCGGCCGCCGAGGCCGCCTCGATCCCGGCTTTCACTTGGTCCAGGAAGGGCCGGCGCGTGAGTTGCAGGAACGCATCGTGGTGCAGGGTGTCCATGGAGACGTTGAGCCGCGTCAGCCCGGCGTCGGCCAGGGCCTGGGCCTTCTTCGTCAAGCCCACGCCGTTGGTGGTCAGCGAAATGGGCAGTTCCGGATGGTTCGCACGCAGGGCAGCAATGATCTCCACCAGATCCGCACGCACCAGCGGCTCTCCGCCCGTGAGCCGCAATTCGCGCACACCCAAGCGGTTGACGCCCAAACCGACCAGCCTGACGATCTCGGCCGCGGTGAGAAGCTTGTCCTTCTTCAGCCACTCCAAACCTGCCTCGGGCATGCAGTAGGTGCAGCGGAGATTGCATTTGTCCGTCAGCGACAAGCGCATGTCGGTGGCCACGCGGCCAAACTGGTCCAGCAGGCCGGTTTCCGCCCCACCCAGACGCGGGCGGCCGGAGCCTGTGGGGGCCTGGCGGACCTCCGGAATGCCCAGTGCAACGCGTTCTGTGTCCATGTCTCAACGCTACGCCATTATTGGCGTTTCGGGGTCACTGCCGCGGCCTGCTGTCCTGTCTCATCTAGAGTGGACCAATCTCATTTCACATGGACCATTAGCAAGATCTGTCTCATTACAGGTGGACCATCCGGCTAATCTGTCTCACAACACCTGGACCACCGGAACGTGATTCGATGGAGCCTGGCGTGTTCATATCTTGTCCCGCATAGGGCCCGCGGGCTTTTTTGCGGGCTGGTCATACGGGAATTGGGTGGCTGCGGAAACGCGGTGATCGTGATCCGGAGAATTTGGGGTGTCGCTTGCGCCGGTGGTGTACCGGTTTGCTGGACGCTTGGGTTACGTCCACAGCTGACAATCCAAACGGGGTGTTTCACTATGACGACAACCGATATTCGGTGGTTGTCGTTCCGACTATTACGGCGCTAGCGGCGTGCATTCGTAATTCAAAAGACAATCGTTGCCAGTCAAAGTGGCCTCACAAACGTGTTCTAAGATGACCTAATGAAAAACGACAAAATCGTTATTAGAACAACTACCGAAGCCGACTGGCGCGAGATTCGGGAACTGCGGCTGGAAATGATCAACGACACCCCAATCGCATGCTCCGAGACTGACGCCGATGCCATGGCGGTGGACGAAACCGAGTGGCGTCGCCGTGGGGCACAAGGAACACGAGAAGGCTCCATCACAGTAGCGGCGATTGCTGAAAACGGGAATTGGGTAGGAACCATGGCCTCGTACATAGCAGACCCCAGCGTTGGGCCTCTCCTTGTAGGTGTATATGTAAACCCCGACTTCCGAGGCGCTGACGTAGGCCTAACGGACACCTTGCTATCGGCCATTGAAGTCTGGGCCCGGAACAACGGCGGACGCCTCACACTTCACGTGCATGAGGCCAACGTGAATGCACAAAGGGCCTATTCAAAAAGGGGCTTTGAGCTCACCGGCCACTCAGCTCAATACTCTCTAGATGCCAGCAGTCGTGAAGTGGAGATGACCAAGGAATTGACGCCTGCAGCAATTTGAGGCCGCCTAGATCCGTAGCGTTGAACCGGCGCTGAGGAGTCCGCTCAAGGTTCCCCTATGGGCAGACGCGGACGTGCACAATTCATGGGAAAATGACTCTCTGCGGATAAGTAAGGACAATGGCCCCATGCGCCTCTACCTGTCTTCATACCAACTTGGTGACCATCCCGAAGCTTTCACCGGCCTGGTTCGAGGCAGAAAGCGCGGGTGGCTCATCATGAACGCTTTCGATGGTGTTGATCCTGAGATACGGCGCATAGAGACCAAACGCCAGCTCGTGCATCTCGCGGGCATTGGACTCACGGCACAGGAGCTCGACCTACGGGCGCACGACGCCGAGAGCCTTTCCGTGGAGTTTGGCCAACCGGACTTCATCTGGGTTCGGGGCGGCAACGTCTTCACTCTCCGGGCCGCACTGGCCCGATCGGGAGCCGACGCGCTCATTGTGGATCGTCTCAGAGCGGATGCCCTGGTCTACGCCGGTTTCAGCGCCGGGGGTTGCGTCCTCGCCCCGAGCTTGTCGGGTCTCGAAGAGTGCGATCCAACAGGCGATGCCTTGTCACTCTACGGAGCTGTCGAGTTCGACGGCCTCAATATTCTGGACCGACCGTTTGTGCCCCATCTTGGATCTTCGGACCACCCGGAACGCGAGATCCTGACTCAGGTGGCTGCTACCTACGCCCAAGATGGCAAACAGTACTGGGCGCTTCGCGACGGCCAGGCGTTGGTGGTTGACGGCAGCAGCGTCTCGCTGCTTTGAGAGAACGCTGGATTGAGTGTTCCGGTCAAGGTTCCCCTGCAGGAATTGTCCGGATTCCACGGCTAGACTTACCAGCTGTGACCATCGAACTGCCGTACCAACCGCTGCCGATTGACCAGTCCTCCGTGCGCTACTCCCATGGACATGACTCGATTCGCCAACCCGCAGTCCCCTCCGGCACCATCGTCGAGTTCGAATGGAACCACAGCACGCTCTACCCAGGCACCTCTCGGAAGTTCTGGGTCCACATCCCGGAACAGTATCGTCCTGGACAGCCCGCCTCGCTGATGGTCTTCCAGGACGGTTGGCTCTACCTCGATCCCGAAGGGGAAGTCCGCGGCGGAATTGTCTTGGACAACCTCATCCACTCCGGCGATATCCCGGTCACTATCGGCGTCTTCGTCAACCCGGGGATCTTCACCGACTTGGAGCAACCTAAGAACCGCAACGCAGAGTATGACGCTTTCGATGACCGGTACGTCGAATTTCTCCTTACCGAGATCATTCCGCAGATCACCGGGCGCTACTCCATCTCCGAAGATCCAGAAACTTGGGGAATCTGCGGTGGGAGCAGTGGAGGCAATTGCGCTTTCACTGCCGCGTGGTTGCGCCCAGACAAGTTCCGCCGAGTCATCGGGTTCCTATCGAGCTTCGCGCAGATGCCCAACGGAAATCCCTACCCGGAACTTATCCCGACCACTCTCGCCAAACCGCTCCGCATTTTCATGCAGGCCGGTCACCGTGACCTGCATTGGAACGAACCAGACTTGAACTGGCTAGCAAACAACCTCAAAGTGGCAGCAGCCCTTGCCGAGGCAGGCTACGACTTCCGCCTCGTCCTCGGCGACGGCGGCCACAGCCCCAACCATGGAGGCGTCCTGCTCCCAGACGCCCTCCGTTGGCTGTGGAGATAGGACACAAGCATGCTCGGACCCGTGGAGTGCACCGACAAGTGCATGCGGGCTTTACAATCCCAGTAAGGGTTCGGTTTTCGGGCGCTTCAACGTGCCCCTGAGCAGGGCACCGCAGCCCTACGTGAGAGCATGAACATCATGCATGTAAGTAGATTCGGCCCCGAAGACGGCTCTCCAGTGCTCCTCCTACACGGTGGTGGAGTAGCCGGGTGGATGTGGAACTCACTTCGAAGGAGCCTCGAATCGAAGTACAACGTGCTCGTGCCCGATCTTCCCGGCCATGGCCAGAGCGCCGATAAAACGTACCAATCACACACCGACACGGTAGACGCTCTCAGCCAGGTTCTGTCGTGTGGCGGCTCGACCCCGGCGGCAGTAATTGGATTTTCCTTGGGCGCACAGCTCACTATCGAACTTGCGTCCAAGTACCCCGAACTCGTAGATCGGGCGATGGTTGTCAGCGCCCAGGCAAAGGCTATGCCCTTTACTGGACTCACCCTTCGCGCGCTCGGGGCCGGCGCACCCCTGGCACGAAATCGCAGGTTCGCCCGAATGCAGGCTCGGGAATTGTTTGTGCCCCCGGAGCTGATGGAAGAATACATCGACACAAGTGCCCACATTACGAAAGCTACGCTGCTCGCCGCTGTCGGGGACAACTTGCGGTTCGAGTTACCGGCGGCGTGGTCAGAGTTTCGCGGTCGATCCATCGTGATGGTAGGACGGCGGGAACGCTCGTTGATGCGTGACTCCGCTGCGGACATTCACACAGCGCTGCCTAGCAGCGAGATTGAAATTATCGATGGCTGCGGCCATGGAATCCCGCTGGAACGCCCAGACTGGTTCAACGGTCGCGTTGCCGATTGGCTCTCACTGCAATAGCCAAAACCGAGTCCCAAGATGATTGAACCGAAAGCCTTTTCGAGTCGGATTACGATTGCGATGAGCTCATTCCTACGCCGCATAGAAGTATCGCTACCGACTCCGCAGCTGTCCCACTCACCGTCCACAAATGGGCCGGTCGTGTATCCAGTCTGTAGCAGATTGGGCAACTGACATGCCATAAACAAGCAGCATGATTTTCAGTGACACTGCGACCTTGGCACGACCTCAATGCACAGTTGCCACCGGCAGATGATGAGATGCTGAGGACAAACAAACAAGTCCTCTGGAGGTAGAAGTGCCGGTTATTGCGCATCTCAGCGACACACATCTCGACACCAGCTCAGAACGATTGGCCCGATTTTCTGCCGCTCTCAGCCAAATCGAACAGCTGCCAGAGGTGAGTGCATTGCTCGTCAGCGGGGATCTAACGGATCATGGCACTGCCGATGAATACCGGGAGTTTTTCGATGCTCTACCCAAAGAGATTCCAACAATTGTCGTTCCTGGCAATCATGACCTCTCCGCACCGATGCAGGAAGCACTCCTGAACCGGGGTTGGGAAGGAACCCTTAACAGCAGCCTTACAGTCGACGGCGTCACGATTGTTGGACTCGATTCACATATCGATAATCACGATGAGGGAGAACTGCGAACCGACGCGCTCGCTTTCGCCCAGGATGCGATTGATGCCGCTCCAGGCCGAGTGGTCTTGGCAATGCACCATCCAGCCGTTCCCGTCGGGCACCATGTAATGGACCAATATGGTCTCCGTAACCCTGACGAATTGCGTGCACTGCTTGAGAATAACGAACAAGTCATCGCTGTTCTGACTGGCCATGTGCACACGGCCTTGGCAACCACTTTCGCCGGTCGCCCTCTCTTGGGTGCTCCAGGCATCGTATCCACCATGCGGTTGGGCAGCCGCACTGACCCCGTCGCGGACAACACCGCAGCACCAGGGTTGGCCCTGCACACATTGGCCGGTCCGACACTTCGTACGGTCTTTCACACACTCAGTTCTGACACATGGTGAGCGCAGCAATTGTCCTCGCATCTACAGCTCTCCCGTTCGTTCTAAGCCCCGGGGCAAGCTTCACCATAACAATCAATGGAGCCGCGAACGGCGACCGATGGAGTGGCCTGAAAGTCTGGACAGGAACGGCTCTCGGAATCCTGCTCCTCGCATTCGCGACGGCGCAGACAGGTCTCAGCGTGATGGTCGCGAACGATCCTCTGATCCGAACCATAGTCGGCGCGGTCGGCGGAATTGTTCTTGTGCTGTTCGGACTCCTCACCATAATCAAAGAACTACGGCAGGCACGATCGTCGTCGCTACAACCAAGGCAGCAACCAAGGCTGGTCCTATGGTCGTTCTTGGCCCTGGTCACAAACGTCAAGGCGCTGAGCCTCTACGTCCTCGTGGTCCCAACGATATCTGGCTTGGCCCTGGACGGCTTATCGCAGTACATGAGTTTCGCCGTCGTCCATATTTTGATGCTTCTGGCATGGTTGGGCCTCATTGCCATGGCCGTGGGCATCATTCCCGGTGTGGCCAGCTCGCGAGTGACTCGCTTCTTCCTCAGTGCGTTGGCAGGAGCCGTGATGGTGGCACTTGGAATACAAGCCATAGTGGGCGCTTTTCGCGTGGCTTGATGGATCATCGCGAACTGCCGAAGAAAATCCGTCCCACAGAGGGTTCCGCATACGAGAAAGACCGCCAACATCCTAGCAACGAGCCAGCAGGTGTTTTTGCGGTGTCGGTTCAGAATGGGTGCGCGACCCTGGAACTTCTGTGGGCGACTGCTCTATTCTCTGGCCGATTCCAGCGCCTAATCACATATGCTCCTACCATCCGGGATGCTGATGGTGTCGAGGACCTTGCCGGTTGCGGTGTCAATGACAATGGCATTGTTCTTCGGCCAGGAATCATCTACATGGACCTTGTAGTTGATGTCCTCTGGTGCGACGGCCTCTGCTGTCCCGTCCGGTGTCCTGCGCATGGCATCAAAAATCCGCCCTGTCTCAGACACCACCGTCACAATCTCCTGGGGAAGCTCGGACGCATCGCCCTCGGCCGGGGTCGAATTCCAGATGGTCTCGAATCCCCCGATGCAGTTCTCCATGGGAGTAGAGATATTTTCACCTACAGCTCCAGGTGACACATTGGCCTGGGTCGCGCAGCCTGTCAGCACCATCGTTCCGACCACCGCAGTCATTGCCATAATTTTCTTCGACTTCATTTCCCCACCGTTACGTTCAGATCTTCGAGGTACAGAGCCTATCAGGGCTCTCCACGCCATTCTCAGGCTTAGCCCGGGGGCCACGATGGTCAATGGCGGGCAGGGTGGCAACCTGGCGCGTGTTCACCGGTCAGGTCTTGCCGTAGGCACAATAATGCCTGTCATACCAAGGGATGAAAACGTCTATCGTAATGACCGGTCCGCATTCCCCGTGCGGGAATAGCTTGACCGCAGAGGGTTCCGAATTGGGACACGGAGGACCCCCGCCGAGGCGAGTAGGAATTATTGTCGAGGACTCCGCATATTGAAGACGGTGGCCACGGTAACCATTTGCTCCAAGGTGCGTTTTTTGTCTAGACAGTTGAATTGATTCCCGCGTAAGACCCTCCGGGTACATGTAGTCAAATACGTAGTCCAGGTCAAGCCCGGCATCTGTCCAGGTTTCTTTGTACTGCCCTTTGAGGAACGGGTCGAATCCGTCGTCCGTTGCTATCCAGACCGTCTTCGAATAGATCGGCCACGTGCGCGGTTCGTAGATGTTGAAGGACCCAAGCAGGAGGAAACTTTGGTTGAGGATCAAAACACTGCGATCGTCGTTAGGTGATTTCAGCCCGTACGAGGCAATGGGAGCACCTAGCAGCGTTACTGCTGCCGAGAAAAGCAGAACAGCCGTGAAACATGTCGCGATGATCGCTCCGAATGATTTCGCGAGGAGGAGCACCCCACGGTGCTGGACGTGGTTCACCACGCGCCGAACGAGGCCATGCACTCCGGCAATGAGTGACCCGATAGCTAGGAGTGTCATCGCCGTGGACAGTGTCGGAGAATTATCACCTGGCGCGAAGAAGACATAGATGCCACTGTCATCAAGCACTTTCAAGAACCAAGCAAGCATCCAGAGGCTTGTTGCCACAGCTAACCACGCCACTGATGTCCAGATTGTCTTGGACCGTTTGGGATTTCTCGCATAGGTTGACTGTCGGCCCCCTAAAGCATTTCCGGATTCATTCACAGGCGCCCCAAGTTCTCATCCTCCCAGCCTGTCACGGGGCAAAAACTACTGCGTCCCACTCACCGGTCATTCCGCCAACCGGAATGACCGGTGAGGGTTCCCCAAAGGGGGTGCGGTGACGTGTCGTGTGCCCTTTTGGTTGACCGCACTGAGGCTTCGGCAATACTTGAAAAAGGCTGAGCATGAGGGGTGAATTGAAGGATGACAGGTAGCGGGTTTGCTGAATACCTACCGAACCGACGTCAAGATGAAACAGTGTTAGATGGTCCCGTTGACGTCAGGCTGGCCACGAGTGACGACATCGTTGCGATACGTGACATCGACACCAAAGCGGGCCGCTCACCAGCAGATATAGCGGCCATTGCCACGGCAATTCTCGACGAAAACCGACTGGTTGTTGTCGCCTCCGCCGATGGCAACATTGTTGGGTGGGGCAAGACCCACTTCTGGTCGTACGCCGATGGACAGGCACCCGGCGGGCACTACTTGGGCGGAGTGACAGTGCTTCCCGAGTTCAGGCGCCACGGGATAGCCAAGGCCTTGAGTCAAGTGAGATTGGACTGGATCTGGGCACGAGCGAATTCGGCTTGGTACATCGTCAACCCATCCAACCAGGCATCGATCGATCTTCATCGTCAGTGGGGCTTCGCTGAGGTTGCCAGAGCCGCGAAATTTCATACGACCAGCTTTACCGGTGGCGTGGGGTTGCTGTTGCAAGCGAAACAACCACCAGGAGACTGAGAAGTACGATTCACCTGGTTCCTACCACCATCCCCTGCATGAGTGCATAAGCAAACTTGGGCAACTACCCAGCCCAACACAACAGCTTGTCCCAGTGCACGTTGTCTATACGGGACACCGGATCAGCAAGTAAGGCAACGGAATAGCGGTAGCCCTTCCCATAAGGAATGAGGTTCAGCTGATACGCCTAGCTGGTCAGTTCACTGAGACGAGCGTTGACCAGGCTACGTCGATCACACATAGACCACCATCTGTCTCACGGTAGAAGACGTTTCCCGGATAGTCGGTGCCGGGCACTGCGCCCTCCGGGAGACCTTCGAGGTTGATGCTCCACTGAGGGTCGAGCGCCACTTGGCCGTCCCAATACTCCGGGGAAAACCTTTCCGGTTCACCCGCCGAGAGCCCTGACCAATCGCTGGGCGTGCCGAGATCTGCTACGGAATCCATGCAATCAATGTCTGACGTTTCACCCGAAGCTAAGTCACTCACGAGCTTCTCGGTCGTTTGAATCACCTGGGCGCCATCGCCTCCCCAGATCAGTGGGTCAATTGAACATCCAGTCAATAGTGCCGCGAGAGCACCCAGTGAAAGTCCGTAAACGGATCTGCGAATCGGTGTCATGCTTCGAATCTACCCCCCCCACACCTACCCGGCCTGCCATGAAAAACAATCAACGGAATGTAGCGCCCGGTAAAGGTTCCCCTTACGGAACACCCAACGCTCTGGACACGAATCAAACAGACTCGATACACGTTGCGACTGGATTCAAGGTTTTGGTCCGACTGTAGTGAGACACCTGCAGCAATTTCGCCTCTCTACAGTCGGACCATTCCGCTAGCTTCCGCGCTTTTCATGGTCCAACCCACGTGAGCAGGGACACCTGCTTGGTTCGGAGCCGGGGGTCACCAACCGTTGGCCAGGGCCAGCTGCACAAAGCCCTTGGAGGTCTCAATGTTGCGCAGTGTCCGGGCCTTGCGCCGGCCCTCCGGCAGCGCCGCGGCGGCAGCAATGTCTTCAGCTGTCCAAGGCAGAACCGAGCGGCTTCCGCCCGCAGCCCGCCACCGCCGGTACCAGAGCGGCCCCCAAAACGGCGGCCACCACACGAGAGAGACCATCAGCGGCACCATCGGAATCCAAAAGAGTATGGCCCAGATGAACCTCCTGGCGTGTTCCCAATCGAGCGCCTCGAACACCAGCGACGGCATCAGCGTGACAAGTGTGAGTCCGGCCAACAACAAGGTGAAAGGGAAGTAGCTGGTGGTGCGCAGCCATTCTGCCCTGGTGACGGGCCGGGCCACTGTCCAGGACCGCCAGTCGCCGCGCAGCGCCAGATAGGCCGGGAAGGCAAGTGCAGCCACCGCGAGGGTCACCATCGGCACGCCCGGCAGCGGCCACTTTTGGGCAGGGCATTACCCTAGGATTGAGGAAAACGAGCACCGCACGGTGCCCTTTACGGAGGATGTAATGCGTAGAACTGTCGCCGAACACCAAAGTGCCGTCGTGGAGACTTTGCGCCGCAGCTGGACTCAAATGCCGGGCTCGGTGATGGACGACGGCGGTTCCCAGGAGCCGCTGATGGCCGGGCTGGGGCGTGTGCTCGCCACGGACCTGGTGGCACCCCTGGACCTGCCACCCTTTGCGAATTCACAGATGGACGGGTACGCCATCCGCGTGGAGCCGCAACAACCCGTGGACGTTGATTCGGCGCAATCAACCACATTCCGTGTAGCTGCCACCATCCCGGCCGGCGTGGTTCCCGCGGCCCTGGCTGCGGGTGTGGCCGCCCCGATCATGACAGGGGCCATGCTGCCCGACGGCGCCAATGCTGTGGTTCCCGTGGAAAAAGCAGTGCCTGCCGCGTTCCTGTCCGCAGGAGATGAGGTGGCATTGCCCGTTCCGGCGGCCGGAACCTTTGTCAGGGCGCAGGGCAGCGATGTGCGCCGGGGCAGTGTTGTGATCCCCGCCGGCACCCTGCTCAATGCGGCGCACCTGGGGTTGGCGGCCGCCTTGGGTTTCACTACCTTGCCCTTGAAGCGCCGGGCGAAAGTGCTGCTGCTGACAACAGGGGATGAAATTCTGGCACCCACCGGCAGAGCCGAC
Source organism: Arthrobacter glacialis (assembly GCF_002909415.1). Classification (NCBI taxonomy): domain Bacteria; kingdom Bacillati; phylum Actinomycetota; class Actinomycetes; order Micrococcales; family Micrococcaceae; genus Arthrobacter; species Arthrobacter glacialis. The sequence continues at coordinate 80,922 of NZ_PPXB01000010.1, read as the reverse complement.
GAGCTGCCCCCGGGCATGATCTTTGATGCCAATGAAACACTCCTGCGGGCCAGCCTGGGCCAGTCCTCGGTGGATGTGGTCAATGCCGTCATTGTCAAGGATGATCCGCAGGCTCTTCTGCGGCTTCTGGATACCGAGGTTGGTGGCGTGTTGGCTAGGGACGGGGGAAGCCAGCCACGTTACGACCTGGTAGTTTCGGTGGGCGGCATCAGTGCCGGTGCCTTTGAAGTGGTGCGGCAGGCTCTGGGTGCGGCCTCCGAGGGCGCCGCATCCAACGCTGCCATGGAGTTTGTGTCAGTGGGCCTGCAGCCCGGCGGTCCCCAAGCGCTGGGGACGTACCGGGGCGTACCTTTCCTGGGCTTCCCGGGCAACCCCGTTAGCGCCTTTGTGTCCTTTGAGCTGTTCCTGCGCCCGGCGCTGTTCAGCCTGCTGGGCGCCCCGGCACCGCGGCAACGCGTGGTTGCCGCCCTGGAACACGCACTCAGCTCGCCGTTGGGGAAGCACCAGGTTCGGCGCGGCGTCTACTCCGGTCCGGAATTTGAGTCGGCACCGTCGGTGCGTGAGGTGGGCGGTGAGTCCTCGCATTTGCTGGGCTCCCTTGCCCAGGCTGACGCCTTGATTCACATCCCTGCCGGTGTCACCGAATTGCGGGCGGGGGCAAAGGTGGAAGTATGGCTGTTGTGACTTCTTCTGAACAACCAGCACTCACCCATTTGCGGCAGGATGGTACGGCCCAGATGGTGGACGTTTCCGCCAAGGCCGTGACCACCCGCCAGGCCACGGCCACCGGCACAGTCACCACCACGGCCGAGGTGATGCTCCTTTTGGGCTCCGGCGGACTTCCCAAGGGTGACGCCCTGGCCGTGGCCCGGGTGGCAGGCATCATGGGGGCCAAAAAGACGCCCGAGCTCATACCCTTGTGCCATCCGCTGCCCCTTTCCAAGGTCACTGTTGATTTTGAGCTCAGCGCCACCGCCGTCACAGTGCTTGCCACAGTGAAGACCCGCGGCGTGACAGGAGTGGAGATGGAAGCGTTGACAGCCGTCTCCGTTGCCGCCCTGAGCGTGTACGACATGATCAAGGCAGTGGACAAACACGCCGTCATCTCCAACATCCAGGTGCTGGCCAAAAGTGGCGGCAAAAGCGGCGACTGGGTTGGGGAAACAGCCCAGCAAATTTCCGCCACAGAAGTAGAGGACAACGCATGAGCGCCTGCGAACCAGGAACGTCTTTGGGCGCAGCCGCCGTCATCATCGCCTCCACCCGGGCCGCACTGGGCGTGTATCCCGACACCACCGGGCCCATCATCGCTGACTGGCTGGGCGAGCACGGCTTTGAGACCATGCCCGCCGTGGTGGTGCCCGACGGCGCACCGGTGGGAGCCGCGCTGCGGGCAGTGCTGACGCAACGTCCCGCCGTCGTGATTACCAGCGGAGGCACAGGACTCAGCCACGACGACCAAACACCCGAAATGACCCTTCCGCTGCTGGATCGGCCAATCCCCGGCATCATGGAGGCTATCCGCGCCGCGGGACTGGCCAAGACCCCCATGGCGGCCCTGAGTCGGGGGCACGCGGGGCTTGCCGGGCACACGTTGATTGTGAATCTGCCCGGATCCCCCTCCGGCGTCATGGACGGACTCGCCGTGCTGGATCCCATCATCAAACACCTCTGCGAACAGGTCAGCGGACACCATGGACACTAACGTCGAGGTGGTTTCGGCCCAGCTGAGCGCCACCCCCATCTCGGTTGACGCGGCCATTGCGGCCGTGGAATCCGATGCGGCAGGGGCAGTTGTCAGCTTCAGCGGCGTGGTGCGCAACCACGACGGCGGCAAGGACGTCACGCGTCTGAGTTACAGCGCGCACCCGCTCGCCCTGGGTGTGCTGAACGAGATAGTCAGCTCCCTGGCCCAGTCCACGGCGGACCCGGACGGCCACCCCGTGCGGATCTGGGTTGCACACCGGGTGGGTGCCCTGGAGATTGGCGACCCCGCACTGGTGTGCGCCGTGGCGTCATCGCACCGGGCGGAGGCGTTTGAGCTGTGCTCGGCCCTCGTGGAGCGGATCAAGGCCGAGGTGCCCATTTGGAAGGAACAGTTCTTCAGTGACGGTTCAGTGGAGTGGGTGGGGGCAGGAAACGTCCCGGAGCAGAGCCCACCAGAAAACCAGTAGGCTTAAACCCATGAGTGAAATGCTGAAGGTGGCCGTGCTCGGTGCCAAGGGACGAATGGGAACGGCCGCCGTGACGGCCATCAATGCGGCACAGGACATGGAACTGGTGGCCGCTTTGGGCCGGGCCGACTCCCTTGACGTGCTGCTGGAACGCGGTGCCCAGGTCATTGTTGACCTGACAGTCCCGGGCTCCACCGAGGCCAACATCCACTTTGCCGTGGAGCACGGCATCCATGCCGTGGTGGGAACCACCGGCTGGGACGCTGCCCGGCTGGCCGCACTTGAGGCCCTGCTGACCAAGCACCCCGAAACCGGTGTCTTGATTGCCCCCAACTTTGCCCTGGGCTCCGTGCTGGCAACCCGCTTTGCCGCCCAGGCCGCCCGCTACTTCGACTCCGTGGAGATCATTGAGCTGCACCACCCGCGCAAGGTGGATGCCCCCTCCGGCACCGCCCTGCGCACGGCCCAGCTCGTGGCAGCGGCCCGCGCCGCCGCCGGAGTTGCTGACGCCCCGGATGCCACTGAAACCGAGCTCGACGGCGCCCGTGGAGCCTCCATTGACGGCATCCCCGTCCACAGCGTTCGCTTGGCCGGCCTGGTGGCACACCAGGAAGTCCTCTTGGGCAGCCACGGCGAGGCGCTAACCATCCGTCATGACTCCTTCAACCACGAATCGTTCATGCCCGGCGTGCTGCTGGGTGTGCGGACTGTGGGCAGCCGGCCGGGACTGACAGTGGGCCTTGACGGCTACATGGATTTGGACGGCTAGGACTGTGGCTGCGCTGAAACTGTCTAAAACAAAAATCTGGGTTGCGCTCATTTGCCTGCTGCTGGTCTTCTACATGGTGGTCATGATGCAGCGGGCAGTGCTGCTGCTGGGCGACACGGACTGGGTAGCGAAACTCCTGGGTGTCTCCTACTTTGTGATCCCGCTGGTGGCGGCCTGGGCGTTGATCAGCGAGGTTCGCTTCGGAGCCGCCACCGAGAAAATGGCCAACATTCTGGACGCCGAAGGCGGCCTGCCGGAGGACAACCTGCCCCGCACACCGGGCGGTCGCATTGTCCGTGCCGCCGCTGATGCCGAATTTGAAAAGTACAAGGCCGAAGCCGAGGCCGCGCCGGAGGACTGGCGGTCCTGGTTCAGGCTGTCGTGCGCCTACGACGCCTCAGGGGATAGGAAGCGCGCCCGCAAGGCCATGCGCGACGCCATCGTCCTGTTCCGCAAGGCCTAACCGTGGCAGTCGCCAGGAATCCGCACGACGGCGTCGAGCTCGCCTACAACCTGGTGGGGGAGGGGGCGCCCATCCTGCTGGTCCATGGGAGCGCCCTGAGCAAGGCCATTTGGCGCGGCTTTGGCTACACCAAGGCGCTGCGCGAACACTTCCAGGTCATCACCATGGACCTGCGCGGGCACGGCCTCAGCGGCAAGCCCACCACGCCGGCCGACTATGCCATGGACCTGCTCGTGGCCGACGCCTTGGCGGTGCTGGATGCGGCCGGGGCGCAACAGGCCCACTACGGCGGCTATTCCGTGGGTGCCCGGCTGGGTTTCTCCCTGGCCGTCGCGGCCCCGGAGCGCCTGCTGTCCCTGACTACTTTGGGCGGGACATTCCGCATTCAGCCGGGCAGCATCGGTCAGCTTTTCTTTGCCGAGTACGACGCCGCCCTGCACTCAGGCGGCATGCCCGCCTTTGTTGCTGGCTGGGAAGCGCGGATGGGGCGGCCCCTGGATGCCCAAACCCGGGCCGCTTTCCTGGCCAATGATGCCCAAGCCCTGCTGGCCTATTTCCGCCAAACCGAGGCAGACGCGCCGGTCCCGGAAGCGGAGGTGGCAGCCATAGAAGTTCCAGCCCTGCTCATGGCCGGAACAGCCGATCCCGCACGAGTGGCGGATTCACGCAGGGCAGCGGAACTGATGCCCCAGGCCCGCTTCGTTGAGCTGCCAGGCCGCAACCACGGCAGCACACTGGTGCCCGCCCAGCCGGTCCTGGATGATTGGCTGCCCTTCCTGCTCTCCCTCTAACCCCTCCAGAGCCTTTTGACTTGGGGCGGTCATGCCCTGTTCCGGCAGTGTCAGTCAGCCCCGGGACGCAGCGGCGGAACCGCTGTGGTTTCCGGCCCGGGTGCCGGGTACTCGTCGTCGTACGCAGCCAGAACAGCCGGCATCAACGCCAGAGACGCGGAACGGTAGCCCATGCTGGAGGGGTGAAAACCGTCAATGGAAAACATGTAACGCGGGTCGGACAGGAAGATTTGCCGGACGGCCTTGCCCAGCAGGACCGGATGTGCGCCGGCCGCGGCGGCAGCCTTGAACTGGGCCGTTGCCAAACGGCGGGACATTTGGCCGCCAAATTCGCGCAGCGGCTGCGGGAGCGAGGGGAGCGTGTCAAAGTCGGGGACGGTTCCCACCACCACCTGGCTGCCCCAGGCCTGCAAGTTGGCGATGGCAAGCTCCAAGAACTTGATGGAAGCGGCTAATGGAATATGGGTTGTCAGGTCATTTCCGCCCACAATGATCACCGTGACATCGGGTCCAAAACTGGCCGGCAGCCTGGCAATCTGCGCCAGCACCGCAGACGTTTGCGCCCCCACCACCGCCATGGTGCGCAACTCCACGGCACGGCCCGCGTGCTCGGCCAGGGCAAGCGCCAAAGCGGCGCCCAGGGTGGCTCTGGGTGTGCTGGCGCCCAGACTGGCGGCCACCGAGTCGCCAGCAATCACCAAACGCAGTGGGTTCCCCCATTCGGGGCGGTACACGGTGTCGGCGTCGGGGCCATTGTTCCCCAGGCGATGCCCCACCGTCTGCTGGGCGGCGCGCCCCTCGGCCTTGAACAAGAGTGCGATCCCGCCCAGTGTGGCGGCGAGGCTGGCGGCCACAACGCCACCAGCCAAAGATGCTTTGCGCCACTGACTGACCTCCATGCGGGATCCTCCTTGCAAGGAAGTATATTCCTGCCTGGCGGCGCGGCGACTCGTGAACAGCGTTGAACGAAAACGCCCAAGAGCAGGTAACGTTTTAGCTATGTCTGTCTCTGAAATTTCCCAGCGCCCGTTCGGAACTCTGGTGCCCGCAATGGTCACCCCTTTCACCGCTGATGGGGCAGTGGATTACAAGGCGGCCGGAGAGCTCGCCAACAAGCTGGTCGACGACGGCTGCGACGGCATCCTGGTCACCGGAACCACGGGTGAAACCTCCACCCTGACGGATGAAGAGAACCTGGGCATGTTCCAGGCCGTGATCGACGCCGTTGGACACCGTGCCCGCGTCATCGCCGGCACCGGCACCAATGACACCCGTCACTCCATTAGCCTGTCCCAGCGCGCGGCCAAGCTGGACATTGACGGCCTGCTCATTGTCACCCCGTACTACAACAAGCCCAGCCAGGCCGGCATCGCGGCCCACTTTGAGGCCATTGCCAACTCCACCGAACTGCCCGTGATGCTCTACGACATTCCCGGCCGCGCCGGGGTGCCCATCCACACCGAAACCATCATCCGCCTGGCCGACCACCCGCGCATCACAGCGCTCAAGGACGCCAAAGCCGATTTCACGGAGACCAGCCGCGTGCTGGCCAACACGGACCTGGATGTTTACTCGGGCGACGACGGACTGACGCTGCCGCTGATGGCCGCCGGCGCCGTCGGACTTGTCAGCGTCAGCGCCCACATTGCCCCGAAGCAGTTCCGCGCGCTGATTGACGCCGCCGCGGCAGGGGATTTTGTCACGGCACGCAAGATTCATTTTGAGCTGGACGCGGTTATTCGCGCCACCATGGGCCACGTGCAGGGCGCAGTGGCTGTCAAACAAATTCTTAAGTGGCAGGGAATCCTGTCCAACTCGGTTGTCCGGCTGCCCTTGGTGGAGCCGGGCGAGGCCGAGATCGCCATGATCAAAGCTGACCTTGCGGAAGCTGGAATGGAAGTTTAACCATGACTCAAATGACTGAGCCCGGACTGCGTACCCCGCCAGCCTTGGAGCCGGGAACGCTGCGGGTTGTTCCGCTGGGCGGCATCGGCGAAATTGGCCGAAACATGACAGTCTTTGAAATGGACGGCAAACTGCTCATTGTTGACTGCGGCGTGCTCTTTCCTGAAGAGGACCAGCCCGGCGTCGATCTGATCCTGCCCGATTTCTCGTACATCGAGGACCGCCTTGACGATGTGGTTGGCGTGGTGCTCACGCACGGCCACGAAGACCACATTGGTGCCGTCCCGTACCTGTTGCGCCTGCGCAATGACATCCCCCTGATCGGTTCACAGCTGACCCTGGCGTTCATTGAAGCCAAGTTGACTGAGCACAGGATCAAGCCCTGGACCCTGACTGTCAAGGAAGAGCAGGTTGAGCAGCTGGGCCCGTTCCAGTGCGAGTTTATTGCCGTCAACCACTCCATCCCGGACGCCCTGGCCGTGTTCATCCGCACCGCTGGCGGCTCCGTGCTGCACACGGGCGACTTCAAGATGGACCAGCTGCCGCTGGACGGCCGCACCACTGACCTGCGCCACTTTGCCCGCTTGGGTGAGGAAGGCGTGGACTTGTTCCTGGTTGACTCCACCAACGCAGACGTTCCCGGCTTCACCACCAGCGAAGCCGAGATTGGGCCCACCCTTGAGGGCTTGTTTGGCAAGGCTAACAAGCGCATCATCGTGGCCAGCTTCTCCTCCCACGTGCACCGCGTCCAGCAGGTTCTCAACGCAGCCGTGGCACACGACCGCAAGGTGGCGTTCGTGGGCCGCTCCATGGTCCGCAACATGGCCATCGCCGCCAAACTGGGCTACCTGCATGTGCCCGCTGACGTGCTTGTGGACCTGAAGAATGTGGACAGCCTGCCGGACAACAAGGTGGTCCTGATGTCCACCGGATCCCAGGGCGAGCCCATGGCTGCCCTGTCCCGCATGGCCAACGGCGACCACAAGATCTCCGTGGGCAAGGGCGACACCGTCATCCTGGCCTCCTCGCTCATCCCGGGCAATGAGAACGCAGTATTCCGGATCATCAACGGGCTCCTCAAGCGTGGCGCCGACGTCATCCACAAGGGCACGGCCAAGGTCCACGTATCCGGCCACGCCGCCGCAGGGGAACTGCTGTACTGCTACAACATCCTGACCCCCAAGAATGTCATGCCGGTGCACGGGGAAACCCGCCACCTGATCGCCAACGCCAACATCGCCATCGCCTCGGGCGTGCCGGCGGAGAACGTGTTGCTGACGGATGACGGTTCGGTCATCGATTTGAAGGACGGCGTCGCCCAGATTGTTGGCCAGGTCGAGTGCGGCTTCGTCTACGTTGACGGCCACAGCGTTGGCGAGATCACCGATGCTGACTTGAAGGACCGCCGCGTGCTGGGCGATGAGGGTTTCATTTCCATCATCACAGTGGTGAACCGGGCCACCGGCAAGATCGTGTCCGGCCCGGACATTCACGCCCGCGGCGTTGCCGAGGACGATTCCGTGTTCGATGACATCAAGCCCAAGATTGCCGCGGCCCTTGAGGAAGCGGTCATGGCCAGCACCGACCACACCACCCACCAACTCCAGCAGGTGGTGCGCCGCGTGATCGGCACCTGGGTCAACCGCAAACTGCGCCGCCGCCCCATGATCATCCCGGTGGTCCTCGAGGCGTAGCGGTTTTTGCAACTGACCCGCAGAAAACGACGAAAAAACCTGATTTCCGGGTGATTTTCGGCGATTTCTGCGGGTCAGTTGTGTTTGTGGGAGGGATGTACGACGGCGGGTCCCGGCGGCCCGCTGTGCTTGCCACCACGACTGCTTGAAGCCCCAAATCCGGGCCCACACCGGCTGTGGGCGGTACCGTAGGGTGTATGGCGACTCGTTCTTCCCCCGCCCGTTCCTCCGCCGGTCAGAAGGGTGGCGCAGCTTCGCGCGCCCCCAAGACCACAAAGATGTCGGTGCCGCGCAGCAAACAACCAGCTCCCGAACCGGAGACCCACCAGATTTGGCCTGTGCGGATGGCGGTTGCTTTCTGGCAGGGTCTTGGCCATTTGATCGGTGGTGCCATCCGGCGCATGGGTACCGACATGAGCCAGATCCCAGCGCATGAGCGACGCGACGGTTCGGGCCTGCTGTTCATTGTGCTGGCAACAGTCATTGCCACCTTCACCTGGTGGGGGCTGTCCGGGCCGGTGGCCGACGCCATGCGCGGAGTCTTCGAGGGCACCTTTGGCTGGTTTGCGGCCATGCTGCCGCCCATGTTCCTCATTTTCTCCATCCTGGTGTTCCGCCAGCCCACCAATGTCCGTGCCAACAACCGGGTTGCCGTGGGCTTTGGCATCATGACGATCGCAGGCTGTGCCCTGGCGCATGTGGCCGGCGGCAGCCCCAACATCAATGAAGGCTTCAACGGCATCAGCGCCGCAGGCGGCATGGTCGGGATGATCGCTGGCGCACCGCTGGCTGTCATCAGCCCCGTTCTGGCGGTCGTCACCTACTCCGTCCTGGCCTTCACCAGCCTCCTGATCCTCACCAGCACTCCGGTGCTGCGCATCCCCTCACGCCTGCACTGGGTCTACGAACAGCTGGTGGGTGTTTCCCCCGGCCGTGAGCTGGACGCTGACGGCCATGACCAGAGCTACCTCTACGACAGGGAAACCGAAGCCAAGCCTAAGAAGCCGCGCAGCCTGCGCGCGCGCAAGAAGGCCGCCGAGGACGACGAGTTTGAGGATGTGCTGGGCACCGAAGCGTTCGCCACCGCGCTGGTTGACGCGGACGACGACGAAGCCCAGGAAGCGCCGTCGGCCGCCCCTTCCGTGCGCCCCGGAGTCCGGCGGCCCACGCGCGACCAGCTGGCCGCCGACAAGATCAAGGCCCGCCAGGGACTGCCCACCGCCACCGACGTCTTTGACGTCCAGCAGTTCAACAGCGACGAGGCAGTTACAGCCGCCATTGGCATTGTGGGGGCCAACGCACTGCAAGGTGCATCAGTGGGCGCCATCCCGGCCCCGCCCATGGCCCCGCCAACTCCCATTCCGGCACGCTCAGAGCAGCTCCAGCTTTCCGGCGACGTCACCTACACGCTGCCAGAATCCGATTTCCTGCCGGCAGGACCCCCCGGCAAGGAGGCCACAGAGGCCAACGACTCCGTGGTGGCGGCCCTGACGGACACCTTGAACCAGTTCAATGTGGACGCAGCCGTCACAGGATTCAGCCGCGGACCCACGGTGACCCGCTACGAGATCGAGCTGGCCCCTGGCACCAAGGTTGAGCGCGTCACGGCACTGAGCAAGAACATTTCCTACGCTGTGGCGTCCTCGGATGTGCGCATCCTGAGCCCCATTCCGGGCAAGAGCGCCATTGGCATTGAGATTCCCAACGCCGACAAGGAAATTGTTGTCCTGGGTGACGTGCTGCGATCGGCCAACGCCCGCCGCACCGAACACCCCATGGTCATGGGTGTGGGCAAGGATGTGGAGGGCGGTTTTGTGGTGGCCAACCTGGCCAAGATGCCGCACCTTTTGGTGGCCGGTGCCACGGGTGCCGGTAAGTCGTCCTTTGTGAACTCCATGATTGTCTCCATCTTGATGCGTGCCACCCCTGACGAGGTCCGCATGGTCATGGTGGACCCCAAACGCGTGGAACTGACGGCGTATGAGGGTGTGCCCCACCTGATCACCCCCATCATCACCAACCCCAAAAAGGCTGCTGAGGCCCTCCAATGGGTGGTTCGGGAAATGGACCAGCGCTATGACGATCTGGCCAACTACGGCTTCAAGCACATCGACGAATTCAACAAGGCGGTCAAAGCGGGCAAGGTGCATCCGCCCGTTGATTCCAAGCGCATTGTGCGGCCCTACCCGTACTTGCTGGTCATTGTTGATGAGCTTGCGGACCTCATGATGGTTGCCCCGCGCGACGTGGAAGATTCCATTGTGCGCATCACCCAGTTGGCCCGTGCAGCAGGCATCCACCTGGTTCTTGCCACCCAGCGACCCTCGGTGGATGTTGTGACAGGCCTGATCAAGGCCAATGTGCCCTCCCGCATGGCGTTTGCCACTTCCTCCGTGACCGACTCCCGCGTGGTCCTGGACCAGCCGGGGGCCGAGAAGCTGCTGGGCCAGGGTGACGCCCTGTTCCTGCCCATGGGCCAGTCCAAGCCCATCCGTGTCCAGGGCGCCTGGGTCACCGAGGCTGAGATCAAGCGTGTGGTGGACCATGTTAAGGGCCAGCTCAAGGCGACGTACCGGACGGATGTTGCTGTTGAGGCGCCCAAGAAGGCCATTGAGGACGACATCGGCGATGACATGGACCTGCTGCTGCAGGCCACCGAGCTGGTGGTGACCACGCAGTTCGGCTCAACCTCCATGCTGCAGCGCAAGCTGCGCGTGGGCTTTGCCAAGGCCGGTCGACTCATGGACTTGCTGGAGTCGCGCGGCGTGGTGGGCCCCTCGGAGGGTTCCAAAGCACGTGACGTGCTCGTGAAGCCCGATGACCTGGCGGTGACGCTGGCCGCCATCCGCGGCGACGAGGGCTCGGGAGGGTCCGACGTCGAAATTCCTGCGGACCCCATGGCTGCTGCACTGGCCGAGAACGCCAATGCCAACCACGGTTGGGGTGAGGATCTGGTAGCTGCGGATTTGGAGAACCGCCCGCAAGCCACCGAATACCACGACGGTGCCGACAACGATGATGATGAGGGCGGCGAAGACGCATGGTCATTGACTGGACGTTAGCTTTAAAGATTTCCTGTTCGAATGTTCCTGCACGGGCCTTAGCGGTTAGCCTTGCACAGTGAGTGATACGGTGGCGCCTAGCCCTTCGAACTGGAATTTGCCCAACGCCTTGACGCTGCTGCGCATCGTGTTGGTGCCCTTCTTCATCTGGGCCTTCGTGGCCGACGGCGGCAATTACGGCCCCCTGCGCTGGCTGGCGGTTGCCCTCTTTGTGGTGGCAATTTACACTGACAAGCTCGACGGCGACATCGCCCGGGCGCGCGGGCTCATCACCAGCTTCGGCAAAATTGCCGACCCGATTGCGGACAAGCTGCTGATCGGCTCGGCCTTGATCATGCTCTCCGCGGTGGGGGAGCTGTGGTGGTGGGTCACCGTTGTGATGTTGGTGCGTGAAGTGGGTATTACGCTCCTGCGCTTTGTGGTGATCCGCTACGGCGTGATGGCTGCCTCCAAGGGCGGAAAACTCAAGACCGTGATGCAGACGGTGGCCATCTTTGTGTACCTCCTGCCCGTCACACCGGCTAACAGCTGGCTTTCGGTCATTGCGCTGGTCATCATGCTGGCGGCGCTGGCCGTCACCGTCGTGACAGGTGTTGATTACGTGGTGAAGGCGTGGCAATTGCGCAGTGCCGGCCGGGGCAAGGACGTCCTGAAGTGATGACCGAATCGTCCCTGACGCAACTGGTGAATGCAGCCGTAGCGGCGAAGATCACTGTTGCCACCGCCGAATCGCTGACGGGCGGCATGGTGGCGGCAACCTTGGTGCGGGTGCCGGGCGCTTCGGGCATGCTGCAAGGTGGCGTGATCGCGTACCAGAATGAGGTCAAGGAACGGCTCCTGGGCGTCCCGCCGTCGCTGTTGGAAACCCTGGGCGCAGTTGATCCGCAGGTGGCCTGCGCCATGGCACTGGGGGTTTGTGCGGCCACAGGATCCCGCGTGGGTATTTCCACCACGGGTGTGGCCGGCCCGGAACCCCACCAAGGAAAAGATGTGGGACACGTATACATTGGCGTTGCCTTGGATGGCGAAGCACTATCCTACGAGTATCACTTCGATGGGGACCGGGAAATGATCAGAACCCAGGCCACTCAGGAGGCAATTTCCTTGCTTGAACAAGTAGTCAAGGCCGCTGGGGAACAAAAGTTGTAACCAGATAGTTAGTCATAGTGAACGCAAAGTGGTCCCATCCCCTCTAGGATAAGAACACCAAGCGGGCACACCGCTTCTTTTGGCACTTGCCGGCAGAGGCGAAACCCAATGAACTGTAGTGATTGAACTAGGAGTAAGGCGATACCCATGGTGAAGCAACCCGTATCCGTAAACGGCGTAGTGCGCTGGCGGGATGTGGGTTTGGCAGACGAGAAACCGCATCAGCCGAAGGAGCGCAAAATGGTGGTATTACGCCACGAAATTGGCGATGTCCTGCGAGATGTACGTCAACGCCAAGGCCGCACTCTGCGCGAAGTCTCACATAATGCGCGCGTTTCACTGGGCTATTTGAGTGAAGTGGAACGTGGACAAAAGGAAGCATCGAGCGAGCTGTTGTCCTCAATCTGCTCAGCCCTTGAAGTACCGTTGTCGATCATGCTCCGTGAAGTGAGCGACCGTTTGGCCATTGCCGAAGGCGTGGCCGTCCCGGACACTGTTCCCCAGGAATTCTCGGCCCGCTACGGCCGGGACCTGAATCAGGAACTCTCCGAGGAATTGAGCAAGGGCCTCGTGTCCAACTCCTACTAGAGCTGACTGCGTGGCCCCAAGGTTCCCTTGAAGGCCGCCAGCGTAATAAAGAACTGGACTCCACCAACGGTGGGGTCCAGTTCTTTATGGCCCGGTCGCGGACCTCGCCCAGCGGGGTTTAGTTGAGGTATTCGTCGTTGAGTTTGGTCAAGGATGCTGCCAGGACGCTCAGCTCCGCCTCATCCCAGTGGCTGAGGCGTGCATGAAACGACTCTTGGCGCCTGGCCTGCACCGCAATGAGCTTCTCCCGGCCGCCTTCGGTGAGGTCGATGAGCTGGGCCCGGCCGTCCCCGGGGTCGGCCTCCTTGTGGACAAGCCCCAATTTCTGCAGGAATGTTATCTGCCGGCTCACGGATGGTTTGCCCACACCAATGCACTTGGCAAGCTCCGTCAGCCGCATGGCGCCCTGGTGGAGCAACACTGACAACAACCCATAGGCTGCCGGTTCCATGTCCGGATGAACGCTGCGTGTGAGTTCCTGATTGATGGCCCGTGCCCGGCGCCACAACAAGCTCAACTGGATATCCAAGGACTCCATGGCCACTGCCTTGCCAGGGCTCAAACGCGACTGTTCGGGTGTTCTCATGCTGCAAGTCTAAGCGCAGGGCCCGCGGCGGCCCGTCTGTCCGGCCCGCCAGCCATGCGAGAATGGGGGAGTGCGAGTAAGCGAGTTTTGGCGATTGATGGATGAGGAATTCAGCCCCTCATATTCACGGGTTTTGGCCAGGGACCTGGTGCTCAGCGGCGTGGGCGGAAATACGGCCATGGTGGCCCTGCGTGCGGGGTTTGAGCCACGGGAGATCTGGCTGGAGGTATGCAAGATCCAGGACGTCCCGCCGTCGAGGTGGCTGGGCCGGGACATTGCGCTCAAGGACTGAGCGCCCCGCCTGTTCCGCGGCACCATCACTAGAACAGAGAATTGACGACGCGCCGCTGATTTTCGAGTTTTCGTTCGAATTTCTATTCGATTAGCTCTATACTGGTGGTAGTGCTCTGAGCTGTGGGGAATCAAAAAAAGTTCTCCACAATTTTCGGCACAGGACGCTGTAGGAACAGACAATGTCAGTGCCTTGAACTAGCGTTTAAGTATCGGAAGAGCCTGCAGGGCCGCTCCGCCAACAGGGCGCCGGGAAACCGGCCAAAATTGTATGAGCAATGCATCAGACCACTCACTGTGCACTGGGCCAACGGCGCAGATGCATGGAGCCGGAAACGGCACATAGGAAAGACCGAGGTGAATCATGGCCGCTCCCGCAGACCGTGAAAAAGCGCTGGCAGCAGCACTGGCCCAGATTGACAAGCAGTACGGCAAGGGTTCAATCATGCGCTTGGGTGACGACGTCCGCGCACCCATTGAAGTGATCCCCACCGGGTCCATCGCCTTGGACGTGGCCCTGGGCATTGGCGGACTGCCGCGCGGACGCGTCGTGGAGATTTACGGGCCTGAGTCCTCCGGTAAAACCACGCTTGCCCTGCACGCTGTTGCCAGTGCCCAGAAGCTCGGCGGAATTGCTGCGTTCATTGACGCCGAGCACGCGCTGGACCCTGACTATGCAGCCAAGCTGGGTGTGGATGTTGACGCACTCCTGGTCTCCCAGCCGGACACCGGTGAGCAGGCACTGGAGATCATGGACATGTTGATCGGTTCGGGCTCCTTGGATGTCATTGTCATTGACTCCGTGGCGGCTTTGGTGCCGCGTGCGGAAATTGAAGGCGATATGGGTGACAGCCACGTAGGCCTGCAGGCTCGCCTCATGAGCCAGGCCTTGCGTAAGATCACCGGCCGCCTGAGCCAGACCAAGACGACAGCGATCTTCATCAACCAGCTGCGTGAAAAGATTGGTGTCTTCTTCGGCAGTCCGGAAACCACTACCGGTGGCAAGGCGTTGAAGTTCTACGCCTCAGTTCGCCTTGATATTCGCCGTATCCAGACCCTGAAGGAAGGCGCGGATGCTGTTGGCAACCGCACCAAGGTCAAGGTTGTCAAGAATAAGATGGCCCCGCCCTTCAAGATTGCCGAATTCGACATCATCTATGGTGTTGGAATTTCGCGTGAGGGCGGCATCATCGACATGGGTGTTGAGCATGGCATCGTCCGCAAGTCCGGCTCCTGGTACACCTACGACGGCGACCAGCTGGGGCAGGGCATGGAGAACTCCAGGCGTTTCCTGAAGGATAATCCTGAGCTGGCCGATGAACTGGAACGCTTGATCAAGGCCAAGCTGGGTGTGGGTGTCATTGCTGAAGCCGAAGAGCCCGCAACGCCCAAGCTCAAGGCTGTTGACGGCTTCTAGGGGCACCTGGTGAACAACGCCCGTCGCGCGCCGGAACTGGATCCCGATGCCAACCCGGCATCGGTGGCCAGGGCCATTGTGCTGCGCCAGCTGACCAATTCACCCAAGAGCCGCTTTCAGCTCAGTCAGAAGCTCGCCGAACGCCACATCCCGGAGGATGTGGCGGAGGCGGTGCTGGACAGATTTGTTGAGGTCAAGCTTATTGACGACGCCGAATTTGCCATGCTCTGGGTGCGCAGCAGATCAATGTACAAGTCACTGTCCCGGAGCGCGCTCCAACGCGAATTAGCGGAGAAGGGCATCGCCGAGGATGTGGCTCAGGAGGCGCTGGAGCAGATTGATCCAGACACCGAACGCGACCAGGCCAAGGAGCTGGTCCGGCGCAAGCTCAAGGGATCCCTTGACCTGAGCGAGCGCTCCGAGCGGGACAAGTACACACGGCGGTGGGTTGCCATGCTGGCCAGGAAGGGATTCAGCCCGTCGCTGGCGTTTGCCATCGTTGCCGAGGTCATTGATGAGAGCTTTCTGGACGACTAGGGCCCGGCGCTTTGGGCGGGTGCCGGAGTCTTGAATGGCACCGGCACCGCGCCCAGCGCCGGCACCGGCTATGCTAGCGGCATATGAGTAAGCACCTGCTCCGAGTTCCCCGCTTCCTGGCCGTCTCTGCGACGGCCGGGATTTTGCTGTTATCGTGCGTCACGGCGCTGCCGGCGCAGGCCGACGATGCCCCGCCGGGAGGATTCCCGAGTTGGAGCGATGTTGAGAACGCCAAGGGCAACGCCACAGCCACGGCCACCGAGGTGGCCAAAATTTCGCAGTTGTTGGACGGGCTTGAAAGCGAAGCCGGCGAGCTGGGCACAGCCGCCGTCAAGTCCGGCTCCGATTTTGCTCTCACCCAGCAAAAACTTGATGCTGCCACAGCCGAAGTCGGCGTCCTGGGTGCGCAGGCCACGCGTGCCGCCGAGGAAGCTGCAAAGTACAAGAAAGACGCAGTTGCCGTCGCGGTGCAAAGCTACAAGAGCGGCGGAGCAGGACTGGGCATGGTTGCCACCATCTCGGCCTTGGAATCCGCCGAATCCCTCAATGGCATGGACATGATGCATCAGGTGGGTGAGAAAGCGGCACTCAAGCAAATTCGTGCCACGGAATCCGCTGCCGCAGCCACAGCCCTTGAAGCAACCCGAAAAAATGCCCAGGACGCCCAGAACCAGCTGACGTTTGCCGCGGAGAACGCCCGGGATGCAGCGGTGGCGGCCCAGACCGCGGTAACCAAGCAACTTGATGCCAAGAAGGCCCAAAGCACCACCCTGATTGCCCAATTGGCCTCACTGAACAACACCTCCGCATCCATCGAAAAGGAGTTCCGGGACGGTCAGGATGCGCTGGCCGCCTACAACCTGGCCCAGGCGGCGAAACGTGAGGCCGCTGCCGAGGCTGCCCGTCGCGCTGCCGCACTGAATCCGCAGCCCGTTGCCCCCAATCCGGCACCGAATCCTGGCGCAGCGAATCCTGCCCCGAACCCCGCGAAGCCCGCGAAGCCTGCGCCCGTGGATCCGGACCCCGATGACGGGTACATCCCCGTGGACGTGCTGCTCCCGAACATTCCAGGTGGCGCCGTTAACGATCCAGCGGGAGCAAAGGCCTACGCCTCCTCGCGGCTGGGCGCTTATGGGTGGGCGCCCAGCCAGTTCCAATGCCTGGTGCAGCTGTGGGAACGCGAATCCAATTGGCGCACCAATGCCACCAACCCCTACAGCGGGGCCTATGGCATTGCCCAATCACTGCCGCCGAGCAAGTACGCCTCCGCCGGTGCGGACTGGTTGACCAACTATAGGACGCAGATCAACTGGGGTCTGGGCTACATTCAAAACCGCTACGGGTCGCCGTGTGGAGCCTGGGGCCATTCCCAGTCCGTGGGCTGGTACTAAAGGCGTATTTCCGGCTTGCCTGCGGTTTGGCGGCTTGTGTGCGGTTGTAGAACCGCACACAAGCCGCCAAACCGCCAGCAAGGCGTTGTCCGGAGATCTGGGCCGTGTCACGGTGGCTGTTTAGCGGATAGCAAGGGGTAGGTCTTAAGCTGTTCTGGTGAGCCTGACCCAAAACAGCGTTGATTCTTCCGCCCCCACAAGCAACACAGCCAACACCGCCGTCGAGAGTACAACCGACGCTGCCGGACACCCCCGGACCTACCAGGTGCGCACTTACGGCTGCCAAATGAACGTCCATGACTCCGAGCGCATGGCCGGGTTGCTGGAAACTGCCGGTCTGGTGGCTGTGGAGGAAGCCGGACCGGGGCGAATTCTTGACGCCAACGGTGACGCGGTGCCTGACGTAGTGGTGTTCAACACTTGTGCAGTGCGTGAAAACGCCGACAACAAGCTCTACGGCAACTTGGGCATGTTGGCCCACATCAAGGAGATCAACCCGGGCATGCAAATCGCCGTGGGCGGCTGCTTGGCTCAGAAGGACCGGGACACCATCCAAAAGCGTGCCCCGTGGGTTGATGTGGTGTTTGGCACCCACAATGTGGGCGCGCTGCCAGTGCTGCTGGAGCGGGCACGCCACAACGCCGACGCAGAAATGGAGATCCTGGAGTCGCTGGAAGTCTTCCCTTCAACCCTCCCTACTAGGCGCGACGCCGTTTACTCCGGTTGGGTGAGCATCTCTGTGGGCTGCAACAACACCTGCACTTTCTGCATTGTGCCGTCCCTGCGCGGCAAGGAACGTGACCGCCGTCCGGGCGAGATTCTTGCCGAGGTTCAGGCGTTGGTGGACGACGGCGCCATTGAGGTGACGCTGTTGGGCCAGAACGTGAATTCCTACGGTGTTGAATTTGGCGACCGGCTGGCATTTGGCAAGCTGCTGCGCGCCTGCGGGCAGATCAAGGGTTTGGAGCGCCTCCGCTTCACCAGCCCGCACCCGGCGGCCTTCACCGACGACGTCATTGCCGCCATGGCGGCAACACCCAACGTCATGCCCCAGCTGCATATGCCCCTGCAGTCGGGCTCGGACAAGGTTCTCAAGGACATGCGCCGTTCCTACCGCTCGGCAAAGTTCCTGGGCATTTTGGACAAGGTCCGCGAACAAATACCCAACGCGGCCATCTCCACTGACATAATTGTTGGCTTCCCCGGCGAGACGGAAGAGGATTTCTTGGCAACGCTGGATGTGGTGGAGAAGTCACGTTTTGCCACGGCGTTCACATACCAATACTCACAGCGGCCCGGCACCCCAGCGGCAGACCTTCCCGACCAGCTGCCCAAGGAAGTCGTCCAGGAACGCTTCCTGCGACTCACAGCCTTGCAGGACAGGATTTCTGCCGAGGAAAATGCTGCCCAGATTGGCCGCGAGGTGGAGGTCATGGTGACCGCCACCTCCGGTCGCAAAGCTGCCCAGACCAACCGACTCTCCGGCCGTGCAAAAGATCAGCGCCTGGTCCACTTCAGCGTTCCCGAAGGGGCGCCAACACCCCGCCCCGGGGATCTTGTCACCGTCACCATCACCGCGGCTGCTTCGTTCCATGTGGTGGCCGACCCCGCAACAGCTGCCGACTACTCCCTGCGCCGTTCGCGCGCAGGGGATGCTTGGGACCTGGCCCAGGCTGAGTCCTGCGGT
Source organism: Arthrobacter glacialis (assembly GCF_002909415.1). Classification (NCBI taxonomy): domain Bacteria; kingdom Bacillati; phylum Actinomycetota; class Actinomycetes; order Micrococcales; family Micrococcaceae; genus Arthrobacter; species Arthrobacter glacialis. The sequence continues at coordinate 62,418 of NZ_PPXB01000010.1, read as the reverse complement.
GTTCCCACGCCAGGAGCGGCCAGCGGCGCCCGGCCCAAGGTCAGCTTGGGCATGCCGTCCCTGCAGGTTCGCACAGCGTGAACGTGAACGCAGCAGCGTTGCCGGTTGTCGCCGTCGTCGGCCCAACAGGTTCGGGGAAGTCCGAGCTGGCCCTGCAGTTGGCCGAACGCTTTGACGGGGAGGCCATCAACGCCGATTCCATGCAGTTCTACCGGGGCATGAACATTGGCACCGCGAAACTGCCGTTGGAGCAGCGCCGCGGGATTCCGCACCATCTGATGGATTTTTTGACGGTGCGTGAAGACACCACCGTGGCTACTTTTCAGGACCTGGCCCGGGCAGCCATTGCCGGTGTCCGCTCCCGCGGCAAACTGCCTATTCTGGTGGGCGGATCCGGGCTTTATGTTCGGGCAGCCCTGGATGTGCTGGAATTCCCCGGCACCGACCCTGCTGTGCGGTCGGCGTTGGAGGCGGAACTGGAACGTACGGGCCTGGCCATGCTGGCCGCCCGACTCGCTACGGTGGATCCCATCTCCGCAGCGCGCATCAGCGACGCTAAACGGGTGGTGCGGGCCTTGGAAGTCCATGAGCTGACGGGCCGGCCGTTTAGTTCGTTCATGCCCGAGCGTGAGTACTTTTCGCCGGCCGTGCAGATCGGTCTCAATGGCGACCGCGCCGAACTCCATCAGCGCCTTGCCAGCCGTGTCCACGGCATGGTTGCCGAGGGCCTGCTCAATGAGGTTCAAGCGCTCATTCCACAAGGGCTGCGTGAGGGGCGCACTGCCCACAAAGCGCTGGGCTACCAGCAGTTCCTGCAGGTCCTAGACGGCGACTCCTCGGTGGCTGCGGCCAGCGAGGAAACCATTGTGGCAACACGGCAATTTGCCCGCCGCCAGCTGACCTGGTTCCGGGCCGATCCCCGCGTCCAGTGGCTGGATTGGGCCCAGACGGACTTGGGCACGGCCGCGGCCCAGCTAGTGGCCCGGACCATTCAGGGCTGATCGGCTTCGGCGGTGTACGCCTTTTGTTCGGCGCGGAACGCAGGGTGCTTTAGTCTTAATCCATGACTGAAGCCACCACTTCCCTGACAGGCATGCGCTTTTCCAAAGGCCATGGAACCGGCAACGACTTTGTCTTGATGGCCGATCCCGACGGCTTGCGCGAACTCACACCGGAGCAGATTGCCGTACTGTGCGATCGCCACCGCGGGATTGGTGGCGACGGATTGATCCGTGCCGTGCGGTCCAAGCATGTCAGCGACGGCGCCGCACTGTTGGCCGCCCACCCGGACGCCGAGTGGTTCATGGACTACAACAACGGTGATGGGACGCGCTCGGAAATGTGCGGCAACGGGGTGCGCGTCTTTGTCCATTTCCTGCTGTCCCAAGGCCTTGTGACCCTGGCGCCTGGCGAAGAGCTCACCATTGGCACCCGGGCCGGCATCAAAGTGGTGTCGCGGACCGCCAACGGATACCGGGTGGACATGGGTCCCTGGGACTTCATTTTTCCCGAGCAAGCAGCACAAGGCGGCTCCGATTCCGTGGTGTCCGCTGCAGGCCTGGAAGTGGACCGCCCGGCTCTTTCCATCAACATGGGCAATCCGCACACCGTGGTGGCTCTGGCAGACTTGAGCGAGCTGGCCGGCACCAAACTCGGCGAGGCCCCGATAGTTGTCCCGGCACCCCCGTACGGAACCAACGTTGAGTTTGTGGTGCCGGCCGAGCCCTTGGTGAGGGACGACGTCGGACACATCAGCATGCGCGTCCACGAGCGTGGGGTGGGGGAGACGTTCTCCTGTGGCACGGGAGCGTGCGCGGCCGCCGCAGCCATCCGGTTCTGGGCAGGCGCCGAGGCCCCCGACGTCTGGACGGTTGCGGTGCCCGGCGGCGAGGTGGGAGTGCGGTTCTTCCCCGGCGCCGAGGGCAGAGAGCATGTTGAACTGAGCGGCCCAGCCGTGATCGTCGCCGAGGGCGTCATCGCGGACGGCATGGGCTAAGGCCCTCCCGCAAGCAGCAGCACTCAACGAAAGAGGCCGTGCCCATCATGGGCGCGGCCTCTTTCGTGCAACAGCGTCTTGGAACTACGGATTGGTGCGGGTAACCCGCAGAATTCTGAACGCCTTGTTGGTCGAGTCACGGGCCACGGTGAATCCGGCGTCGGGGAACTGTTCGGTGAGCTCGGTGGTCAGCCAACGCTGCAAGGAGTCCGAACCCAAGTTCTTTTGAACCACCAAGTAGGCGATGCCATTGTGTGCCAAGCGGGGAAGCCACATCAGCAGAATGGAATGGAGCTCCGACTTGCCCACGCGGATGGGCGGGTTGGACCAGATGGTGTTGAAGCGCACATCCGGATCAACGGCCTCCGGGGTGGAGGCGTGGACGTTGCCCAGGTCAAGAGACTTGGCGTTGTCATTGGTCAGCTCGATGGAGCGCTCATTGACGTCAACGGCGTAGACGGTTGCTTCGGGGGAGTGCAGTGCAAGGCTCAAGGCGATGGGGCCCCAGCCGCAGCCAATGTCCAGCAAGTTCCCTTCCGTGGCGGGCGGCGGCGCCTCGGAGAGCAAAATGGTGGTGCCCTTGTCCACTCCGTCCGGGCTGAAAATTCCCCCGGCTGTTTGTAGTTGACGTTTTTCGCCGGCCAACACCACGCTGAGCGGTCGCCGCTTCATCGGAGTTGACGGTTGTGAACTGAAATAGTGCTCTGCACCCTGAGTACCCATAGTCATGCAAGATTAGTGCGAATTCGCGAGATTGTGAATCTAGGCGCGCCTAAGCGCCGTCGGGAGCGGGAACCGGCTTATCCACAAGCTCTGGGCGGAAAAGGTGTGAGTGTGGGCGGCCGCGACTAAGATTGAAGATAAGCGTCTATGAGGAGAATATGTCCAACGCATCTGCACACACTGGTTCCGACGATCACAAGCTGCCCGACGGCGGCAAGAACGGGACGCCTTCGCAAGAGTCCGGCCAGGGCGGCACGGATCTATCCGTTGCCGAAATTGAAGCCGTAATTGACCGGATCTTGGCGAAGGACGCGGCAACAAGCCGTGCTGTGCGTGCCGACAGCGACCTGGACGCACAGGATCCCCACGGCGGCACTCCGGCCACCCGACCCTTGGGAGGGCAGGCCCAGGCGGTGTCCACCTTGGACTTCCAACACAGCAGCTTTGATGGTGCCCAGGAAGAGCTTGCCGAGCGTAACGCCCTGCGCCGCCGGTCCGGGCTGTCCACGGAACTTGAAGACGTCACAGAGGTGGAATACCGCCAGCTGCGATTGGAGCGGGTTGTCTTGGCCGGCCTGTGGTCCCAGGGCACCATGGCCGACGCCGAGAATTCCTTGCGCGAGCTGGCGGCACTGGCCGAAACAGCCGGCTCCGAGGTTTTGGATGGCATGGTGCAGCGACGTGCCAAGCCGGACCCGGCCACCTATCTTGGTACAGGCAAGGCCCAGGAGCTCAAGGAAATTGTCCAAGCCACAGGCGCGGACACGGTGATCATTGACGGGGATCTGGCCCCGTCCCAGCGGCGCACCCTGGAAGAAGTTGTCAAGGTCAAGGTCATTGACAGGACGGCGTTGATCCTGGACATCTTCGCCCAGCACGCCAAATCCCGTGAAGGCCGCGCCCAGGTGGAGCTGGCCCAAATGGAATACCTGCTGCCGCGCCTGCGCGGCTGGGGCGAATCCATGTCCCGCCAGGCTGGTGGGCGGGTGGGTGCCGCCGGTGGCGGTATTGGTTCCCGTGGCCCGGGTGAAACCAAGATGGAGCTCGACAGGCGCAAAATCCGCACCAAGATGGCCAAGCTGCGCCGCGAGATTGCCGCGATGAAGCCGGCTCGCGACACCAAACGCGCCAACCGCAAGCGCAACAATGTGCCCTCCGTGGCCATTGCCGGCTACACCAATGCCGGAAAGTCTTCCCTGCTGAACCGTCTCACCGACGCTGGGGTGCTGGTGGAAAACGCCTTGTTCGCCACCTTGGACCCCACGGTGCGCAAGACCGAAACAGCCGATGGCCTGGGTTACACCCTGGTGGATACCGTGGGTTTTGTGCGGTCGCTGCCCACCCAATTGGTGGAGGCTTTCCGCTCCACCTTGGAAGAGGTGGCTGATGCGGATTTGATCTTGCACATTGTGGACGCCTCCCACCCCGATCCTGAGGGCCAGATTGCTGCCGTGCGGACAGTCTTCGCTGAAGTGGAAGCCCTGCAGATTCCTGAGCTGATCATCTTGAACAAGGTGGATATTGCTGACCCGTTTGTGGTGGAACGTCTGCGCCAGCACGAGGCCAACACTGTGGTGGTTTCCGCCCGAACCGGGCAAGGCATCGATGAGCTGCTCCAAGCCATCAGCGAAGCAATTCCACACCCCAGCGTCACCTTGACTCTGCTCATCCCGTACGACCGAGGCGATGTTTTGAACAAGCTGCACCGCTCCGACGCGGAAATCATCACGCTGGAGCATGGCGAGCACGGAACTGTGGCCCACGTCCGGGTCCGCGAAGATCTGGCAGCTGAGGTTGAACCGTTTGTCCAACATGGCTGACACTGAATTCTCGCAACAAGCACTGGAACTTCTGGACCGGGCTGTTGAAGCCATGGGCGGCCAGCGCCGTGACGGCCAGCATGAGATGGTGCGCCGCGTGGTGGACGCCATTGAAAGTGGCGACCACCTGCTGGTGCAGGCAGGGACTGGCACCGGAAAGTCGCTGGCCTATCTGATCCCGCTGATTGTCAATGCCCTCACCAGTGACAAACCGGCAGTGGTGGCCACGGCCACCTTGGCGTTGCAGGCCCAGATCGTGGGCCGCGATGTGCCGCGCCTTTTGGCTGCCCTGGAACCTGTTTTGCCGCGCGCCATTGATGTTGCCCTGGTCAAGGGCCGCAGCAATTACGTGTGCAAGCAAAAACTAGGCGGCGGTTTCCCCTCCGAGGACACCGGCGAAGGGGCCTTGTTTACCCTGGGTGAAGATTCTTCCGTCACTCACCTGCCGGGCGCAACCACTGGCCCCACCTCCGCGCTGGGGCGTGAAGTGGTGCGTCTGCGTGAGTGGGCACAGGACACCGAGACGGGCGACAGGGACGAGCTGATCCCCGGAGTTACCGACAAGGCGTGGCGGCAGGTGTCGGTCACCTCCATGGAATGTCTGGGGGCGCAAAAGTGTCCACTGGCCACAGAATGCTTCTCGGAACTGGCTCGCGCCCGCGGCGCCGAGGCTGACATCGTGGTGACAAACCACGCCATGCTGGCCATCAGCGCGTTTGAAGGCATTGCTGTTCTGCCCGACTACGACGTGGTGGTGGTGGATGAGGCCCATGAATTGCAGGACCGGGTCACTGGTGCCGTCACCGGGCAGTTGTCGGTGCAAATGGTGCAGGCAGCTGCCTCCAGCACCCGCAAACACACGGCGGTTTCCGTTGACGCAATTCACGCCAGCGCTGCAGCGCTTGACCTGGCCTTCGCCGGCACGGCCGAGGGCCTGCTGCCCAATGGTCTGAATCAAACTCAAAGCCAAGCGATTGAACAAGTGCGCGACGCCGTTCGGGCGGCACTCTCAGATTCCAAGCCCGAGGGCAATGCAGCCGTGGACGGTGGCCGTTCCATTGCCCGGGCCCGGCTGAACCTGATCTTTGACCTGTGCGAGCGGATGCTGGTCGCCGCTGAGGCGCGTGAGGTGGTGTGGGCCTCGCGGCCAGGAAGTTTCACCCCCGGCAAGGGCTACCAGAAGGCGGACGACGGCGAGCCGGCAGTCATCAACATCGCACCGCTCAGTGTGGCCATGAAACTGCGAGAGGGCCTGTTTGCTGACCGTACTGTGGTGCTGACGTCGGCAACGCTGGCCATTGGGGAGTCCTTTCAGGCAACAGCTGGCGGGCTCGGCCTGTTGGGCCCCAACGCACCCGCCTGGACAGGGGCCGACGTCGGCTCTCCCTTTGACTACCCCAAGCAAGGCATGCTCTATGTGGCAGCGCACCTGCAAAAACCCGGTTTTGGTATGTCATCCGAACAGCTCGATGAACTTGCTGCGCTGATCACCGCCGCCGGTGGCGGAACGTTGGCGTTGTTCTCCTCAAGGCGAGCAGCCGAGGATGCTGCGGAGAAACTGCGCAAGAAGCTTTCCGTCAAGATTCTTTGCCAAGGTGATTCCTCCATGGCCGGGCTCATCAAGGAATTCGCCGATGAACCCGACACCTGCCTGTTTGGCACCATGTCGCTGTGGCAAGGTGTTGACGTTCAGGGTGCCTCCTGCCGGCTGGTTGTCATCGACAGGATTCCGTTCCCGCGACCCGATGACCCCCTGGTGACAGCAAGGGCACGGGCTGTGGCACAAAGCGGCGGCGACGGATTCATCGCCATCTCCGCCACTCACGCAGCCGTGCGCCTGGCACAGGGCGTGGGGCGCCTGATCCGCTCAAGTGCCGACAGGGGAGTGGTGGCTGTACTCGATTCACGCCTGGCCAACGCCAGCTACGGCGGGTTCCTGCGCGCGGCCCTTCCGCCATTCTGGGCCACCAAGGACCGCGCCGTGGCTCTTGCCGCACTGAAGCGGCTCTCCGGGAAATAACGCCAAGGCCCAGGAACGGGTACTTTCCGGCTACGGTCACGCGAAAGGCACAGGCCCGGTATTTTCCGGCTGCTTCCCGACACGTCGGCCGCGGGCTGGGGCCACAAGAGCGAGGGACCCGCTGCGAGCTTGCGAGCGGTGGGAGCGCTTGGGGACTTTGGTGTCTCCTTGACGCAGCCTACGAAAATACCGGCGCCTGGGCCTTTCGCTGGTGTTGCTGGTGCGTGCGATGCGTGCACGCGTTGTTGGGAGCCGTCAGAGGCTGCGCAGTACTGATACAACCTTGCCCATGATGGTCGCGTGGTCGCCCAAGATGGGTTCGTAGCGCGTGTTCTGGGGCAAAAGCCAGGTGTGGCCGTCACGCTGGCGGAAGGTCTTCACCGTGGCTTCGTCCTCCAACAGGGCAGCCACAATGTCGCCGTTGTTGGCGGTGGGCTGTTGACGCACCACCACCCAGTCCCCATCGCAGATTGCCGCGTCGATCATTGAATCGCCTTGCACCTTAAGCATGAACAATTCTCCGCTGCCCACAATCTGGCGTGGCAACGGCATGATGTCATCCACGGACTGGTCGGCCAGTATGGGGCCACCAGCTGCAATGCGTCCCACAAGAGGAACAAATGCGGTGTCCGAGGAACTGCTCAGCTCAGCGAAGTTGAGTCCATTTGAGCTGCGCAACTTCGACGGGGCGCTGACCCCCTCAATCTCCACCTCGCCGTCGTCCAGAACCAGCGGGATCAAAACTTCCATGGCTCGGGGACGTTTGGGGTCACGACGCAAGTAGCCATGGCGCTCAAGCTGGGTCAACTGGTGCGTGACGCTGGAAAGGCTGGCCAGCCCCACGGAGTCGCCGATTTCACGCATGGAGGGTGGGTAGCCCTTGTCGGCAATGGAGCGCTGGATGCACTCGAGAATCTTTTTCTGCCGAACAGTGAGCCCCTTCATGCCAGCGCGACTGGGCGCTTGGGGGATGCGGTGCGGAGGTTCTTGAAGCGCCATGGTTCCGGGTCCTTTCGTGGCTGCCCTGAACAATGTCAGTGCCTGCTGGTGGACTGCATCTAGCGGCCAATCCTTGTAAACCAAGTTTAAGCCACAACAGGGGCAATATCAAACATTTGTTCTATCAACCCTTGGCAAGTGTCGTCTATAGGTGCTAAAACTGTACTAGTAGCAAATTCGAACATACGTTCTATCGAAGATATGAAGCATGGAATTTTGATCCAGTTGGCAGGTGTGGCCAAGGATCCAGATCCACGGTGAAAGGACGAGAAGTCATGAATGCAATGGTTATCTCTGCAGGAACTCTCAGCAGTACACCCAAGGCCTTGTTTGGCGGCGGCAATGTCAGTCCCCGGCACCATCAGGCGCAGCGGCAGGCCGCGCCTGCCAAGCTGACGTTGACGCGTCGAGGCCGGCTGGTGCTCCTTGGTGTCCCGGCCTTGGTGGCATCATCGATCCTGGTGTTCGTCGCCTTGGCGATTGTTTTCAGTACGTTGGCAAGCCCCGCCCATGCGGGCGTGGAACACCTGGCCGTCGACATGGACAGCTACGCCCATTCAGTGACAGTTCTCCAGGGCGACAGTCTGTGGAGCATCGCTGGCACCACCAATCCGAATCGTGACGTTCGTGAAGTGGTTCGGGAAATTGTTGCCCTGAATGAGTTGGGTACTGGTGTGCTTCAGGCAGGCCAGCGACTGTTCGTTCCCATCCCGAAGTAGAACACCTCCGGCTAGCAATCCTGCCAAGCTGGCTCCCGGAGCTCGGGCTGAAGTGTCCGCATGCTGTCACCGTTTCGGGATTTGGCATCCTTGTCAATTAAGCTGGAGCCATGGATCAGTTTGAACGTTTAGGTCAATTGCCACTCCGCGACGATCTGCGTGGACTGCATCCCTACGGCGCCCCGCAACTTGACGTTCCCATACTGTTGAACGTGAATGAAAATACCTTTGGCGTCCCGGCGGATGCCAAGGAAGCCATTCTGGCAGCCGTGGCAGCGGAACTTGAAGGCCTCAACAGGTACCCGGACAGGGAATTCACCACCCTTCGCCAGGAATTGGCGGCGTATTTGGGCCACGGCCTCAACGAAGACAACCTATGGGCCGCAAACGGTTCCAATGAAGTCCTGCAGCAAATCCTTCAGGCCTTTGGCGGTCCGGGACGCACCGCCATGGGATTCCCGCCCACATACTCCATGTACCCCCTGCTGGCCAGTGGCACAGGTACCGGCTATATCGCCGGATTGCGCGATCAGGACTACAGCTTGTCCGCGGCATCGGCGGCGGAACAGGTGAGTGCGGCCGCCCCGAACATCGTTTTCCTCTGTTCGCCGAACAACCCCACAGGAACGGCCCTCGGCCTTGAGGTGGTGGAGGCTGTTTATGAGGCAGGAGAAGCGTCACAGTGCATTGTCATTGTTGATGAAGCGTATGCAGAATTTGCCCACACAGGAACGCCCAGTGCCCTGAGCCTGCTTGAGGGCCGACCGCGCCTGGTGGTTTCACGGACCATGAGCAAGGCGTTTGCTTTGGCCGGCGCCCGCCTTGGCTATCTAGCGGCGGCGCCGGAAGTCGCTGACGCTCTCCGTTTGGTTCGGTTGCCCTATCACTTGTCGGCCATCACCCAGGCGACTGCCGTCGCGGCCCTGCGTACCTCAACATCCCTGTTGGCCAATGTGGAGGCTATTAAAGTCCAACGGGACAGGATAGTGACGGAACTGACAAATCTTGGCCTGACGCCGGCACCCTCGGATTCAAACTTTGTCTTCTTCGGCGGACTGGAAAATCCCCATGCAGTGTGGGAAGCCTTGTTGGCTGAGGGAGTGTTGATTCGCGACGTCGGAATTCCCGGGCACCTGCGCGTGACTGCCGGCACCGAAGCTGAAACAACGGCATTCCTCAGCGGCTTGCGCGCTATCCTGGCCAGCTAGTCACGCGTGAGGACAACGCTGCCAAACCGGGCACCGGAGGATTGGCAGCGGACTGTTTTGGGCATAATCATGCCTTCTCTCCTAAACTGGTGACATACAGTGAAAAGTTCGCGAGCCTAGCCCTGCCCTGCGCCTGCAGGGGCAAGAAGGCGCGGACAAAAACCAAAGGACTTGTGCAATGACTGAGAACAGCCCGCAGCCCGGCCAGGGACGCACAGCCCGTTTGGAGCGAGTAACCAGCGAGTCCAGCGTGCTGGTGGAAATCAACCTAGACGGTACCGGTGTTTCCACGATTGACACCTCAGTCCCGTTCTATGACCACATGCTGACGGCACTGTCCAAGCACTCGCTGATCGACATGAACATCAAGGCCACCGGTGACACGCACATTGACGCCCACCACACGGTGGAAGATGTGGCCATTTCCTTTGGTGAAGTTCTCAAGGAGGCCCTGGGAAACAAGGCGGGCATCCGCCGATTCGGCGAAGCCACCGTCCCGCTTGACGAGGCGTTGGCCAACGCAGTTGTCGATGTTTCCGGCCGCCCGTACCTGGTGCATGGCGGCGAGCCCGCAGGCCAGGAGTACCACTTGATCGGCGGTCACTTCACAGGTTCCCTGACCCGCCACGTCTTTGAAGCCATCACCTTGCACGCGCAAATCTGCCTGCACATGACTGTCATTGCCGGCCGCGATCCGCACCACATTGTTGAGGCACAGTTCAAGGCATTCGCCCGCGCCCTGCGTTCAGCCATTGAATCAGATCCCCGCGTCACAGGAATTCCATCCACGAAGGGCCTTTTGTGAGCTCCCAAGCCACCCCGTCAACAGTAGAAAACCAGCCCACAGTCACGGTCCTGGACTATGGTTCAGGCAATGTGCGCTCCGCCGTGCGGGCCCTTGAACGCGCCGGTGCCACGGTGAAACTCAGCGCCAAGCCCGAGGACGTGTTGACTGCCGATGGCCTGGTGGTTCCAGGCGTGGGTGCCTTTGGGTCTGTCATGAGCGAGCTCAAAAGCGTTGATGCGCTGCGAATGATCGGGCGCCGTGTGGCCGGAGGCCGTGCAGTGCTGGGCATTTGTGTGGGCATGCAGGTCCTTTTTGACGCAGGATTCGAACACGGTGTCCATGAAGAAGGCATGGGGGAGTGGCCCGGAACGGTTGAGCTCCTGCCAGCTCCTGTTGTCCCGCACATGGGCTGGAACACGGTTCAGGCAGCCGAAGGTTCCATGTTGTTTGAAGGTGTTGAAGACGAGCGCTTTTACTTTGTGCACTCCTACGGCGTGCAGAAATGGGACTTTGAGGTTCTCCAGCCCAAGATGCGCCCGCCCATGGTCACCTGGTCCGAGCACGGTGCGCCCTTCATTGCGGCCATTGAAAACGGCCCGCTGTGCGCAACCCAATTCCACCCGGAGAAGTCCGGCGATGCGGGTGCACGCCTGTTGCGCAATTGGGTCCTGTCACTAAACAAGGCGGCAAAATAATGTGGTCCTTGCTTTTGATGGGCCTGGCGGGGTTGCTCATTGGCGGCGCCTACACGTTTTACCAGCAGAAAACCGCTCGATGGATACCCATCAGTTTTGCCGTGTTGGCTGTCATGTCGCTGGTGGCCGCCTACATGTTCACTCAGTGAGTTCCGGCGTCTAGCCCGGCGCGCACACGCTCCACTCCACATTCGCAAGTACTAGTCACGTTGAGGACCCCATGACCACCCCCATTTTGGAATTGCTGCCCGCTGTCGACATTGTAGACGGACAGGCAGTTCGCCTGGTTCAGGGCGAGGCTGGCTCTGAAACCGGCTACGGTTCGCCTCTTGAGGCGGCCCTCAACTGGCAGAACGACGGCGCCGAGTGGGTTCACCTGGTGGACCTGGACGCAGCCTTTGGCCGCGGCTCCAACGTGCACTTGCTGCGCGAAATGGTGGCAGCCCTGGACATCAAGGTTGAGCTTTCCGGCGGACTCCGTGACGACGCCTCCTTGGAAGCTGCCTTGGAACTGGGTGTGGGCCGGGTGAACCTCGGCACGGCAGCACTGGAAAACCCCGAATGGACCGCCAGTGTCATCGAAAAGTTTGGTGACAAGATCGCCGTGGGCCTGGACGTCCGCGGCACCACCTTGGCAGGCCGCGGCTGGACCAGGGAAGGTGGCGACATCTGGGAAGTATTGGCCCGTTTGGAAGACGCCGGCTGTGCCCGGTACGTTGTCACGGACGTCACCAAGGACGGCACCCTGCGCGGCCCCAACGTTGAACTGCTGCGGGAAATGTGCACCCGCACCTCCAAGCCAGTGGTGGCCTCAGGAGGCATTTCCAGCCTTGAAGACCTGCGCGTCCTGCGCGAACTGGTGGGCGAAGGTGTTGAAGGCGCCATCATCGGCAAGGCTCTCTACTCCGGCCAGTTCACCTTGCCGCAGGCCCTAGACGTTGCAGGCCGCCGCTAATTCATGACTGAGATGCCCAAGAAACAGCTGCCTGGCCATATTGCCCAAGCCTTGGCCGGTGCCGGCGGATCCACGGATTCGGCCGGGCAGCCGTGGGCGGGGCGGGACCTGCCGGCGCAGGAAAAGTACCATAATTTTGACACCGACGACGGCGCCATGGACGCTGGTTTCGCCGCCGCCATGGAGGCGCTGGCCGACGGTGAGGGCACCGAGGCGCACGTCATTGCCGCCTTGGCGCAGGCCCGTGTCTTCATCCCCATTGTTGCCCAGCTCGCTGAGCAAACTGTGGGGGAGAACGGCCTGGTGACCGACAAAGAATCGGACATGGCCCTGGTGACCCTGCAAGGACCCGATGGTCGAGTGGTGTTGCCGGCGTTTACGCATGCCGAAGCTCTGACAAAATGGCACCCCGACGCTCGTCCCGTGGCTGTGTATGCAGCCCGCGCAGCGTTGTCAGCTGTGGCTGAGGAAGCACAGTTGATGGTGCTGGACCCCGGCTCGCCACGACCCTTTGTGATCCGCCGCCCGGCCATGTGGGCGCTTGCCCAGCAGCAAACATGGCTGCCCAGTTACGCTGACGCTGCAGTGCAAAACGTCTTGGCGCAATCTGTGTCGGCTCTTGGTAACAGTGCTGTGCTGGACATTTCCGCCAGCGTTGGCCAGGGCATAGAATCCCAGTGGGGCAATAAATCCACATCCCACAGCCAGTTGGTCAAGGGCGGTGGAACCGGCCCGGAACTGTGTGTCACCATCACGCTGCTGCCCGGGCTTGATCAGCATGCGGTGAACAGTCTGTTGGCCCAATTACAGGAGTATTGGGCTGCCAACGAGTACTTTGCCCACGCCGTTGATTCGATCCAAGTTCGTTTGCGCCACCCACACCCATGTACCTAAACCCTCCCAAGGCACCTTGACGCGCTCTTGTGATGGATCACAAGAGAGAAGTCACTACAGTGAATTTTGCCGCCTACCGCGAAGTCCTCGCGGTTGGATCCGTGCGCCGGCTGCTGATTATCGCCATGTTTGCGCGAATTCCCCACGCGGCGGCCGGTGTCCTGCTGACACTGCACGTGGTGCAATCCATGGAGCTCAGCTATGCCGCTGCAGGCTCCGTTGCCGCCGCCATCACCATAGGAATGGCCATCGGGGCGCCGTGGCGTGGCCGACTAGTGGATATTTATGGGCTGCGGCGAGCCCTGATTCCCTCTGTAGTGGCCGAGGCGGTCGTCTGGGGCACGGCGCCGTTCCTCAATTTTCAGCTGCTCGTGGTCGCGGCATTCATCGGCGGGCTCTTCGCTGTCCCCATTTTCTCGGTGGTCCGCCAGGCCCTGAGCGTCATGGTTCCCACCGAGCAGCGCCGCACTGCGTACGCACTTGATTCCATGGGCGGGGAAATTACCTTCATGATCGGTCCCGCCGCCGGCGTCATGTTAGCCACCAACAACACGGTGGTGGGTTTGATTATCATCGGCGTCAGTGCCTCCCTTGCGGGCATCTTCCTCATGTGGTTCAACCCGCCAACCCGGACGGGCCAAAAGGGCTCCTATGTGGCCGTCGACCGCGGCGGTGCCGAGCCGTTTGATGCTGTGGAAGATGCCAAAGCCCCCAATCTTTCCGGCAAGAACTTTGTCCTGCGCTTCTGGGGCACGTCCCGGCACAACCTTCGCTGGGTCAACATCGCCGTACTTGCCATTCTGGGCACCTCACTGGGTGCCGGACTGGTCCTGTCAGGGGTGAACGTGGGCATGGTTGCGCTGATGGAACACAACAACAGCACCAGCGACCTTAGCATTGTGTTCTTGTTCTGGTGCGGCGCCTCGATTCTGGGCGGCATCGTCTACGGTGCCCTCAAGAAATCCGTCAACCCCTTGTGGCTGCTCATGGCCATGGCGGTGCTTGTCATCCCCATGGGTTTCGCCACCAACGCATGGACATTGGGCCTGCTGTCCATCCTGCCAGGCTTGTTGTGCGCTCCGGTGCTGACCTCCAGCGCCGAGCATATTGCGGATCTAGTGACGGAGAAACGGCGCGGCGAGGCCATGGGCATGTACGGCTCCTCAATGACCATTGGCAGCGCCATGGGTTCCCCGTTTGCCGGCGCCATGATCGATGACATTGGCCCCTGGGCAGGTTTTGCGATAGTGGGTTTGATGTGTGCTGTTCTGGCCGTACTTGGCTTGATCGCCATGTCCATCTATCGCCGTCGAAGTGCATGCAGGGTGCGGCCGGTGACCGACGAACCACGCGTTGTCATGGGTGTTGAGCCAAGCCTGGAGAAGGGGGCCCCGGATGGATTGGCTACCGGCCGTCCTGGTAAGGCGACGGACGTTGATGACACACGCGGCCCCAGCAGCCGGGACGACTCCGAGGAACTGCTGGGTGAACCAGATGCCGTCTAGCGTTGAGCGCCCCATTAACGTCGAGCGGGCAGTAGTTGTTGATGTTTTAGAAAAACATCAACAACTACTGCCCGTTCGATGTGTAGAAGGCGTGGGGATTAGTTAACCGCTCCGGTGTACTTTTCGCCCGGACCCTTGCCCGGGGCGTCCTGAATGGTGGAGGCCTCACGGAACGCGAGTTGCAGTGAACGCAGGCCGTCACGCAACGGTCCGGCGTGCTGGCTGCCAATCTCCGGTGCGGCTGCCGTGACAAAACCGGCCAGCGCAGTGATCAGCTTGCGGGCTTCGTCCAGATCCTTGAGTTCTTCGGCGTCAGGTCCTGCTGCCAAGCCGCACTTAACTGCTGCTGCACTCATGAGGTGAACGGCCGCCGTCGTAATGACTTCGATGGCCGGAACTTCGGCGATGTCACGCACCGCGGAGGCAGTCTGTACGTCGTTGAGACCCTCTTCCGGGGCGGGCTGAAAAGTGTTGCGGGTGTCCGAATTATTATCTGAGCTACTCATACTGCTAAGCTTGTCATAGACCGACTCGATGCTGTTATTTCTTCTTGTCCAAACGACGCAAGTCACAGGCCAAAAAGAAGCAGTTGCTTCGAGTTTGCAAGTGGAGTCCTCTCCCACCTTTCGACCCAATTTTGGCGTTGTCTGGTTCAGGTCGGTGCTTCGCCCCTGGGGTGAAGTGAGGCAAACCCCTTTATTGTTGGGTTGCCGCACCGATTATTCGAGGCCTCCATTGCATCAGCAAATTGGGGGCCTTCTCCGTTGCTGATGGTACTCACCTTTTCTTATGCAACAGGAGCTACACATTAGCGAGCCACGCATCAATGATCGAATCCGCGTCCCAGAGGTGCGGTTGGTAGGGCCAGCAGGCGAACAGGTTGGGGTCGTCCGCATTGAGGATGCCCTTCGTCTTGCCGCTGAGTCAGACTTGGATCTGGTTGAGGTAGCGCCGACGGCTAAGCCGCCGGTGTGCAAACTGATGGACTTCGGTAAGTACAAGTACGAGGCCGCCGTCAAGGCCCGTGAAGCACGGAAGAACCAGACGAACACTGTTCTGAAGGAAATCCGCTTCCGCCTCAAGATCGACACCCATGACTACGAGACAAAGCGCGGACATGCGCTGAAGTTCCTCGGTGCCGGTGACAAGGTCAAGGCCATGATCCAGTTCCGTGGACGTGAGCAGCAGCGCCCCGAAATGGGCATCCGCTTGCTCCAGAAGTTCGCCGCAGATGTTGCCGAGGTCGGCATCATCGAGTCGAGCCCGCGCATTGACGGCCGCAACATGGTCATGGTCATTGGTCCGTTGAAGAACAAGGCTGAAGCGAAGGCTGAAGCCCGACGCAACCAGCAGCGTGCCGACGCCAAGGCTCACAACGAGGCAGTGGCCAACGGCACAGCCCGTGTTGATGTAGACCGCGACAACAAGGCACCCATGACTCAGTCCCTGGCTGATCTGCTGCCCGAGGGCCTCCGCTTGAACGAAGAGGTTCCCGCCGCCGAAGCAGTTCAGGCACCTGTTGCCGAAGCCGCTGACGCTGTTGTCGAGACCGCAGCCGTTGTTGAAGCACCGGCCGCAGTGGTGGCCCCCGCAGCAAGTGCGCCTGTAGCTGTGTCAGCTCCCGCCGTCGCACCTGTTGCAAAGGCTCCGGCCAAGTCTGCAGCTCCGAAGGCGGCCGCCGCTAAGGCTCCTGTTGCCAAGGCGCCCGCTGCAAAGGTTGCTGCCAAGGCTCCTGCAGCCAAGCCGACCGTCGCCCCCAAGCCTGTTGCTGCGCCGAAGCCGGTAGTTGCAAGGCCGATTCCGATGCCCAAGCCCATGGCTAAGCCGGTTATCGCCAAGCCTGCAGCCAAGCCTGCCGCGAAGACAGCAACAAAAACGGCCGCAAAGCCCGCCTCTGCAAAGAGCGAGCCTGCAGCCGAAACCCCCAGCTCAGCTGAATAAGGTTCCTCCTTTTCAGCGGTGAATACACCCACACAGTGACCCAACCAGTCGCTGCAAGAGAACCACAGGCAGCGCCGGTGGATACGTAAGGAGACAGGTCCTCATGCCTAAAATGAAGACACACAGTGGTGCAAAGAAGCGATTCAAGCTCACCGGTTCCGGTAAGCTCGTTCGCCAGCAGGCTAACCGCCGCCACTACTTGGAGCACAAGCCTTCCAGCTTGAAGCGTCGCCTGAAGGGTGACCTCCTGGTCGCCAAGGCTGATGTCCGCAACATCAAGAAGATGCTCGGCATCTAATTTCGCAAGTCAATCGGTGTGATTCCCAGTTCCGGGACTAACACCATTCATCAAAGCCTTCCCTGGCATGATTGGCTTGGGATCTTTAAACTTGAAGGAGTACGCACGTGGCACGTGTGAAGAGGGCTGTAAACGCCCACAAAAAGCGTCGGGTTATTCTTGAGCGCGCAAAGGGTTACCGCGGACAGCGTTCACGCTTGTACCGTAAGGCCAAAGAGCAGCTGCTGCACTCGTTTGTGTACAGCTACGGTGACCGCCGCAAGCGTAAGGGTGACTTCCGTCGCCTGTGGATCCAGCGTATCAACGCTGCGTCACGCGCCAACGGCCTGACCTACAACCGTTTGATCCAGGGCCTGAAGGCTGCTGCGATTGAAGTTGACCGTCGTATGCTGGCAGACCTGGCCGTCAACGACGCCGCTGCTTTCGCTGCACTGGTGAACATCGCCAAGGCTGCACTGCCTGCAGATACTTCTGCACCGGTAGCCAAGTAATTCCAGTTTTGCCTCAAGGCACTTTTTGAGTTCCTTGTTCCTGCTCAGTGACTGATAAAGTCCTAAGCATGATTGAATCCGGGCGCCCACCAGTAGAAGCAATGACCAATCCTCGAGCAGATCGGGTGCGGGACGTTGCCAAGCTGGTTGGGCGCTCGGGTCGTTTAAAGCGCCGCCAGTTCCTGGCCGAGGGTCCGCAGAGCGTCCGCGAGGCTTTGAAGGCACACAGTGAATGCCTGGCAGCCGGCGGAAGCCCCGTGGTTGAGGCCCTCTACGCCACGGTTGAATGCCTGAAGCGTTACCCGGAACTCCTGGAGGCGGCTTCCACGCCGGGAACCCGTTTGCAGGTTCGAATTGCCAGCGAAATGGTGCTCTCCGCCATGACAGACACCGTGACCCCGCAGGGCGTTGTGGCTGTTTGCAACTTTGTTGACGTCCCGCTGGACGCAGTGCTGGCGTCCAAGCCGAAGTTGATAGCCATGCTGTGCCAGGTCCGCGACCCGGGCAATGCCGGCACCGTGCTGCGCGCAGCAGACGCCGCCGGCGCCGACGCGGTAATCTTCTCGCACTCAAGTGTTGATATCTACAATCCCAAGGCTGTGCGGGCCACAGCTGGTTCGCTGTTCCACCTTCCCGTGGTGCTGGGTGCCGATGTGGCTGAGGTGGTGGCTGCTGCCAAGGCTGCGGGCGTTGGTGTGCTGGCTGCCGATGGTTACGGCCACCTGAACCTTGACCTGTTGCAGGATGAAAGTGCTGCCCGCGCCTTCGACCAACAAATTCCCGACTCCAGCTACGCCCTAGAGGATCCCACCCTGTGGCTCTTTGGTAATGAAGCCCAGGGCTTGGCAGGGGAGGAGAAGGCACTGGCTGACCACAGAGTGGCTGTGCCCGTGTATGGCGAGGCTGAGTCCTTGAATCTGGGCACGGCGGCAACCGTCTGCTTGTACGCCAGCGCCCGAGCCCAGCGCCGCGCGGGCTAACAGTCGGCGTGGCCCACGTCCGTTGGGGACCGGCGTTCGCCACCTCCAGGTGATGATGGCGGCGGTTGGTCTGGCGTGCAGCGGGCACACTCTGGGCTTTCCCGTAGTGGGCAAGGTGCCCGTGGAGGCTTAAGTTGCAGGCCTGCACGGAGGTGAGGGGAACCCACTGTCTCGCACTAACGTGGTACGAGGGCAATCGCCGCTGCATTAGTGGCCAATTTGTCCATTGCTGGCATGAGGTTCATTGCCCATGGCCGGGAACGCTTCGTCGCCGCCCTTATCGTCGCCATTGCCTTGGCGAGCCGCTCGAAGTATGCGGCCATCGTTCTGGCGTCAGCAAGACCATCCACCTTGAGACCATGCACGTCGGCTCTGAAGAACTGCTTGGCGCGGCGAAAATTGCTGTGGACGCCTCGGAGAACGTGGCTGGAATTGCTATGGCCATTGACGACGCCGAGAAGCGCGTGCGTGCCGCCGTCCCGATTGCGAAGGTCATCTACTTGGAGCCGACATCCACTCCTGCGCTCCCGCGGTGAAGCCCCAAGGTTCTTAAACAACTGGCCCGCAGAAAACGCCGAAAATTCAGCTTTTCAACCTCATTTTCGGCGTTTTCTGCGGGCCAGTTGGATTTGGGTTTGCTAGTTGTCCTTGTGGGCCTTGGCTCCTACTTTGTCCAGCAGGCCGCTGAGGAGGGCGATGGCCAAGCCCAGCACCGCCAATGCGGCACCCACCATGGCCGGGGCCGTGAAGCCCCAACCCCAGGTGATCACCAGGCCGCCCACAAAGGCTCCCAGGGCATTCGCCATGTTCAGGGCTGAGTGGTTCAACGAGGAAGCCAGTGTTGGGGCGCCCGGTGAAACGTCTAGCAAACGGGTTTGCAGGGACGGCACCAGCATGGCCCCGGAGGCGCCGATGACGAAGATCATGACCAAGGCCAGCCACTGAATGTGCACTGTCAGGGAGTAAATCATCAGTACTGCGGCAATGAACGCCATCATGGTGTAGATGCTTCCCATGACCGACCAGTCGGCCAGCCGTCCACCAACGTAGTTGCCAGCCACCATGCCCAGCCCGTACAGGCCAACAATGACCGGCAGGAAGTCGGAGGCGAAACCTGCAACGTCGGTCATGGTGTTGGCAACATAGGTGTACACGGCGAAGAAGCCGCCGAACCCAACAACACCCACTAACAGCGTCAACCACACCTGGCCACGACGCAGGGCGCTGAGTTCGTTGCGGAGGCTGGCGTCGGGATGGGCTTTTTGGTGCGGCACAAACATGGCCATGCAAATCATGGTGATGACACCAATGGCCCCCACCATGACGAAGAGCCAGCGCCACCCAAATTGCTGGCCCACAAACGTGGCCAGCGGCACGCCCAGCACGTTCGCCACGGACAGGCCCATCATGACCATGGAGATGGCGCGGCCGCGCTTGGTGGGTGCCACCAGGGAGGCTGCCAGCACCGCTGCCACACCGAAGAAGGCGCCGTGGGGCAAGCCGGCAATGAAGCGTGTGATCAGCAGTGTCGTGTAGTCCTGGGCCAGCACCGAGAGCAGGTTGCCCACAGTGAACAGGGCCATCAAGCCCAGGGCCAGGGCCTTGCGGGGCATTTTCGCCCCAATGGCCACCAGCACCGGCGCACCCACCACCACGCCCAGGGCGTAGGCGGAAATGACGTGTCCGGCTTCCGGCACACTGACGCCAACTCCTTCGGCAACATCGGGCAGCAGGCCCATCATGGCAAATTCGGTGGTGCCGATGCCAAACCCGCCAATGGCAAGGGAGAGAATGGCCAAAGCCACAGCGTTGGGTGTAATTGCCTTGGGGGGCCGGGCGTTTTTGATCAGTGTCATCTGGTAACTTTCGCAAAGTGGTTTTCCACGATTGCCGCGCTGCGCTGGGCGGCCGGGCCGGCGCCTGGTTGCTTCGGCGGCACGGTGAGGGCAGGTAAATGCCTCCACCAGTCTAGTTCGCCATACACTGGGGCGGTGACGATGAAAAAACAAATAGTAGGCGCAGCAGTGTTGGATTCGCTACGAGCCCCCCGGCAACTTTTGGTGGCCCGGCGCACCGCCCCGCCGGAATTTGCTGGCATGTGGGAGTTCCCTGGCGGCAAGATCGAGCCAGGTGAAAGCCCGCAGCAGGCCTTGCACCGCGAACTGGCTGAAGAGTTGGGTGTCAAGGTGCGCATCGGCGCTCAACTCGAAAGTCCAACGGAGGGTGGCTGGCCTCTGAACGCCAACGCCGCCATGAGAGTGTGGCTCGTTGAGGTGAGCGAAGGCACAGCCGAACCGTTGGAGGACCACGACCAGCTGCTGTGGCTGGAGCTGGATGACCCGCAACTTCTTGAATTGGCCTGGATCCCGGCGGATCTGCCCATTGTCCACGCGCTCCTGGCTTTCACTGCTGCATCCTAAAAGAATGGCTGCGGGTGTTGAATTCCGCCGCTGCTGTGCCAGACTAAGGTCTACCGAAGATCTCAAGGAGGTTGTGCCATGACGAGTGAAAACCACCACGAACCATCGCCCGCCGGTGCCAGTGACGAAACAAAGGAAAAGTTTCGCCAGGCCCTGGAAAACAAAAAGAACAAGCAGCACGGCAGTGTCGAAGCTACCAATGGTTCCAAGATCAGTGCATCCCACGGATCTGCGTCGCATAAACGCGAATTCCGCCGCAAGAGCGGATAAGCCAAGAGTTGCACCCCTGCACCACGCACCTGGTGCGTTTTAGAACAAGGTGGGGGTCAGTTCAGAAAAGGCGGGAGTCCCCACGGGGGCTCCCGTTTTTTTGTTGGACCCAACGCCCCTGAATCCGGTCGCCGGCAGACTGCCCGCCGGGTACTGGGCCTCTTCTTGCCGGGGATCATGAATGAAGCCCTGGGCGACAAAACCATGGCGGGCCTTGGCCTCATTCACACGGCCGGCCAACCACTGGCGGTACTCCTTGGAGGCATAGGCGCCAGAGCCATACAATCGTTGGTACCGGCCTACCAGGGCGGGGTGTTCACGGGCCAGCCAGTGCATGAACCATTCCCTGGTGCCGGGGCGCAAATACAAGGCGCCGGCGCTCAAACCGGTGGCACCAGCTCGGGCCAAGGCCGCAAAGAGGGAATCCAGGGCCTCGTCCGAGTCGGTGAGCCAGGGCAGGATGGGCATGGCCATGACGCCGCACGGCAAACCGGCGTCGCGCAGCTTGCTGATCAGCGCCAACCTGGCTTTGGGGGAGGGGGTCCCGGGCTCCAGAGTGTGGGCAAGGTCCTCATCCAGCAGTGCCAGGGAAATGCCCATGCCCACGCTGACCTGCTGGCCGGCCTCGCGCAGCACGCCAATGTCCCTGGCCAGTAGTGTTCCCTTGGTCAAAATGGAAAAGGGTGTCCCCGAATCAGCCAATGCCTTGATGATCCCGGGCATGAGCTTGTAGCGGCCCTCAGCCCGTTGGTAGGGATCGGTGTTGGTGCCCAGTGCCACATGGTCCCGCTGCCAGCTGGCCTTGGCCAGTTCCTTGCCCAGCACCTGCGCCACGTTGATCTTGACCACCACTTGCGAATCAAAATCCACGCCGGAATCAAAATCCAGGTAGGTGTGGCTCTTGCGCGCAAAGCAGTACACGCAGGCATGCGAACAGCCCCGATAGGGGTTCACTGTCCATTCGAAAGGCATGGAAGAGCTGGGCGGGACCTTATTGAGGGCAGACTTTGAAAGCACCTCGTGAAAAGTAATGCCAGCAAACTCTGGCGTCTGCACGCTTTTGACCAGGCCGGCCAAGGGTAGGAGCGGCTGTGTGCTTGGTGCTTCGCCCAGGGGAAGTGGCTGGTTGAGTTGCTGAGTTGTCCACCGCATGACCCAATTAGAACATATATTCTAATCTGCGGCAATGCCGCAGGCGCGAGGGGATTTGTTACCCGCCGGTAGCTATGTGCTGTGCATCACATTTGAATGGAGCTAGGCTGTCATCGTGGGGCGACGATGCCCCAGCCGGGCAGCTTCACCAAGAACACTGCCCAGCTTCAGTGAGAAGGAGCCGGAATGACCAACCTCGCCACCATTGTGAGTGCCTCAGCGCAGCGCAATCCAGCAGGTGTCGCCATCAAATTGGACGATATTGAGATCTCCTTCGGCGCGCTGGAAGTGCTCAGCGCCAAAGTGGCCGGGCTGCTTGCCGCGCGGGGAGTCAAGCCGGGGGACAGGGTGGCGCTCATCTCGCCGAACCTGCCGCAAATGCCCCCGCTGTATTACGGAATCCTGCGCTACGGGGCGGTGGTGGTTCCCCTGAACCCGCTGCTGAAATCCCGTGAGGTGGAATACCATCTCACCGACTCTGGCGCCACATTTGCCTTCGTCTGGGAAGGCGTCATGGGCGAGGTTCAAACAGCCGCGGCCAACACCGGCACACAGATCGTCCCCATTAACGCTGAACTCATGGGGCTGCTGGCCCAAACGGAGGCCAACTCCGAGATAGCGCCCGCGGACAAGGATGACACTGCCGTTATCCTCTACACCTCCGGCACCACGGGCAAACCCAAGGGTGCGGAATTGACGCACGAGAACCTGCGCAGCAATGCAGAACTGTCGACAAAGCTGTTCAGCATGACGTTCGAGGACGTGATCTTTGGCGGCCTGCCGTTCTTCCACGTATTTGGCCAGACCTGCGCCTTGAATGCTGCCGTCATGGCGGGGGCAACCGTAACCATCCTGCCCAAATTTGATCCGGTAAAGGCCCTGGAAATCATCCAGCGCGACAAGGTGACCATTTTTGAGGGTGTGCCCACCATGTACATCGCCCTGCTGCGGACGGCGGGGCGGGAGAACTATGATGTTTCCAGCCTGCGGGTGGCGGCCTCAGGCGGTTCAGCGCTTCCCATGGAAATCCTGCACGAATTTGAAAACACCTTCAGCGCCACGCTGCTGGAGGGCTATGGCCTCTCGGAGACCTCGCCGGTGATCTGCTTCAACCAAGTGGATGGGATTCGCAAGCCCGGCTCCATCGGCACAGTGGTGGACGGTGCGCAGTTGAAGGTGGTGGACGACGCCGGTCATGAGGTGGAAACAGGGGTTGTGGGCGAGATCGTGGCCTCCGGCGGCTACGTCATGAAAGGGTATTGGCGGAATCCGGAGGCAACGGCTGCAGCCATCAGGGACGGGTGGTTCTTCACGGGGGACTTGGGCCGCAAGGATGAGGACAGCGTGTTTTATATTGTTGACAGGAAAAAGGACATGATCCTGCGCGGCGGCTACAACGTGTATCCCAGAGAAGTGGAAGAAGTCCTCTACGAACACCCTGCCGTGGCCGAGGCTGCAGTGGTGGGCAAGGTCGACGACGTTCACGGCGAAGAGATTTACGCTGCGGTTTCGCTCAAGGACGGCGCCGCAGGTGCCGGTGACCTTGAGGCGCTCGCGGCCGACATCAGGGAATTCGTCAAGGCCCGAGTGGCCGCCTACAAGTATCCGCGCAAGGTGGTCATCATGGATGCCCTGCCCAAGGGGCCCACAGGAAAGATCCTCAAACGTGAGATCGTCATTTCCTAGCGCCAGCTAGCCACCAAAAGATACCTGGCGCGAGCCCTTTCCTAGGTCCGCGCCAGGATCCTTTTTCTCTAGGGGACTGGCCAAGAGTGCTTAGGCGAGCTGCCAGGTCACCTGCACAGCCATGGAAACATTGCTCTGGCCCGGTTCAATGGCCATGGAACTGTCCGTGCTCATGGCCGCGCGGGCCAGCATGGGTCTGGGTGCGCCGTCGTGTATGGCTCCTTCACACACGGAGCTGACAGGGCCCAGGGTCCGCCCGGCCAGCACGGCGTAAAGCTCTGCCGCCCGCAAGGCATCGGCCCAGGCAATGGCCCGGGCGGCGTCCTGCGCCGCTGAGGGGTTTGCCAAGACGGGCGTGAGGCCATTGAGGCGAACGCTGTTGTTGCCTGTATCCACTACGGCCGCGATGATGTCCTGGGCGCCCTGGTCGTAGCGCAAGGCGACGCTCAACGTGCTGGAAACCGTGTAGCCGGTCACCACCGAGCCGGTGCCCTCCTGCCAGCGCGTGTCCACCCGGACATCCAGCGATGAAGAGTTGATGACCTCCCGGGCCACTCCCAGCGACAGCAGCTTGGCGTTGACTGCGTTGAGGGCTTCGCTTGCCTTCGCGTAGGCTTCCCGCACTGTGGACTGCTGCGCTTCAATGCCGATGTTGATGTTGAAAAAGTCCGGCGCGGTTTGCACTGTGCCTTGGCCGGTGACGGTGATGGAGTTGAGGGACTCGGTCATGAGTGGTTCCTGTCCTTGGCGGGGTTGTTGGGGAGTGGTGATTTGAATAACGTAAAGCGTTGCAAATAGTTCCGCAGCGCCGGCAGCCGGGCAATGGTGGGCAGTTCGCGGTAACCGCCGAGTTCCAGCCCGGCGTTGCGCTCAAAGAAATTTCTGCTGCCGGGATCCCCGGTCCGCCACAGCGAGAAGGCGGCGCAGACGGCGTAGAGGGGCAGGAACGGCAGACCCATGCACCAGGCGTACTGGGTGGCGTGGCCGGATTCGTGGGCCAGCAAGTCGGGCCTGGAATTTATGAAGGCCCGGTCCGCGCGGTAGAAAATGACGTTGCCCACGGTAAAGGCGCCGGCCTTGGGTAGTTTGGGTCTGTAGTGGGTGCCCAGTATCAGCCCGTCCGGGCCCGGCTCCAGGGGTGTGCGGCTCAGTCCTGCCAGTAGCAACCCCGTAGCGGTGGACAGGTTCACGGCGTTTGCCAGCGCCCGCAGCCGCAGTGGTGCCCTCATGCGGTGGGATCCTTGTGGCGTGCACTTATTCTTCATGGGGCAAGCCTAACCACCGGGGTTTCGGCTGTCTGCATGATTGACAGGGCGTCCAATGCCGCAGAGACGCCGGGCTTGGCCTTGCCGCAGTGATCAGTGGGCCATTGGACATTCGCAGCTTCCCCAACAGTGTTGACAAGCCACAACTCTGGCGTCATCTCAAGGCGGAGGTTGCAGACCCCTTCTTCGCCGCGTTCACTGGGCTCGGCAAGTGCCGCCAACAAATCGGTGATGTCACCGTCGAGGTGGTCTTCGCGGATCACGTTGTGGACGGGATCCCACGTGCATTGAACCGCACGATAGGGATGGAGTCCCTCGGGCACGCTGCCATGCTTGTCAGGAACTTGTGCTTGTCCGCCCTCGTCAGCAGGGAATGGTGCCGTCGCGGAACAACCGTGGAAGTCCTGCAGGGCTGCCGGGTCCGGTTGGTAGTGGGAGGTGCCACTGCAGGCAGCGAGGAACAACGATGCCGCCAACACTGCGGCAACCATCCATGCGCGGATGAGGGTCCTAGGGCTGGGTGCAGTCCTGCCCAGGCTCACGGGCCACGCTCTGGTGCCGGTCCGGAGTCCGCCGCCAATATTTTGGTGTCGCTGAGGGTGAGTCCCCGCAACGCCTCGCGCAGCTCGGGTTTGGACATACCGCAAACATCCAACGGCCACACCACATTGGCGGCCTGACCTTCGGCGTTGACCAACCAGATTGACGGCAGGATTTCCCCTATGGCCAAACAGGCAATTCCTGCCTGGCTGTCGCTGGGTACTGCCAGGGCCGCCAACACCGCCGCGAAATCACCCGTAAACCACAACTGCTTCACGGTCCACCCAGTCACTTGGCCCTGCGCATCCAAGGCAGGGTCAGGGGGAAAGCACTCCACAAGCTTTACCGGCACAAAACCTGCAGGCACGCTGCCCGCAAGCACCGCAGCCGTGCTGGGGGAGCCCGTTAGGGGTGGGGAAGAGGAGCCGGGGCCATAGGGGACCTTGCTCACGGAGCGCTCGCAGTCCACCGCATCCACAACCGTTGCAGGGGCCGGGGTGTAGTGGGTGACGTCCGCCGGCATGGGGTTGCAGCCACCCAGCAACAGGGCACACAAGACCAGCGAACACAAGACCAGAGCAAGGGGAGGGCGCAGCGACCGGGGAGTGACCGGCCTCGTGCGTCCAGGGGAGAAGGCAAGGCGGAACTGCATGAGCGAAAGCGTAACAAGCGGGGCGCGGCTTTGGGTCTCGGAACGCTAAAGAGTCGGGGCCAATTGAGCAACAGGTGCGCGGCCCGCGCCGAATTCAACACGCGGGCGCAGTCAACTAGACTGGTTGCGGCGGGAGGAGCTACCCCGCCGCTTACTCGCACACGAGCTTAGGTAAAAACTGTAGATGTCAGAGATGCCCCAGAAGACGGCCGAAATGCCCGAATCAACCACCGAACCCACCACGGTCCCGGACCCGCTGGACGAAGCCGCCATTGGCGTTGCCGTTCAGAACGCGCTCGCAGCCATTGCCGCTGCCACCACGCTGGATGAGCTTAAAGCTGCCCGCCTGGCGCACTCAGGGGAGAAATCACCGCTGAGCCTGGCAAACCGCGTCATCGGCGGCCTTGCCAAGGAGTTTAAAGCTGCTGCCGGCAAGATTATGGGCGCCTCGCGCGGCCGTGTCGCCAAGGCCCTCGCCGCCCGCACCGAGGTGCTTGAGGCTGAGGACGCTGCCCGAATCCTGGTCGAGGAAACTGTGGATGTCACAGCAGCCCCGCGCCGCCGCCAGGCAGGTGCCCGCCACCCGCTGTCCACGCTTCAAGACCGCGTCTGCGACATCTTCGTGGGCATGGGCTGGGAGATCGCCGAAGGCCCCGAGTTGGAGTCCGAGTGGTTTAACTTTGACGCCCTGAACTTCAAGCCGGACCACCCGGCGCGCGAAATGCAGGACACCTTCTTTGTGGAGCCGCCCGAGGCCCACCTGCTGCTGCGCACCCACACCTCACCCGTGCAGGTGCGGTCCCTGTTGGAACGCGAACTTCCCGTGTACGTGCTGTGCCCCGGCAAGGTGTTCCGCACCGACGAGCTCGATGCCACGCACACCCCCGTATTCCATCAGTTCGAGGGCCTGGCCATCGACAAGAAGCTGTCCATGGCGGATCTGCGCGGGACGCTGGAGCACTTTGCCCGCCAAATGTTTGGCGAGGAAGCCAGCATCCGTCTGCGCCCGAACTTCTTCCCCTTCACCGAACCGTCGGCGGAACTGGACATTTGGCACCCCGGTGCCAAGGGCGGCCCGCGCTGGATCGAATGGGGCGGCTGCGGCATGGTCAACCCGAACGTGCTGCGTGCTGCCGGAATTGACCCGGATGAGTACTCAGGCTTCGCGTTTGGCATGGGCATTGAACGCACTCTCATGTTCCGCAACGAAGTTGGGGATATGCACGACATGATCGAGGGCGATGTACGTTTCAGCGAACACTTTGGGATGGAGATCTAAGCGGTGCGTATTCCACTGACTTGGCTGCGCGAGTATGCGCAGGTACCGGCAGGAGCAACTGCCGAAGATGTAATGACTGACCTGGTCAAGGTTGGTTTCGAAGAAGAAGACGTGCACCGTCCCCTGGATCAAATCAGCGGCCCCATTGTGGTTGGCCAGGTTTTGACCCTTGAGAAGGAACCGCAGTCCAACGGCAAGACCATCAACTGGTGCACAGTACGTGTGGTTCCCGAAGGTGCCGCACAGACCCTGGACATTGACGGCATCGACCCTTCGGGTGTGCAGGGCATTGTCTGCGGCGCCCACAACTTCGTGGTGGGGGACAAAGTTGTTGTCACCCTGCCCGGCGCCGTGCTGCCCGGAGATTTCCGCATCACCCCGCGGAACACCTACGGCCACGTCTCCGCCGGCATGATCGCCTCCGTGCGCGAGCTGGGCATTGGCGATGACCATGACGGCATCCTGGTGCTGTCCACCCTGGGCCTCGACCCGGAACTGGGCACCGACGCGCTGGCACTGCTGGGTCTTGATGATGAGGCCGCCGAGATCAATGTGACACCGGACCGCGGCTACGCGTTCAGCATCCGCGGCGTTGCCCGCGAATACGCGCACGCCACGGACAGCGTCTTCACCGACCCCGCCTCACTGGTTTCGGTCACCGCCTCCACAGGCGCCGGCCAGGCCGTTGCCATTGACGACGCTGCACCCATCTACGGCAAGCCCGGCTGCGATCGTTTTGTAGCGCGCACCGTGCGCGGCATCAACGCCGCTGCGCCCACCCCGCCGTGGATGTCGTCGCGCCTGCGCCTGGCAGGGATCCGCTCCATCTCGCTGCCCGTGGACATTTCCAACTACGTCATGCTGGAACTGGGGCAGCCGCTGCACTTCTACGACGCCGAAAAGGTTGCCGGCCAGATTGTAGTGCGCCGCGCAGCAGCCGGCGAAACGCTGGAGACCCTTGACGGCAAGGTCCGCAAGCTCGACGCCGAGGACCTGCTCATCACGGATGCATCCGGTCCTATCGGCATTGCCGGCGTCATGGGCGGAGCCTCCACCGAGGTCTCCTCCGGAACCAGCACCGTGCTGATTGAGGCTGCGCACTTCGAGGAAGTCTCCATTGCCCGCTCGCGCCGCCGCCACAAGCTGCCCTCCGAGGCATCCAAGCGTTTTGAACGCGGCGTTGACGTGGCCGTTGCCGACGTGGCAGCCCAGCGTGCAGTGAACCTGCTGGTTGAATTGGCTGGCGGCACGGAGGAGACCACTTCCACCGATGTGGCCACCTTCGCGGCCCCGGCGCCGGTGTTCCTGCCGTCCGGATTCACCTCGGCCCGCATCGGCATCGACTTCAGCCAGGCCCAGATCATCGGCTCGCTGAGCGACTTGGGCGCCGATGTGGAGAAGGTCGACGGCGGCTACGCCGTCACTGCCCCCACGTGGCGCTACGACCTGGTCACCAAAGAGGACCTGACCGAGGAAGTGGCCCGCCTGGTGGGCTATGACCTGATCCCGGCAACCCTGCCCACGGCACCTCCCGGACGTGGCTACTCACGCACGCAGCAGCAGCGCCGCCGCGTGGTCCAGGCCTTGGCGGACTCCGGCCTGACAGAGATTCTGGCATACCCGTTTGTGTCGAAGACGTCCAACGACACCTTCGGTGTGGCTGAAGCGGGTGCTGTTCGCGCGGCCGTGAAGCTGGCAAACCCGTTGAGCGAGGAGTTCGGCTTCCTGCGGACCTCGATCCTGCCGGGCTTGATTGAGATTGCCAAGCGCAACCACTCACGCGGTTTCCACGACGTGGCCTTGTTCGAGTCTGGCTTGGTATTCCTGCCTGGCAAGACCTTCGGCACCCCGTCCATCCCACCGCTGGGCGTCAGGCCCTCCGAGGACGTCCTGGATGCCCTCTACGACGGAATTCCGTACCAGCCGTTGACCATGGCCGCCATCTTCACCGGCAAGGACTCCCCGGCAGCTCCCGGCCACACTCCGCGGCACTGGGACTGGGCGGACGCACTTGATGCTGCCCGCCTGGTGGCCGACGTCGTTGGTGTGGAGCTTGTGGTTTCCCAAGGATCACACCAGGCGTTCCACCCGGGTCGTGCGGCTGTTTTGAGCCTGCGCAATGGCGACGTGGTGGGTTATGCCGGCGAGCTTCACCCGAAGCTGCTGGCCGAGCTGAACATGCCTGCCCGTTCCGTGGCCATGGAAATTAACGCCGAGATGGTCTTCGCGGCCGCGGCCGACGTCATTGTGGCCAAGCACATTTCCACGTTCCCCGTCGCAACGCAGGACGTTGCCTTGGTGGTTCCCGTGGAGGTTCCGGCACAGGCTGTGCTGGAAACCCTGCGCGAAGGCGCCGGCGAACTGCTGGAAGACGTTGCCTTGTTTGATGAGTACCAGGGCGCAGGCATTCCCGAAGGCAGCAAGTCCCTGGCCTTCGGCCTGCGGTTCCGCGCAGCCGACAGGACACTGACAGCCGATGAAGCCTCGGCTGCCCGTGCGGCTGCCGTGGAATTGGCTGCAGAGCGGTTCGGCGCCACCCAGCGCTAGTCCCCTCAGCAACTGACCCGCAGAAATCGACGAAAATCGCGTCAAAAACGCGCTTTTTCGTCGATTTCTGCGGGTCAGTTGCTTAATGCGCTGGGTGGGACGAGCAGATCATTTATCCGTGGTGCGCTGTCCAGCACCCCAGAATAGTGGTGGCCATTTCATAGGCGAAGCTGCTGGCTGTGACCTTGTGAGGTCCCACCGTTGCAGGGAACGCCGTGGCGTCAACGTGCAACGTCATATTGTCCTTGGCGAAAACCACGTTTCCGTCCTTAGCTTGGTAACCCGGCAGGCCCAGATTGGCCAATCCCTCAAGAGGAGGGGCATCAAGGGATCCTGCCAGCTGCTTGGCCAGGGCTGCGGCGTCGGCGTCGTTGGCGGATTCAGTCACGGTCATGACAAAACTGCCAACATCGAGTGGGTAAGTGCAGGAATAAGTGGTGCCGTCCCAATTTTCAGTCGTTGTGGGAATGGCCGGGAGCCCCAGTATCTCCATGACATTTTGTTTGGCTTCATCGGCGCACACCATGGTTGCTGCCACCGACGGCGCACCGGCCGTCACGGTCAGAACGCCTCGCATGTCCCCATCACCGCTATGGAATGGGTAGTTTCCTGACTTCTTGGGAGCAGCAAAGGTGGCCATGCCCCCTGCTGGAACTTTGACATTGAAGCTGCTGGAATCATCCGAGATAACTGTTTGGGCGTCGGTGTCCAAATTCATGACAGTTACCGTGGCGCCCGCAGCTAGGGGCTTGGGGTTGATGAATTTTCCGTCTTGAATGTGGATCATCGACTCCATGGACGAGGCTCCCGGCTCGGCCATGCCCGAGGACGTGGCCGTCGAAGGTGCGGAAGGTTCCTGTCCGGGCGAGGCGGAGTTGGCCCCCGCACTACACCCTGACAGGGTGAGTGCAGCGGCCACCGCCAAGACTCCGGCGAGACTGAATTTCTTGTTCATCATGGTCCAATCCAGAGTTCCAGGACTCCATTGCGGTGTTGCCGAAGTGGCTAACCGGCGTGGCTGGACACGAGATGCCCGTACACCACGGTGTTTTCGGTGAACTCGCCTGTGCTCGGCTCATAGCCGCCACAGGTGATGAGCCGAATTTCGGCTCGTTGGGTATTGCCGTAGACCGCCAGTGTGGGGAACGCGTCCTTTTTGAACACTTCGCTTCTGTCAA
The DNA here is from genome assembly GCF_002909415.1 of Arthrobacter glacialis. Classification (NCBI taxonomy): domain Bacteria; kingdom Bacillati; phylum Actinomycetota; class Actinomycetes; order Micrococcales; family Micrococcaceae; genus Arthrobacter; species Arthrobacter glacialis. The sequence continues at coordinate 31,398 of NZ_PPXB01000010.1, read as the reverse complement.
CTGCGAAGACTGCCACGCTGCCATCGGCCCGGGTGACCGAAAATGTTTCGCCCTGGGTGAGTTCATGGAGCCGGTAAAAAACTCCTTCGGCAATGGTGGTGGTGTTCACATGCCCCAAAATGACCGAGGGGCCCAGTTCGCCGGGAGTGGGGGAGTGCTTGTACCAGCCGGCGGGGGAGCCGGCCGTTTCAGGCGGAACCTCGGCCTCGCCTTTGGCATCCCGGTCCAAAGACATCAAGTTTGTGGTTACAGCTATGTCCGGGATGGACAGTGACACGGGTGCCGATTCCTGCAGTATCTCTCCTTGGATCTTCGGCGGGGCTGCCTGGGTTGGGGCCTGGGCTGCGGGGATGGACGACGGCGGAGCTTGCGTCGGTGCGGCAGGCGCAGTTGGTGCGTTGACCGCGGACTGGGCGGCCGGCGTCGTTCCGGGGGAACTGGGGGCGGGTGCCTGCCCGCATCCGGCAACACCAACGGTGAGGGATGTCAGGAGCACCGCCGCCGTCGCGGACGCCATGAGGCGCCCGCGACGGCTGCTGGTGTTTACCATGGGGAATCGGCCGCCGCTACTTTACAGCGATCGTCTTTTTGCGGTTCATGGCCAAAGCTGCACCGGCTGCCAGCACCAATGCGCCGCCGCCAGCAAACCAGGCAACCTCAGGAGCGCTTGAGGCGTTGCTCGATTCCAGCTGCGTGGTCACACCTGTTCCGGGGGCACCGCCTGGCATGGCTGCCATTTGCGACACGGCCAACGTCCCGCACAAGGCAGGCGATGTGGCTGCCAACGGCAAGGACGGGACCAGGTCACTCTTGGCTGCCTGGCCTGCTGCCGACAATGTGGCCGGATCCAAACCGTGGACAACAACAACGGCCTTGCCAGCCTTCAACGACGCAATGGTTGCGGCGTTCGTGGTGAAGGTCCGCTCATACTTGTAGCTGGCCCCCATGCCACCAACAGCCAGATCCAGCCCGGCCTTGTCGCTGGTGTCACCGCTGGTGGAAAGGGTGGTGCCGATCTTGCCGTACGACGGCGCACCCTCAGTGGTGCTGATGACGCCGTCACCATTGGTGTCGGCGGCGGGTGCCGGGCAAACACCTGCCGCGTCAATGTGGATATGCTGCACGTGCGGGTAGGGTGCACCGTCGAAGGTGGCGGCCAGTCCGCTGACTTCCTGCGTCACGGTGGCCTGGTCTCCATGAAGGGAGATCCACACTGAGCCGGTGGCGTTGCTGCCGTTGATGGCCCCCAGACTGGTTTCATAGGTGGTGGTGTCTTCCGCATGGGCCATGGCGGCCCCGGCGGACATGGACAAAGCTGCCAGTGCGAGCACGGGCGCGATCAGTAATGCAGATTTCTTGTGCATGAGAATCCTCCTGATACAGGGTGGACGGTCCATCGTTGGGCTCGTCCACCATGTGATTCGGAGCACTGTTGGTTCTTGGATTGGAAAGAGTCTCATTTTTTTCGGGCCATGGGCCCGCCAGGGCGCACTCGGGCCCACGCGCCCTCCAAACTGACCCGCAGAAAAAGCCGAAAAAACGCGATTTCACGGTCGTTTTCGGCGTTTTCTGCGGGTTAGTTGCTTAAGGCTTTCGGGTGACCTTGCCGTGACCTGGGCAGACCCACCCAACATCCATCGCCTCCAGTGCGGCTGCCGTTTGAAGCGCTGTGGGCTTGTCCGTAATGATGAAGCCCGGAAATTGTTTCAGGGAGCCGTCTTGCCGCACCAAGGCTGCGTCGCCGATGAACAGGGAGTCTTCCCAGTGAAATGCATAGTGGCCGGCCGTGTGACCCGGCGCCGCAACGGCCGTGATGCCCATGGGGAAGCCGTCGGACTCGCCAATGTAGGAGACGGACTCCGGCAGCTGTGGCTTTCCGAACGCGGTGCTCAGTCGGCGAAAAAACGTGCGTGGCTTCAACTGGCCACTCAGCACCTGCGCATCGAGCCGGCTGATCCAAACTGTAGCCCCGGCCGCCGCGGCCACAGCTTTTGCCGCTCCTGCATGGTCCAGGTCGTAATGTGTGAGCAGCACGTGTCGAACAGCCGTCAGCAGGCCAGCCTCCCGAAGCTCGTTCACCACGCCGGCCGAGCCCGAAGCCATGCCTGGGTCGATGAGGACAAGCTGTTCCCCGGCAGCAACCACATAGCCGTTGGCTCCGCGGGACTTGCTGAGTTGAAAGGCTCCGTTTGAAAGTCTTTGCATGCTCGAATCCTATGTCCTGCGAAGGACAGCTCCTAAAATTCCTCGCCTTCGCCCACCACGGCCGAGGCAGGCCCCACGATGTGGGGATCGGGCACGCCCACCAGCTCATGGTCCTTGCCCGTGTAGTCAAACATGCTCAGCACATGGCGCATGGCAGCCAGCCGGGCCCTCTTCTTGTCATTGGACTTGACCACAGTCCACGGAGCGTGACGGGTGTCTGTGCGCTTAAACATGCGTTCCTTGGCAGCGGTGTAAGCATCCCACTTGTCCAGAGACGCCAGGTCCATGGGGGAGAGTTTCCACTGCCGAACGGGATCCACCTGACGGATGATGAAGCGGGTCCGTTGTTCGGCCTGCGTGACGGAAAACCAGAACTTGATGACGGTCACGCCGTCATTGACCAGCATGCGTTCAAACAACGGGGTCTGACGGATGAACTCGTCATATTGTTCCTTGGTGCAAAACCCCATGACACGTTCAACGCCTGTCCGGTTGTACCAGGACCTGTCAAACAAAACCATCTCCCCGGCGCTGGGCAGGTGAGCCACATACCGCTGGAAGTACCATTGGGACGACTCGCGCTGGCTGGGTTTTTCCAAGGCCACCACACGGGTGCCGCGCGGGTTCAGGTGTTCGGTGAACCGCTTGATGGTGCCGCCCTTGCCGGCTGCATCACGACCCTCGAATAAGATGACCACTCGCCGCCCGGTAGCCTTGATCCATTGCTGCAGCTTCAGCAGTTCAATTTGCAGCAGCCGTTTTTCAATGTCGTAGACATCCCTTTCCAGCCGTGCATCGTAGGGGTAGCCGTCGCGCCAGGTGTCCACCGGGGATCCATCCGGGGACAACAGAACAGGATCGTCGTCGTCGTTGTCAATAACGGTAAAACCGGTGAAATCCGGGGCGGGTCGAGTCATGGCCCGACCTTATCGAGACATTAAATACGGAAGATGAACAGAAGGTGGAGCCAACGTGAACGAGGCCGGAGTTGAGGTGCTTTTACACAAACACGTCCTGGTGCGTGCCTTCGAGCTGGCGGCCGTGGACCAGAGCCTGGCCGGGCAGCTGGACCCCGCCGAAAACGCCCGGGCCGCCACCATCGTGGATCCACCAACACGGCGTGATTTCATTGCCGGGCGCGCGGCACTGCGCCTCATGGCTGCCGAAGTGCTCGATGCCGCCCCGCACAACCTGGTTTCCGCCTACAGCTGCCCCGATTGCGGGCCCCATCCGCTGCGCTCGCACGGCCGGCCGGGATACTTGGTGAACGGTGTCACTGCTGACTTGTCGATCAGTTTTTCGCGCAGCCGTGGGTGGGCCTTGGCCGCCATGGTGCGCGCGGCAGAGGTGCCCCTCGGCGTGGATCTGCAAAACATCGCCCAGCTTGCCTTTGACGGGTTCGACGACGTGGCGCTGAGCCCCGCCGAAAAGTTACTTCTCAGCCGGGTCGCCCCCGAAGAGCGAAACGCATGGCGGGCGGCGGCGTGGGCGCGTAAGGAAGCGCTGGCCAAGTATTCCGGTCTGGGCCTGCGCACCGACCCCACCCTCATTAACGCGTTTCCAGGGAAGACAGGGGGGGTGCAGGGGTCAGAGGTGGACGTTCGGGATGTTGTGTCTGCGGAAGTGGGATTGCCACACGGATTCGCCGCCGCCGTGGCAGTGCGTACCAGAGCGTGAAAGGAAAACTCAGTGGAAGCCAGTAGTCCGGGTAGGGAGCAGGTTGAGAACGTCTTTGACCATGGCCAAGCCAGCTCCGGCCGGGCTGGAACGTCCACCGTGTACTGTGATGTCCCCGGCCTCAGGACAGGAGAAAGTCATGGCTTTTTCCGGACCAGTCAGGTGAAAGAGGGGGTCTTGGGAGCTGACGAGTTCCAACCGCACGGTGACCTTCATCGCCTGGTCAACTGATGCCGAGGCCACCGCACGAAGTCGTTGGCTCGAACTGGCCGATGCTCCTGCGACCCGGACCGAGTTCTCATCAATGGTTTCTGTGTCAACGTGAATCTTGGCCACGTCCCAGCCCCACAGCATGCCGGCGATCAATCGCGTCTTGGTGGCTGCGTCGGAGCCGCTGAGGTCGGCGCTCGTATTCGACTCGGCAATGCCGAGTCGTTGAGCCTCCTTGACGGCATCCTCGAGGCTGTCGCCCCGTCCCATTCGATCCAGCACAAACGTTGATGTTCCGTTCGGACAGGCACGGATCGCGCGAGCGTTCAGGCCATTAACACCAATGCGAGCCAGATCAGCAGCCGGCAATGCGGCGCCCGTGGCTCCGGAGATTCGGATGCGGCTGCCACCAGTTTGGGCCGCTGCTTCGAGTTCCCGCCAGTGTGTGAGGAGGTGATTTTTCGTTGCCGACACAACGTGCACGCCTCGGCCAAGTGCCGTGATTGACTCTTCGAGTGCCCGCGGGTGGGCTTCGAGGGAAGACGGGATGGCCTGGACCAGGATCAAAGCCCCAGTTCGTTGAAGAAACTCTGCGATGGGTGTTAGTGGATGCCACTGAGCCCGTTCCGGCACCTTGGCATCCGGGCCCAACATGACTTCATCGGCGCGTCCCCGGATGCCCGCAACGTAGAAATCCTGGTGGTGGTTGGCGCGGAGCCTGTTGAAGAATTCCTGGCCAACAGGACCAAACCCGGAAAGCACGACCGGTACGGGGCAAGGGGGTTCTAAAACGTTGGTTGCAGGCATGTCTACCACCGTAGCCTGATTCCCGCAGGTCGAAGGCGTGGCTTCGGGTGTTGCGGTTAGCGTCGGGGCAGTGGCGGCAGCTGCTGCTGGTACAGCCACGGGGTGAGGATGGCTGCGGCTGAGAATCCTGTCACCTCGGCACACACCTGATCGGCCAAGGAGACAAAGGCTGCCGTGGACACCGAGCCGTGGCGGTGCTCCGCCACCCAGCGCTGGAGCAGGGCAAAAAAGTTCTCCTGACCTGCCGCAGCGTGGAGGGCCTCCAGGGCCAGGGCGCCTCGCTTGTACACGCGGTCATCAAACATCAGCGCTGAACCGGGATCGCCCACAGCCAGGTCCATGGGCTCGGTTCGCAACTTCGCGTGGGCCGCCGTGGCCCGTTCGGCCACGGTCATGGACCCGCTTTCTTCGGACCATAGCCACTCGGCATAGCAGGCGAATCCTTCGTGCAGCCAGATATCACGCCACGACTCCAGGGTGAGCGAGTTCCCAAACCACTGGTGGGACAGTTCGTGGGCGATGAGCCGCTGGGATTCCCAGCCAGTGTCCAGATGGTTGCGGCCCAGGATGGACAGGGATTGCGCCTCGAGCGGGATTTCCAGCGCGTCCGCCGTAACCACCACGGTGTAGGTCTCAAAGGGGTAGGGGCCAAAACGCTGTGTGAAGACGTCCACCATTTCTCGCTGCCTGCTCAGGGCGGTGGCTGCCTTCGCCTGAAGCTGTTTCGGCACGGCCACCGTGATGGGCAACTGTGACTGGGTTTCCGGGGCGGGGAGGGCGAGCAACTTATACCGGCCAATCTGCACGGTGGCCAAGTAGGTGGCCATCGGGGCGGACTGTTCGTATACCCACGTTTCGCGGCTGGACTTCTTGGTGCGTGACAGGAGCACACCGTTGCACACGGCCGTGTAGTCCGCGTCGGTGGTCACGCTAAAACGATAGGAAGCCTTGTTGTCCGGCCTGTCATTGCACGGGAACCACGTGGGCGCTCCGGTGGGCTGGCCGGCAACCAAGACGCCGTCGTCCAGCTCTTCCCACCCCACCTCACCCCACGCGCCGTCGTCTGCTGCGGGAATGCCGCTGTACCGGATGTCCAGAGTGAACCCTGCTCCAGCCTCTACCAGGGAGGGGAGCTGTAACCGCAGTTTCCCCTGGCGGTGGGAATGCTTGAGCACGCGAACGCCATCCACGGAGGCCTTGTCCATGCCCAGGCCCACGAGGTCCAGTTCCACCGTGTCGAGAGCAACCAGGGCGCGGGCGGTGATGACGGCTCGCCCCTGCAACTGGTTCCCGGCGAGTCGGACTTCTAATTCCAACTCATAATGGTCCACCGCGTAGCTAGTGCTGCCGTGTCGGGGGATATAGGGGTCGGGGAGGGCCGGGATGTCCGGGGTCGCCGCATGCCGGGGGCGGTGCAGGAAATTCATGCTGGGTAAAGTATCCGAATCGGTTGGGGTCAGGCACGGTCCGCGAATTCCGGACCCTTCCAGGGGCTGATGGGGTTGCCCATCCAATAGCTGCTGGCGGGCACGCTTTCACCGCGCATCACCAGGGACGCCGGGCCCACAGTGCCGCTGGTGGCGATGGACGCCGCCGGCAGGATCACCCCATGGGGGCCCATGGTGGCTCCGGCCTCCAACGTAACTGTATCAATGGCCATGACCCTGTCGTGGAACAGGTGGGTCTGGATCACACAGCCACGGTTGACGGTGGAATTTTCGCCGAGCGAGACAAGATCGGCCTCCGGCAGCCAGTAGCTTTCACACCACGTGCCGTGGCCAATCTTTGCGCCCAGTGCGCGCAGCCACCACACCATGGCAGGCGTGCCCACGGCCGCCCGCGCAAACCAAGGCGCACTGACCAACTCTATAAACGTGTCCACTACCTCGTTGCGCCAGATGAAGGAGCTCCACAGCGGGTGCTCTCCGCGCTTGATCCGCCCTACCAGCAGCCATTTAGCAGCGACGGCGCTACCAGCCGCCACGGCGCCCGCCACCATGATGACGATGCCGCTCAGCAGGGCCGCGAGCCAGTAGCCGCCGGCAAGGGCCAGGGCGTCGAACGCGACAAGTACTGCGGCTGCGATAGCCACCGAGAGTACCGTGGGGATCAACCGGCAACTTTCCCACAGGGCCCGGGCCAGCTTGAGCCGCAGTGGCGGGGCGAAGGTCAGGGACTCATCGGTATTCAGGTTGGTGCGGCGCAGGCGGACGGGCGGGCTGCCCAGCCATGAGGTGCCGGCCTTTGCTTTAGCTGGTGCCGCCGAAAGCACGGCCACGAGTGAGTTGCGCGGCATGGTCCGCCCGGCCGCCGCCATGCCTGAGTTGCCCAGAAAGGAGCGCTTGCCCACCTTTGCTGGTGCGATGTGGATGTAGCCCCCGCCCAGTTCATAGGAGGCGATCATGGTGTCATCGGCCAAGAAGGCGCCGGAGCCGATGGTTGTCATCTTCGGCAACAACAGCACCGTGGAGGCTTCCACGTTCTTGCCGACTTTCGCGCCCAACAGGCGCAGCCACACGGGGGTGAAGAGGCTGGCATAGATGGGGAATAGTAGATCCCGGGCCATGTCCAGGACCCTTTCGGTGGCCCACACCTGCCACCCGATCCGGCTGCGGACCGGGTAGTGCCCCTCCCTCAGTCCCACGCCGAGCAGCCGCACCGTCACCAGAATCAGCACCAGCAGCGTCAGGAACCAGGCCAGGGCTGCCACGGGAACCGCCCACAACAGGGTGGGCAGGGATGCGGACAATGACGGTTGGCCGGCGATGGCAGCCAATACCGTCGACACAGCCGCGGCTGCCGCCACAAAGGGCAGCAGGGAGAGCAGTGCGGAGGCGCCGGCAAAGGGCAGGTCAGCGCGCCACGTGGTGGCGGTGCGCAGATCCGGCCAGGAGTGCTTGGCCTTGCCGGTTCGTTCCGCCGGGGAGCCGGAAACCGTGACCCCGGGCTTAACTTTGCCGCGCACCGCGGAGCCAGGGGCCACCTGTGCTCCGGCGCCGATGCGTGCACCGGGCATCAGCGTGCTGCGGGCTCCGACCACAGCCCCGGCGCCAATGGAAATTTCGCCAATGTGCACCCAGTCGCCATCGATCCACCAGCCGGAAAGATCCACCTCCGGTTCAATGGAGCAACCGTCAGCCAGGCTCAGCAGGCCGGTGACCGGTGGCACCGAATGCAGGTCAACGTTTTTTCCCATCGTCACACCCAAGGCTCGGGCATAGTAGGGCACCCATGGTGCACTGGCCAGTGAAACGGCAGCTGACATGTCGGCAATTTGTTCGGACAGCCACAGCTGCAGATGTACTTTGCCGGAGCGCGGATAACTGCCTGGCTGGATCCCGCGGAGCAGCAGCCTGGCTGCGACCACCGAAATGCCCATCCGGCCCCAGGGTGATACAAACACCGCCCATGACGCTGCCACCCACCACCAGGAAATGATCGGCGCGCCAGGCAGGATGCCCTGCCACGCTGCGATATTGTTCAACGCCATCAAGTACGTGAGCCAGCGCATTCCCACCAGGACATGAAGCGGCACACCCATGAGCGTCTGAAAAACCTGTGAGCTGCGCCGGGTCCGCCCCACAGTGCGGTTGACGATTTCGCCCGCATCAGCGACGGGGACAGAGCCCAAGACCAGTTCCAGAAGGGCCCCGATTCGAGGATGTGAATAGACATCGGCAACCGTGATGCGCGGATACCGCTTGCGCAGGGCCGACACCAGCTGGGCGGCAGCCAGGCTGCCACCTCCGCTGGCGAAAAAATCAGTGTCGAGCGAGGATGGCGAGCCGCCCAGCACAGCCTGCCATTGTTCAAGGACCCACTGCGCCTCTGGTGCCAACGTCCCGGCGAGGGAACCGTCGTCGTCAGAGGGGTGTTCCAGAGGCCAGGGCAGAGCCTTGCGGTCCACTTTTCCGCTGGTTTTGGTGGGTAGGGAATCGGTGAATGTCAGCAGCGGGATCAAGGCCGCTGGCAGCGATTCGGCCAGCAAGGAGCGCAGCGCGCCCGCATCAGGGGTGGTTCCGGTGGCCGGGACCAGGTAACCGACCAGTAGCTGGCTGCCGCCCGCCGTTTCCTGGACAGCGGCGGCGGCGCCGGAAATCTCAGGCAGTGCCTGCAGTGCCGCGTCAATTTCGCCGAGTTCAATGCGCCGCCCGCCGAGCTTCACCTGGTCATCGGCACGGCCCATGAAGACCAGCCCGGCGCTTTCCAGCCTGACCAAGTCACCGCTGCGGTAGGCGCGGTCCCAGCCAAACGCGGGCATGGGCGCGTACTTTTCGGCATCCTTGGCCGGGTCCAGATAGCGGGCCAGGCCAACGCCGGCAATAATCAATTCGCCGACTTCGCCCTCGGCCACGGGTGCTCCGGCGGAGTCGACAACTGCCAGATCCCAGCCGTTCAGCGGCAGCCCGATCCGAACAGGCCCGGGGCCGCCCAGCGGTGCAGCGCACGCAACCACTGTTGCCTCGGTGGGTCCGTAGGTGTTCCAGACTTCGCGGCCGCGGACAGCCAGGCGGGTGGCCAGCTCCGGCGGGCAGGCTTCGCCGCCAAAGATGAGCAGGCGCACGGATTCCAGCGCTTCCGCAGGCCACAAGGCTGCCAGCGTCGGAACGGTGGAGACAACAGTGATGCCATGGGAAATCAGCCACGGGCCCAGGTCCATGCCCGAACGGACCAAGGAACGCGGTGCGGGGACCAGCGCCGCGCCGTAGCGCCAGGCAAGCCACATCTCCTCACAAGAGGCATCGAAGGCAACTGACAGTCCAGCCAGGACCCGGTCTTCGGGGCCGATCGGCTCGGCCTGCAGGAAAATGCGGGCTTCGGCATCGACGAACGCGGCGGCTGAGCGGTTGCTGACCGCCACACCTTTCGGGGTGCCGGTGGAGCCTGAGGTGAAGATGATCCAGGCATCATCGCTCGGGACGGGTTCGCGCGTTTCGGCAAAGGGGGCCGGGCGTTCACCGGACATGGTCAGGGCTTGGCCGGTCTGCGGGTCTCCGAGCACGGCGGCCACCTTGGCTTCGCCGAAAACCAGTGCCGCCCGTTCCTCCGGATCATCTGCATCCACCGGAACATAGGCGGCACCAATGGACAGGATCGCTAATATTGCCAGATAAAGCGCCGAGGTGCCGGAAGGAATCCGCACTCCTATGCGGTCCCCGGCGCCCAAGCCAGCCTGAGTCAATTCCCCGGCCTTGTTTCGTACAGCGTGCAGGAAGTCTTCGTAGCTCAGGGCTTTCGTGCCGTCATCCAACGCAGTGGCATCGGGGTGCAGTTCTGCTGTGGCCTGAACGATGTCCCACAGGGTCCTGGGTTCCGGTGCCAAGTCATGTCCGGGCATTTGTGCGGCAAATTGGCTGGACTGTACATCTTCGCTGGATGCGGGTACTTGAATCTGAGGGATATTCGTTGAGGCAGAGTTCACTGGCTTACCGTGCCCCACTAAGATGAACGGAAGTTGAATAGCAGGCAACATGTTGCTGGGTGTGAGTCGCCAAATTGCACCCCAGGACAGGGGTCGCGGACGTTAACCTGCTCATGGCTCCAGTATCACCTTGCCTGTGGTGCGGCGGCCTTGGAGTGCCGCGTGTGCAGCGCCCGCCTCGGCGAGCGGGAAGCGGGCGCCGATCCGGGCGCTCAGATGACCTGAGGCCGCGGCGTTGAACACCTCGGTTGCCCGCCAGGAGCGCTCTTGTGGGTTGCGGAGGTAGTCGGCAAGTTTGGGTCGAACAACCGTCAGTGAACCGCCGGCGTTGAGCCGCTGCAAATCAAAGGGCGGCACCTGCCCGGAAGAGCCACCAAAAAGCACCAGCGTTCCCCTGGTGCGCAAGGACGCCAGCGAGCCGTCGAACGTGTCCTTGCCTACGCCGTCGAACACCACATCCACGCCATCCCCATCGGTGAGCTCGCGGACCTGCTCGGCAAAGTTCTCATATCCCAGCACCTCATCGGCGCCGGCCACTCGGGAGAGCTCTTCCTTCTCTTCCGTGGAAACGGTGGTGATGACTCGGGCCTCGCGCTCCTTCAGCAGCTGGGTCAGCAGCAAACCAACGCCGCCGGCACCAGCGTGGAGCAGGACGCTTTGGCCCGGCTCCACGCGGTAGGTGGAGTTCATCAGGTAATGGGCCGTCATGCCCTGCAACGGCAAGGCCGCAGCCACGTCCAGCGGCACGCCAGCTGGGACATGCAAGGCCTTGAGGGCGGGCACAATGGCAAATTCGGCGTAGCAGGCACTGCCTTCGGCCGTGGCAATGCGGTCGCCCACGGCAAAACCATGGACGCCTGACCCCACGGCAACAACCGTTCCGGCGGCTTCGGCGCCAGGGGTAAAGGGAAACGGCACGGGATAGATGCCCTGACGCTGGTAGCTCTCAATGAAGTTCACACCAACGGCCGCCACCTTGACCAGCAGCTCGCCCGACCCGGGGACGGGCATGGGAACGTGCGTCAGCACCAAAACCTCCGGGCCGCCCGGGGCTGAAGCGACAATGGCATTGCAGTGCTCGGTCATGATGAACTCCCAATCGGTTATTGGCGGTTTCGCAAGAAAGCAATTCCTCCATGATCATCATAGAACCGACTGCTGAAAGGGAAATCAAATGACATGCATAAATATCGGTGATAGTGAATAATTCTGCTGTATAGTCGACATATGACAATTTCTGTAGCCGTCTCAGGAGCCAGCGGATATGCCGGGGGAGAGGTGCTGCGCCTACTGGCCAGCCACCCCGATGTGAGCATTGGGGCCATCACGGCTCACAGCAACGCAGGTGCCCGGCTGGGTTCTCTGGCCCCCCATCTGCACGCCCTGGCCGACCGCATCCTGGTGGACACAACAGTTGAGAACCTCTCAGGGCACGACGTCGTCTTCCTGGCACTGCCGCACGGCGCCTCCGCGGCCATCGCGGCGCAGCTTCCCGCCGACACCTTGGTGATCGACGCCGGAGCCGACCACCGTCTGGAAGATTCCACAGCGTGGGAAAAGTTCTACGGGTCTGCCCACGCCGGCACCTGGCCCTACGGCCTGCCCGAACTGCCCGGCCACCGGGAAAGGATCCGCGGATCCAAGCGCATTGCCGTTCCCGGCTGCTACCCCACGAGCTCCCTGCTGGCCCTGATGCCCGGCTTCGCCGCCAACGCACTGGCCCCTGATGACGTGGTCATTGTTGCAGCCTCGGGCACCTCGGGTGCGGGAAAGGCAGCCAAGATCAACTTGATCGGCTCGGAAGTCATGGGTTCCATGAGCCCCTATGGCGTGGGTGGCGGGCACCGGCACACCCCTGAAATTGAGCAGGGCCTTTCCGCCGCATCCGGACTGGATGTGCGCGTTTCCTTCACACCCACCCTGGCGCCCATGAGCCGCGGCATCCTCACCACCGCCACGGCAAAGGTCTCCGCAGAGATCGCGGCCCTTGAAGACCCCGCCTCGGCATTACGCCAAATCTGGGTGGAAGCCTACGAGGATGAACCCTTTGTGCATGTCCTCCCGGAGGGACAGTGGCCCTCCACCAAGTCCGTGCAGGGCTCCAACTATGCGGCCATGCAAATCGCCTACGACGCCCACGTCAACCGCGTGATTGTCTGCTGCGCCATTGACAACTTGACCAAAGGCACCGCCGGCGGCGCAGTACAGTCCATGAACATCGCCCTCGGCCTGGCCGAAACCACGGGCTTGACCTTCCAAGGAGTAGCACCATGAGCGTGACAACTGCACGAGGATTCCGCGCAGCCGGCGTTACTGCCGGGCTGAAGACGTCCGGCAACCCGGACCTGGCTCTGGTCATCAATGACGGTCCCGAGCGCACCGCCGCAGCCGTCTTCACCACCAACCGTGTAGCGGCCGCGCCCATCCACTGGTCCCGCCAGGTCCTGCGCGACGGCCGGGTTGATGCCGTGGTGCTGAACTCCGGTGGCGCCAACGCCTGCACTGGCCCCGAGGGCTTCCAAAACACGCACGCCACCGCCGAGAAAGTCGCGGATATTCTGGGCATCTCCGCCACCGACGTTGCCGTCTGCTCCACCGGATTGATCGGGGAGCAGCTGCCCATGGACAAGATCCTGCCCGGCGTTGAAGCCGCCGCGGCTGCCCTGGTCTCCGACGGCGGAGCTGCCGCCGCCACTGCGATCATGACCACAGACACCGTCCCCAAGCAGGCAGCGTGGACCTCCGAACCCAATGCCGAGGGGCTGAGCTACAGTATTGGCGGCATGGCCAAGGGAGCCGGTATGTTGGCGCCCGGACTGGCCACCATGCTGGTTGTTATCACCACCGACGCCGCGGTTGAGGCTGAAGGGCTCGACGCCGCACTGCGCGACGCCGTCCGTGTCACCTTCAACCGTGCCGACTCCGACGGTTGCATGTCCACCAATGACACCGTTCTCCTCATGGCCTCCGGTGCCTCCACGGCCTTCCCGGACATGGATGAATTCACCGCCGGCCTGACCCAGGTGTGCGCCACCCTAGCCCGCGACTTGATTGCCGATGCCGAGGGCGCAAGCCACGACATCGCCATCACCACCACCAACGCGGACAGCGAACGCGACGCCGAAGTGGTCTCCCGTTCAGTGGCCCGCTCCAACCTGTTCAAGGCAGCCATCTTCGGCAACGACCCCAACTGGGGCCGCGTCCTGGCCTCCGTGGGCACCACCGACGCCGTCTTCGACCCGGACAAGATCAACGTCAGCATCAACGGCATCCAGATCTGCCGCAACGGCTGCATTGGCGACTCCCGCGACCTGGTGGATCTCAGCGGCCGTGAAGTCACCGTGGAGATCGATCTCAACGCAGGCCTGGCCTCCGCCACGATCTGGACCAACGACCTCACGCACGCGTACGTCGAAGAAAACAGCGCCTACTCCTCGTAAGCGCTTGGCCGTCGGCTGTTGTTGGGCTCGGCGGCGGACCGGCATTCCCTCGGCGACTATCCGACCGACGGCCGCGGGCGGCCTTACGGTCTCCTTTACGTCGCCTACAAAAAACGCCGGCTCCGCCACCTAGAATGCACGGTCGCCTTGGGTGCCACGAGAGTTGGGAACGCCGCGGCGGTCCGCCGGGAGGCGGCGCCACACATAGGCAGTACACAACAGGATTGAAGGAAAACATGATGGGTTCGGTGGCTACAGCGCAGGGCAAGGCTGGCACTTTGATTGAGGCCTTGCCGTGGATTCAGCAGTTTGCTGACACGGTGGTGGTTGTCAAGTACGGCGGCAACGCCATGATCAACGATGAGCTGCGCCGTGCCTTCGCCGAGGATATTGTGTTCATGCACCATGTGGGAATCAAGCCCGTGGTGGTTCACGGTGGTGGGCCGCAGATCAACGCCATGCTCAAGCGCCTGGATATCAAGAGCGAGTTCAAGGGCGGGCTGCGCGTCACCACACCTGAGGCCATGGAAGTTGTCAGGATGGTTCTGACAGGCCAGGTGGGCCGCGAACTGGTGGGCCTGATCAACGAGCACGGCGCCTATGCCGTGGGACTCTCCGGCGAGGACGGCGCGTTGTTGCAGGCTGAGCGGACGGGCACCATTGTGGACGGCCTGCCCGTTGACTTGGGTCTGGTGGGCGAGGTGGTGGGGGTAAACCCCGGCGCCATCTTGGACCTGCTGGAGGCCGGCCGGATCCCGGTGATTTCCACCGTTGCCCCCGAGCTGGGGGACCCCTCAACCGTACTTAACGTCAACGCAGACACGGCCGCGGCAGCCCTGGCCATCGCCTTGCAGGCCTCGCGCCTGGTGATCCTGACCGACGTCAAAGGTCTCTATGCGAACTGGCCGGACAAGTCCTCGCTGCTCAGCGAGCTCAGCGCCAACGACCTGCGTGAGATGCTGCCCCGGCTGGAATCGGGCATGATCCCCAAGATGGGTGCCTGCCTGGCGGCCGTGGACGGAGGAGTGGAACGCGCGGCAGTGGTGGACGGGCGCAGCGCCCACTCGGTGCTGCTGGAACTGATGACATTTGAAGGCAACGGGACCCAAATTTTCCCGGATGAGGATGAGAAATAATGACTGAGGACAAGCAGACAGCAGATCTGCGCAACGCAAACGCTGCGGCCGTCACCGGCACCGGGACCAGCGCCCAGTGGCTGGCCCGCTACAGCGACTCCCTCATGGGCGTCTTTGGCAGCCCCCAGCGGGTGCTGGTGCGCGGCGCCGGCGCCCTGGTCTGGGACGCCGACGGCAAGGAATACCTGGACCTGCTCGGCGGCATCGCCGTCAACGCGCTGGGCCACGCCCACCCCTTTGTCACCTCGGTCATCACCAGCCAGCTTGCCACACTGGGCCACGTCTCCAACTTCTTCACCAGCCCCACCCAGATTGCCCTGGCTGAAAAGCTGCTCCAACTGAGCCAGGCGCCGGAGGGTTCCAAGGTCTTCTTCGCCAACTCCGGCACCGAGGCCAACGAGGCAGCGTTCAAGCTGGCCCGCGCCCATGGCGGTGCGGCCCGCCCCACCATTTTGGCGCTCGAGGGCGGCTTCCACGGCCGCACCATGGGAGCTTTGGCCATGACGGCCAAGCAGGCGTACCGGGAACCGTTTGAGCCCATGCCGGCAGGTGTGCGCCATATTGCCTTTGACGACGTTGACGCCCTGCGCGATGCCATGGATGGGACGGTTGCCGCGCTGGTTATCGAACCCATCCAGGGCGAGGCCGGCGTCCGCCCGCTCTCCGCCGAGTACTTGCAGGCTGCCCGGGAACTGACACGCGAACACGGTGCGCTGTTGATTCTGGACGAGGTCCAGACAGGTGTTGGCCGCACGGGCGATTGGTTCGCCGGCATCGCCGCGGGCATCACCCCCGACGCCATGACCCTGGCCAAAGGTTTGGGTGGCGGGTTCCCCATCGGTGCCATCATCACCTTCGGCGAAGGCCCCTCACAGCTCCTCAGCGCCGGCCAGCACGGCACAACCTTTGGCGGGAACCCCGTGGCAACCGCCGCGGCCCTGGCCACCTTGCACGTATTGGAGTCCGCGCAGGTGCTGGCCAATGTGCGCACTGTCAGCGAAATCTTCGCCCAGGGCATTGCCCCGGTCGACGGCGTCACTGAGGTCCGCGCCTTTGGCCTGCTGATCGGTTTTGACCTGGCAGCACCAGTGGCTGCCGGTGTTGTCAGTGCCGCGCTTGATGCTGGATTCATTGTCAACGCCCCGCGCCCCAACACCGTCCGTTTGGCCCCGCCACTGAACTTGACCGCCGAGCAGGCCCAGTCATTCATCGCAGCACTGCCGTCGCTGATTGCCACAGCTGTGGCAGCGGCGAATCTGGAAGGAAACTAACCATGACCAGGCATTTCCTCATCGACACTGACCTGAGCCCGGCCGAACAGGCTGAGGTGTTGGAGCTGGCTGCGCTTCTAAAGAAGGCACCGTATTCCAAAAACACGTTTGCAGGTGCTGGATCCGGCGCCCAAACGGTGGCAGTGATCTTTGACAAGACTTCCACCCGCACCCGCGTCTCCTTTGCCGCCGGCATTGCGGCTCTGGGCGGAAACCCTCTGATCATCAACCCGGGTGAGGCCCAGATTGGTCACAAGGAATCCGTGAGCGACACCGCCAAGGTCCTTGAGCGCATGGTTTCCACCATCGTGTGGCGCACCTACAGCCAGGCCGGGCTGGAGGAAATGGCCGCCAACTCCAAGGTGCCCGTCATCAACGCCCTCTCCGATGACTACCACCCGTGCCAGCTTCTCGCTGACCTGCTCACCATCAAGGAGCACAAGGGAAACCTGGCGGGGCTGACCATGACCTACCTGGGGGACAGTGCCAACAACATGGCCAACTCCTACCTGCTGGCAGGGGTCACGGCGGGCATGCACGTGCGCATCACCGGACCGGCAGGGTATTTGCCGGCCGACGCCGTCGTGCAGGCCGCCCAGGAATGTGCCCTGCTCACCGGCGGCTCGGTCCTGATCACCACAGATGTGGCCTCGGCCGTTGCCGGTGCCGACGTGCTGGTCACTGACACGTGGGTTTCCATGGGGCAGGAGGATGAAAAGGCCCAGCGCCTGGAGCTGTTCAAGGATTACGCGCTCGACGACGCAGCGCTGGCCCAGGCGGCGCCCGACGCCATTGTGCTGCATTGCCTGCCCGCCTACCGAGGCTATGAGATCGCGGCCTCCGTCATCGACGGGCCGCAGTCAGTGGTGTGGGATGAGGCGGAGAACCGCCTGCACGCCCAAAAGGCCCTCATGGTCTGGCTGGTGGAAAAGTCCGCCGCCGAAGCCGCCAACAGCGAGGCCGGCAGCTAGCCATGTCCAAATCAACGGCTCCCGGGGCAGGAATGCCGGCCACCAAAATTGCCCGGCAGGCACGCGTGCAGGCCTTGCTGACCAACCGTGCCGTGCGTTCACAGGCGGAGTTGGCCAGTTTGCTGGCCGACGACGGTTTGGTGGTGGGCCAGGCAACGCTGTCGCGTGACCTCGTGGAGTTGCGGGCCGTGCGGGTGCGCGGCAAGGACGGGGCCTTGATTTATGCGCTGCCCCCGGAGGGCGGGGACCGCAGCGTGCATTCGGCGTCATCGCAGGAGCTGCTGGACACCCGCCTGATCCGCCTGTGCGGGGAGCTGCTGGTGACGGCGGAGTCCTCGGGCAACATTGCCGTGCTGCGGACCCCGCCGGGAGCCGCAAACTTCCTGGCGCTGGCCATTGACCATTCGGTCATGCCGGCCATACTTGGCACCATCGCCGGGGACGACACCGTCATGGTCATCACCCGGGACCCCCTGGGCGGGGCGGACGTGGCCGAGCGGTTCCTGCAGTTCGCTGCGGAATCCGGTTCCGGAGCGTAGGGCGGGCAACACCGCTGGTTGAGCTTGTCGAGACTCAGGTTTCGACAAGCTCAACCACCGACCAAGCTCAACCACCGAGCCAACTAGCCGCGCTGCACCGTGGCGACCCATTCCTCAATGCCCGCGGCGGTGATGGGGAGCGCATCGGAGATGACCTCGGAGCCTGTGGGCGTAATGAGGACGTTGTCCTCCAGCCGGACGCCGATGCCGCGCAACTCGGGCGGCAGGGTCAGGTCGTGTTCGTGGAAGTACAGGCCCGGCTCCACGGCCAGCACCATTCCGGGCGCCATGGTGGCACCTTGGTAGTCGTCGTGGCTGGACTGGGCGCAGTCGTGCACGTCAAGGCCCAGGTGGTGGCCCACCCCGCACACCAGGTAACGGCGGTGGTGCTGGCCGGCGGGAGACAGGGCCTCATCCACGGAGACCGGCAGCAGCCCCCAATCGTTGAGGCCGTTGGCGATGACCTCCATGCTGGCATGGTGGAAGTCGGTCCACGGCCGTCCCGGCCCCACGGCGGCCAGACCCGCCCGGTGCGATTTTTCCACCAGGTCGTGGACCTGGCGCTGGATGGGGCTGAACGTGCCGGACCCTGGGAACGTGCGCGTCACGTCCGCTGTGTAAAAGCTGTTGGCCTCCACCCCCATGTCCAGCAGCAGCACCTTGTCCTCCAGGACGGTTCCGTCGCAGCGCACCCAGTGCAGGGTGGGTGCGTGCTTGCCGCTGCCAACGATCGTGGCGTAGCCGACGCCGTTCCCGTGCGTGCGGGCGTGCCTGTCAAAGGTGCCCTGCAGCCAGCGTTCCCCGCCGGCCTTGACGGCTGCGGGGATTTCACCCACGACGGCGGCAAAGCCGGACACTGTGTGGTCCACGGCCTCGCGCAGCTGGGCAATTTCCCAGTCGTCCTTGATCATGCGCAGGACTGCCAGGGCACGTCCCAGGTCGCCGCCGGCATCGATCCCGTGGCGGCTGCGCACATCGGAGTCGATGATGCCGGCGGCAAGGGTGCCCGAGCCGGCCCGCATGGCGGCGGTGATGCCGGCGTCGAGCTCGGTCAGGGGCTGCACTTGCAGGGACAGGGCCTGCGCCCAGTCGGAAAAGTCGGGAGCCGAGCCCACCCACATCTCACCGTGGGCTGCGTTGGCGAAGAATTGCGGGTCGCCGGGATAAAACGGCGCCGGAATGAACAGGGTTGCGTCGTGGGATGTGCCGGAGGGGGCCATGACCAGGACGGCACCCTCGATCGCGGCGCCGCTGAGCCAGTAGAAATCCGAATCCGGCCGGAAGTCGTAGTAGGTGTCGTTGGCGCGCACGGGAGCGGTGCCGGCGCCTATTACCAGGGTCTGGCCGGGGAACTGTTCGGAGAGGCGGGAGCGGTGGTGCCCGGCAGCTGTGGCGGCGCCTGCCACCACGGGCGGGGTCCTGTCGGGTGTGCCCCAGCCCTGGCCCATGTACTCGATGAAGGCCGGCACCTTGGCCAGTTTCGGCGGGCGCCGGTCCTCCAGGCCCGGGACCGGCACGGCGGGGGCGGGTGGTGCAATATGTTCTGTCATTGTGGAATTTCCTCTACCGGTCGCGGCTGGTGGCGGCCCCATGCCACAATGGCATGAGGTTGCGTCTTTTGCCTCCATCTTCCCCCGGAATTTGCTTGCATCGCCAGTTCGCCGGCTGCCCGCTTGCGGGGCGGGGGCGGCGCCAATGACGGGCGGGGCGGCGCGCTGTGAATATCTTTTAGTGAGAATGCATAACCATGCATTATGCTTTGAAGTAACGCGAAACAACACTCTGACGAGTTGTACAAAATAGGGAGACACGAACGTGACTGAACGCATTGTATTGGCCTACTCCGGCGGCCTCGACACCTCCGTAGCCATCGGCTGGATCGGCGAAGCAACAGGGGCCGAAGTTATCGCCGTTGCTGTTGACGTTGGACAGGGTGGCGAGTCCCTGGAGGACATCCGCCAGCGCGCCCTGGGCTGCGGCGCCGTGGAAGCCTACGTTGCAGATGCTCGCGACGAATTCGCCAATGAGTACGCCATGCCCACCTTGAAGGCCAACGCCCTCTACCAGGGTCACTACCCCTTGGTTTCGGCCATCTCTCGCCCCGTGATCGTCAAGCACCTGGTCAAGGCCGCCCGCGAGTTCGGCGCCACCACGGTAGCCCACGGCTGCACCGGCAAGGGCAACGACCAGGTCCGCTTTGAAGTGGGCATCCAGACTCTGGGCCCGGACCTGAAGTGCATTGCACCGGTCCGTGACTTGGCCCTGACCCGCGACAAGGCCATTGCCTACGCCGAGGCCAACAACCTGCCGATCGAAACCACCAAGAAGAACCCGTACTCCATTGACCAGAACGTCTGGGGCCGCGCCGTCGAAACCGGCTACCTTGAAGACATCTGGAACGCCCCCACCAAGGACATTTACGACTACACGGCCACCCCGGAATTCCCGCCGGCACCGGACGAGGTCATCATCTCCTTCCACCAGGGTGTCCCCGTTGCCATTGATGGCATCAAGGTTTCCCCGCTGCAGGCCATCCAGGAACTGAACCGCCGCGCCGGCGCACAAGGTGTTGGCCGGATCGACGTCGTTGAGGACCGCCTGGTAGGCATCAAGAGCCGCGAAATCTACGAGGCCCCTGGCGCCATGGCCCTGATCACCGCGCACAAGCACCTCGAGGACATCACGCTTGAGCGTGAGCAGGCCCGTTTCAAGGCAACCGTGAGCCAGCGCTGGGCCGAGCTGGTCTACGACGGCCAGTGGTTCTCCCCGCTGAAGCGTTCCTTGGACGCCTTCATCGAAGATACCCAGAAGTACGTGTCCGGTGACATCCGCATGACCCTGCACGGTGGCCAGGCCATCGTCAACGGCCGCCGTTCCGAGACGTCCCTTTACGACTTTGACCTGGCCACCTACGACACCGGCGATACCTTCGACCAGTCACAGGCCAAGGGCTTCATCGAGCTGTGGGGCATGTCCTCCAAGGTTGCCTCAACCCGCGACCAGCGCGTCCTGGGTCTGTAACCATGGCCCATGGTACGAACGAGGGTGCGCTGTGGGGCGGCCGTTTTCAGGGCGGCCCCGCAGACGCCCTGGCGGCACTGAGCAAGTCAACACACTTTGACTGGCGCCTGGCACTGTATGACATTGCCGGCTCCAAGGCCCATGCCCGTGTTTTGAACACGGCAGGCCTGCTCGACGCCGATGAACTGGCGGGCATGCTCAAGGCGCTCGAGGAGCTCGAAGCCGATGTGAAGTCCGGCGCCTACGGCCCGGCCGACTCCGATGAGGACGTGCACGGCTCCCTGGAACGCGGCCTGATTGAGCGTGCGGGAACGGCTCTGGGCGGCAAGCTCCGCGCCGGCCGTTCACGCAACGACCAGATTGCTACGCTGGGGCGCATGTACCTCCGCGACCACGCCAGAATCATTGCTGCAGGGGTTCTCTCCGTGGTTGATGCCCTGGTGGAGCAGGCCAAGGCACACCACGGTGTTGCCATGCCGGGGCGCACGCATCTCCAGCACGCCCAGCCCATCCTGCTGAGCCACCATTTGCTGGCCCACGCCTGGGCGCTGTTGCGTGATGTGCAGCGCCTGGTCGACTGGGACAAGCGCGCAGCGGTTTCGCCTTACGGTTCAGGCGCTTTGGCGGGGTCCTCGCTGGGACTTGACCCGAACGCCGTCGCACTTGAGCTTGGCTTTGACTCGGCAGCCTGGAACTCCATTGATGGCACCGCCTCCCGCGACGTCTTTGCCGAGTTCGCATGGGTCTGCGCCATGATCGGCGTGGACTTGTCCCGGATCTCCGAGGAAGTCATCCTGTGGGCCACCAAGGAATTCTCCTTTGTGACCTTGCATGATTCCTACTCCACGGGATCCTCGATCATGCCGCAGAAGAAGAACCCGGATGTGGCTGAGCTGGCCCGCGGCAAGGCGGGGCGCCTCATTGGCGACCTGACTGGCCTGCTGGCAACTCTCAAGGGCTTGCCCCTTGCGTACAACAGGGATCTGCAGGAGGACAAGGAGCCCGTCTTTGACGCCGCTGACACCCTTGAGCTCTTGCTCCCTGCCGTGTCGGGCATGATGGCCACATTGGTGTTCAACACCGAGCGCATGGAGTCACTGGCGCCGCAGGGCTTTGCCTTGGCAACCGACATTGCCGAATGGCTTGTCCGCCAGGGTGTGCCGTTCCGCGATGCCCACGAACTCTCCGGCGCTGCTGTGAAGCTTGCCGAGGGCCGTGGCGTGGAGCTGTGGGACCTCAGCGATGCCGAGTATGCAGGCATTTCTGCGCACCTCACACCCGAGGTTCGGACTGTCCTGAGCACCAACGGTTCGCTGAACAGCCGCAATGCCCAGGGCGGCACCGCCCCCTCGGCCGTGTTGGCGCAGCTGGCGGCCCTTGAGGGGCAGCTGGGCGAGGTCAGGGCCTTCCTGGCCTGACCGGCGTCGCACTTCTCAACAGAGCATGAGGAAATGCCCGTATCCATGGTGGATGCGGGCATTTCCTGCTTTATCGCATTTCGGCCTCCCACACCTCGCAAGCTCGGCGCGGGACCCTCGGCCGCTATCGCACAGCAGCCTCCCACACCTCGCAAGCTCGGCGCGGGACCCTCGGCCGCTATGCTGGGGGGCATGACTGATATTTCTAATGCGCAGCTCATGGACCGTCTCAAAGCTGCGGCGGACACGGTGAGCGCAAAGTTGGTGGACTTGAGCGACGACGACGTCCTGGTCCCCACCGATTTGCCCGGGTGGACCCGCGGCCACGTTTTGGCGCATATTGCCCATGTTTCCAATGCCGTGGCACGCCAGGTTGAGTACGCCCTGCGCGGTGAGCTCATTGATTTTTACGACGGCGGCCAGGGCGGGCGGACGCAGGCCATCGAGATGAACGCCGGGCATTCAGCAGAACTGCACCGGGAGTACATCGCCGCCGGGTTCACGCGAGCCCTGGGCGTGCTTGACGGCCTGGACAACGCCCAGTGGGATTTGCCCATCAGCTACCGCAACGGCGTGGTGCGTGACGGCGCCTTGGCGTACTGGCGTGAACTGGTCATCCACTTGGCCGATCTGCAGTTGGGACGCGGGCCCGAGACCTGGTCCAAGGAGTTCTGCCTGTACCTGATCGATTTCCTCAGCGCCAGGGTGCCCGACTCGATCCAGTTGAAGCTGCTGCCGCTGGCGTTGCCGCCCATGACCGTGGGGACGGGTTCGAACACCGTGTCCGTCTCCGGCATGCTGACGGACATCACCGCCTGGCTGTCCGGGCGCACACCCACCATGGGTTCGCTGCGTGCAGAAGCTGCCGCGGATTCAGTGGAACTGCCGGTGCTGCTGCCCTGGCCCTCGGCGTTCCCCGCCAAATAGCCCCACCCTGCTGCCTCGCGAACGGGCAGTAGTTGTTGATGTTTTCCGAAAACATCAACAACTACTGCCCGTTCGATTTTTACGCAGCGGAAGTTGCCTGTGGATAACCGAGAATCGGCCACTTTCCTGCGAAACAATTGGATATGCGCCGAATCCAGCTGCCGCAGCACCTGTACGGAAGATCGTTCACTACCCGCGCTTCCTCCGAAGCAGGGCTGTCCCCGGCGCGCACCCGTGCAAACGATTTGATCCGTGTCTCGAGAGGCATCCTGGTCCCCGCCGGTGTGCCGCTTCAGGGCGCCGCAGCCCTGGCGGCCTACACCGAGGCCAATCCGCTGAGCGTTCTGAGTCACCTATCGGCCGCGCAGCTGTGGAGGATTCCACTGCCGCCCGGGCCCGCCAACGACTGGCGCATCCATCTGGCCAATCCACCCACGGTGGGCGCTCCCAGAAGGGTCAATGTGGTGGGGCACCGGCTGGCGCTTGCCGACGGTGAAATCTGGGAGCTCGACGGCGTCCGTCTCACCAGTCCGGCGCGAACGTGGTTGGACCTCGCCGCATGCCTGTCCCTGAAGGATCTGGTGGCGGCCGGTGATTTTCTGGTGTGCAGCCACGGGCCTGATTTTCCCGTGCCACGGGAGGCGATGTGCCGCGTGGCCGAGCTGGTTCAGGTGGTTGCCCGGCATCACGGCGGTAGGGGCCTGCGCAACGCCCGGCTTGCCCTGGAATTGATTCGCGTTGGCGCCGATTCGCCGCCGGAGACCCTCATGCGACTGGCCCTGGTGGATGCAGGTTTGCCGGAGCCGGAGCTGAATGTTGTGGTGCGCGATCCGGCGGGCCGGCCGCTGATATGGCCCGACGGCGCCTACCGCCAGTACCGGATCAGCCTGCAATACGACGGCGGCCACCACAACACCCCGGACCAGTACTTGCGCGATATCCGCCGTCTGGAGACCAGCCGAGCCCTTGGATGGGAAGAAATCCGAGTATCCCTTGACGACCTCCGTGGCGACAAGCCTGCGGTGGTTCGAAAGGTTGCCGACGCCTTACGCGCCCGGGGCTGGCGCCCCCGCTGACCCTCGCCTGCCGAACGGGCAGTAGTTGTTGATGTTGACGCGAAACATCAACAACTACTGCCCGTTCGGCAGGCTGGCGGCACGCCACAGGTGCAAGGTTGCGTAGGACCGCCACGGCCGCAACGGTTCTGCCATGCGCGCCAGCTCGGCCGCCTTGATGGTGCGGGCTTGAGCGAGAGTGTCTCCGCGCAGCAGCCCGTAGCCGTTGCGGACGGCAGAGTCGCCGGGCAGGAAAATGTCGTTGCTGGCGAGCACCCGCATCGCCACATAGCCCACCGTCCAAGGGCCGATGCCGGGGATGGGGAGCAACTTCTCGGCTAAGGAATCCTGCGTATCCACGGGGCCGAGCTGCAGAGAACCCTCTGCCAGCATCCGGGCCACGGCAACGATGGAGTCGATCCGGCGTTGCGGGCCGCGCAGGATGTCCCTGCCACCGGCCGCTAGCTCAGGTGGCGTGGGGAAGAAATGGGTCATTGAACCATGCGGCAGGCGGCTTGGTGTGCTTAGTGCCACCAGCTGGTTGAGAGCCGTGCGTGCTGCTGCCACGGTGATCTGCTGGCCCACCATTGCCCGTATCAAGATTTCCGCCGGGTCCACACAGCCGGGAAGCCGGATCCCGGGCAGCAAGGCAATCCGCCCAGCCAGCAAGGGATGGGTGCCCAAAGCCGCATCGGCGGCCAGAGGGTCGTGGTCCAGGTTGAACAAATGCCGCACCTTGCTGAGCAAGATGGGTGCGTCCGCGGGATCCTCGAGCGCATGGTCCAGCCACAAGGCACTGCCATCCCACGCAACATGGAACCAGCCGTGGCCGCCGGGCAACAGCAAGGTACGCGCGTAACTGCAGGAATCGGCCTCCTCAACGCCCGCCACGGCGCGGGCTGCCAGGAAGTCAAAGATGCCCGGCTCAAACGGGGGAGTGAATTCCAATGCAACGGCCATAAAAACATCCTCCCATGCCAATTCGCCGGCGGCGGCACCCTGCTAGCGTGGGTCCATGAGCACGCCCATGGACCTCCTTGAACTCCTCCAAAGACCTGCCACGGAGGTGGCGCCCTACCTGCTGGGCGCCTTGGTGAGGCATGAAAGTCCGCAAGGGCCCGTCGTCGTCCGGCTGAGCGAGGTGGAAGCCTATTTGGGCCCGGCGGATTCAGCAGATCCGGACCCGGGGGCGCACAGTTACCGGGGCAAGACCAACCGCAACGCCGTCATGTTCGGCCCGCCCGGACACCTCTACGTGTACTTCACGTACGGCATGCACTTTTGCGCCAACCTGGTGTGCTGCCCGGAGGGGACATCCTCCGGATGCCTCATGCGGGCAGGTGAAATCGTTGAGGGCCTGGAGTTGGCACGCTCGCGCCGCCCCACCGCCAAGAACGACGCCGAGCTGGCGCGGGGCCCAGCCCGGCTCGCCAAAGCCATGGGATTTGGTCGCGAACACAACGGTTTGGGTGCGCTCCAGGGCGAAGTCTCGGTGACCTTGCCGGACACGCCCGCCAAAAATGTCATGTCCGGCCCGCGGGTGGGCATCAGCGGGCCCGGAGGCACCGCTGACTACCCGTGGCGGTTCTGGATCGACGGCGATCCCACCGTCTCGGCGTTCAAGCCGGGAGTGGTGCGCACTCCGCGTCGGCCCGCGCCAATTGCTCCGAGAACTCAATAAGTTCCGTCACCTCAGGCAGCAGATCCGCGGGGGTGAGCCGGTGAACCAGGCCCGAGCGCGACGCCGGCCACTCGTGTTCCAGCAGTGAGTACACGCTGGTGTCAACGCGGGAGCCGTCATGGCCGTGCCGGTATCCGCGCAGCACACCTTCCAACGTGGCGCCCAGCTTCACAATGGCGGCGGCGCTGCGAACGTTGCGCACATCGCAGCGCAACGTGACCCGGTGCACCAGAAGTTCCTCAAAGGCAAAGGTCAGCAGCGCCAGTTTCGAGGACGCATTGACGTTGCGGCCCCAGTAGTTGCGGCCAAAAAATGTCATGCCCAATTCAACCCGTGACTGCTCCGGCACAAAGTCGTAGAGGCTGGTGGTACCCGCCACGGTGCCGGTCTCATCATCAATCACGGCAAAGGCAATGATGGAAGGATCGGCAATCCGGGTGGCAAAGAGCCTTTCCAGGGCACGCTTGGACGTTGGCCGTTCCGAGGCCATCCCTGCCCACATGTCTACATCAATGTAGGGGTACAAATCTGCCGCGTGACGACGCCGTAACGGCACAAGCCGGACACCGTGTCCGGGGAGTGAAATGTTGTGTTGCACGGAAGATATATAAGCACCTTTTTGGGCATCCGAAAAGCCCCTCTTTTCAAGGCTGTACCGTAGAGCTGTGAACCAGAATTTCAACACCCCTGCCCAGAGCCCCAAAAACCCCGAAAACACGGGAGTTGCAGCCACTATCAACGGCCTCTGCGCCACCGTCGTGGACTACCCTTCGGAGGGAATTGTTTTCAAAGATTTAACCCCCGTGTTTGCTGACGGTGCGGCCCTGAAAGAGGTGGTGGATGCCATCGTGGAAAAATTCGCCGGGACGTTCGACGCCGTGGCCGGAGTGGAGGCCCGCGGCTTCCTGCTGGCAGCTGCCGCAGCCTACGCCACAGGAACCGGTGTCATCACCATCCGCAAGGCCGGAAAACTGCCCCGCGAGGTGTACGCGCAGAACTATTCACTTGAGTACGGTGAGGCGACCTTGGAACTGCACCAAGATGACGTTCCTGCTGGCACGCGTGTGTTAATTCTCGACGACGTGCTCGCTACGGGAGGCACGCTGGGCGCCGCTGCTGCCTTGCTTGAGCGCACAGGTGCCCACGTGGCCGGCATCGGCGTGGTGCTCGAAATTGATGCCCTGCCGGGCCGGGCAAATCTGGCAGTCCACAACGTGGTGTCCCTGCTGCACGTCTAACCCACCCCCAAAAAAGGTGCAGGGCCGGCCGTGCTGGCAAGCCCGTACTAGAGCCCGTACTAGAAAAAAACTGTGCGTTTCTGCTCACAGCTGCCAGCACCGGAGCGTCCCACGGGATAGACTAGACGGTCCGCCTTTTGGCGGTATGCCTTACATTTCAGGAGTCTTGCATGTATGACCACGAGTTGGCCCAGGAACGTAACTATGTTGACGGTCTCTACTCCCGCTTGGACGAACTTCGAGCCGAAAAAGTAGAGCAATTGGCGGACGTGCGCCGTGCCAAATCCATGGGCACGCACCAGAACCGCTCCGAACGCGACGCTTTTGCCACGCTCTATGAGAACCGTCTGGCGCAGCTGAACGCAGTGGATGACAAGCTGGTGTTTGGCCGCCTCGACCTGGAATCGGGCGAGAACCGCTACATTGGCCGCATTGGGCTCTCCACTGCGGATCTGCGCCAGCTCATGGTTGACTGGCGTGCTCCTGAAGCCGGCACTTTCTACCAGGCCACTGCCTTTGAGCGCATGGGCGTGCGCCGACGTCGTCATCTCATCCTCCAAGGCCGCAACGTCAAGGCCATCGAGGACGACGTCCTGGACCACACCATGCTGGTCGACGGCGAGCACCTCCAGGGTGAAGGGGCCCTCCTGGCTGCCTTGAATTCCAAGCGCACGGGCCGCATGAATGACATTGTTGGCACCATCCAGTCCGAGCAGGACAGGATTATCCGTTCACCACTGAGCGGCGCCTTGGTAGTTCAGGGCGGACCGGGCACGGGCAAGACGGCCGTGGCCCTGCACCGTGCCGCGTACCTGCTCTACACGCACCGCGAACGTCTCCAATCGGCCGGCGTGCTGCTGGTGGGCCCCTCCAACGCGTTCATGAAATACATTGAGCGCGTGCTGCCGTCCCTGGGTGAAACCGGTGTAGTCATGGCCAGCCTTGGTCAGTTGCTGCCCGGCATCACCGCCACGGCTCCCGAGACTCCCGAGGTTTCGCTGCTCAAGGGCCGGATCGAGATGACCCAGGTCATTGCCAACGCCGTGGCCAACCGCCAGCGCCTGCCGCACCAGGATGTGAGGCTCGACGTCGAAGGCACCCGTTTGGTGCTCACCGTGCGCCAGGTGCGCCGCGCCAGGGACAGGGCCCGCGCCTTGGGCAAGCCGCACAACGAGGCGCGCGTAACATTCGTCAAGACGCTCCTGGGCGAGTTGACCACCCAACTGCGCGAGCACATCGAGGAAAACAGTGCCGGCAACACGGCCGACAGGTCCTACCTGGCCGACGATGTGCGCGGTTCACGCGACGTCCGGGTCATGCTGAACCTGTGCTGGATGCCCATGAGCCCGCAAAAGCTTGTCCGCGACATGTTCAGCAAGCCCGAAATCCTCAAGGCCGTCACCCCCAACCTCACGGATGCAGAGCGGGCTTTGTTGGCGCGCCCGGCCAATGCGCCATGGAGCGAGTCCGATATTCCGCTGCTCGATGAGGCCGCGGAATTGCTTGGAGACCTGGATGAGACGGGCGGCCGGGCCGAGGCCGCCGCGGATGCACAGCGCAAGCGTGATCTCGTTAACGCTGAAAAGGCCATCTCCAACATGAACCAGCAGTTGGAAGATTCGGGTGTGGATGGCATGCTGACTGCCGAGCAGCTGGCCGACTTCAACGTGGTGGAGGGGGAGCGCCTGAGCAATGCTGAGCGTGCCCTGACCGATCGGACCTGGGCGTACGGCCATGTGGTGGTTGACGAGGCCCAGGAGCTCTCGCCCATGCAATGGCGTCTGTTGGTGCGCCGTTGCCCCGTGAAATCCTTCACCATTGTGGGCGACATTGCCCAGACAAGTTCTGCAGCAGGTGCCATTTCCTGGCAGCAGGCGCTGACCCCGTTCATGGGGGAACGCTGGAACTTGGAAGAACTCAGCGTCAACTACCGCACGCCCATCCAGATCGCCGAGGCAGCGGTGCGGATGGCGAACGCTGCCGGCCAGATTGTGTCAGCCCCCAAGGCCGTGCGCGACGGCGAATGGGAACCTTTGGTTGACCTGGTCTCACCTGACGCTGTGGTGGCGCAGGTCGTAGCCGTCATGGAGGAAGAGTCCACGGCAGTTGCCGGTGGCCTGGTGGCCGTCATTGCCCCCACATCCCTGGTCGCAGAAACCGCCGCCGCGTTGCGCGCCGTGTACGGGCACCGCGTGGGCCACGGAGCAGGTTCCGTGGAACAGAACATTGTGGTCATTGATCCTCATGAGGCCAAGGGCCTGGAATTTGATGGTGTGGTGATTGTGGAACCGGCGGCACTGCTGGCTGGTGCCGGCGGCCGCGTTGGTGACCTTTATGTGGCCATGACGCGCCCCACCCAGCGCCTTCGCCTGATCAGCTCCGAGCCATTGCCAGTAGGAATCGAAAAGTAGCAACGGCCTCTACGCCTGCGGGACCCGTGCTTGAAGCGCGGGTCCCGCAATCATTAAAGGACTGCTGCGCTGTCCTGTGCAGGCACGGCGGGACTCACGGCGGGCACGAATCGAAAGAAACGCCGTCGTACTGGTAATTTTGGAGCGTGTCTTTGCAAACTGAACTCCGCGCCCCCGAGAACGACTCCAGCTTCGCCAATGTTTGGCAGGAGCTCAAGTGGCGAGGCCTGGTCCAGGTCTCCACCGACGAGGCAGCCCTTGAAGAGCTGCTCGCCGGCGAGCCGATCACGTACTATTGTGGCTTCGACCCCACCGCCCCCAGCCTGCACCTGGGCAATCTGGTCCAGCTGCTGACCATGCGTCGCATGCAGTTGGCCGGTCACAAGCCGCTGGGTTTGGTGGGCGGTTCCACTGGTTTGGTGGGGGATCCGCGTCCCACGGCGGAACGCACCATGAACTCGAAAGAGACGGTCTCCGAGTGGGTTGGCTACCTGCAGGGCCAGGTGCAGCGCTTCCTGTCCTTCGAGGGTGAGAATGCGGCCCGCATGGTCAACAACCTCGACTGGACGGCGCCCATGAGCGCCATCGATTTCCTGCGCGACATTGGCAAGTACTTCCGGGTCGGCACCATGATCAAAAAGGACATTGTTGCCTCACGCCTGAACTCGGACGAGGGCATCAGCTACGCCGAATTCAGCTACCAGATCCTGCAGGGCATGGACTACCTGGAACTGTTCCGCCAGTACGGCTGTGTTCTGCAGCAGGGTGGCTCCGATCAGTGGGGCAACCTGACCAGCGGCACAGACCTGATCCGCAAGGTTGAAGGCGCCTCCGTCCACGCGCTGGGCACACCGTTGATCACCAACTCCGATGGCACCAAGTTCGGCAAGAGCGAGGGCAACGCCATCTGGCTCGACGCCGCCATGTGCAGCCCGTTCGACATGTACCAGTTCTGGCTCAACACCGCAGATGCTGATGTGGTGGACCGTCTGAAGGTGTTCACCTTCCTTAGCCGCAAGGAAATCGCTTCCATTGCCGATGCTGTTGCGCAGAAGCCGCAGGCCCGCGAAGGCCAGCGCACCCTTGCCTTCCAGGTGACGTCCCTGGTGCATGGCGTGGACGCCACCTTAAAGGTTATTGCCGCATCCGCTGCCTTGTTCGGCCAGGGCGAGTTGGCCGAACTGGATCTTGCAACCTTGGAATCGGCAACTCGTGAATTGCCGCGCGCAGCTGCTCCGGCTGCCGGCTTGGGCATTGTTGAACTGCTGGTTGCTTCAGGACTGTCCAAGACGAATTCAGAAGCCCGCCGCACAGTGGGGGAGGGTGGTGCCTACGTGAACAATGCCAAGGTCACCGATCTTGATGCTGTTCTTGGTGCATCCGAGGCATTGCATGGCAAGTACCTGCTGGTGCGCCGCGGCAAGCGCACCCTAGCCATGGTGGAACTCGCAAGCTGACGTTCACCGAACGTTTCACAGGGCCCACGCCCGCAGGGTTCCCTGGCCGAGGTACGAGGCTAGGGTGCGGGTGGGGATGCCCGCCCCCGATTTGCATTGGGGGCGGGCACCAGTGTATTGTTCTATCTGTTGCTTGCACAAGGTTGAGCCGCTTCGAGAGAAGCACCGACTCCCATCTTGCAGGAAACCAAACCAAAAAATTCTTGAACAATACATTCGTCTCTTCGATTCGAATTGTTTATTGAAATATAGGTTTGCAGAATTAATAAAGTGACCACCCGCACAAAATGCGGATTGGACAAATGAATTCTGATGAAATAACATTGAAACATCACGTCGACGAAAACAAATTGTGAAAAACAGTTTGGAATTACTCGAATTGTAATTGTTGTTTGAGAACTCAATAGTGTGCCAAGTTTTATTGATACCAATTTATTTATATTGAATTGGTTATTTGGTTTTGTTGTTGCCGCCCCTGTGGTGATGACGGAACCGTTTAGCTGGTTTCGAAT